>DKYK01000030.1:101698-120646 GCA_002492415.1 Christensenella sp. UBA7102
CGAGGTGTGCAAGGGCAAGCGCTATAACCGCGAGACGCTGGAGGTGCGCTACAAGGGTAAATCCATCTACGACGTGTTGGATATGACCGTAGAGCAAGCGATGAGCTTTTTCGAGAACTTCAAACCCATTCACCGCAAGCTCAAGACGCTCTACAACGTGGGTTTGGGGTACATCAAGCTGGGACAACCTTCCACGCAGCTGTCGGGCGGCGAAGCCCAGCGCATCAAGCTAGCCACCGAGCTGGCGCGCGTGGGTACGGGCAAAACGCTCTACATACTGGATGAACCGACCACCGGTCTGCACATGGCGGATGTTGAGCGCCTCATCCAGATGCTGCAGCAGCTGACCGATGCGGGCAATACCGTGCTGGTCATCGAGCACAATCTGGATGTCATCAAGACCGCCGACCATATTATCGACCTGGGACCGGAGGGCGGAGACGGCGGCGGCACCATCGTGGCGCAGGGCACGCCCGAGAAGGTGGCGCAGGTCCCGGGCAGCTACACGGGCCAGTGGCTCAAAAAGGTGCTGAAGTAGTTCATGTACATCAAATAAGAGGGGTGGATTCCGCCTCTCTTTTGTTTTGTTTCAGCAGGTGGGATTCTTGAGCGTGTCGGTTGATTTGGCGAGTGAAACCGTGTAGAATAGTTATGAAAAACATTTTATTCGGAAGGGATAATGAGTATGATCAGCTTTCGATGCGATTATGAGGAGGGCGCCTGCCCGGAGGTGTTGGAAGCGCTGGTGGAGACCAATCGCGTCAGCACGCCCGGTTACGGCGACGATGCGTACACAGGCGCGGCGGTGGAGGCGATTCGGCGCAAGGCGGCGTGCCCCGGCGCGGAGGTCTACTTTGTGATGGGCGGCACGCCCGCCAACGCGATGGTGATCGCGCACGCGCTGCGGCCCTACGAGGCGGCGATTTCGGCGGATTCAGGGCACATCAACGGTCACGAGACAGGCGCGGTGGAGGCGACCGGGCACAAGGTCCTGACGCGGCCCAATGTGAACGGCAAGCTGACGCCTGAAGCGGTTCGGGAAGTGGCGGCAGAATATATCGACGAGCACGTGGTCAAGCCCGCCTTGGTATACATCTCCCAGCCCACGGAGCTGGGCACGCTGTACACGCTGGCGGAGCTGAAGGCGTTGAGGGCGGTGTGCGACGAGTACGGGTTGCTGCTCTACTGTGACGGCGCGCGATTGGCCTCGGCGCTGACGGCGCAGGACAACGATGCGGAGCTGCCCGACCTTGCGCAGCTGTGCGATGCGTTCTACATCGGCGGCACCAAATGCGGCGCGCTGTTCGGCGAGGCGGTGGTGTTTTCCAATGCGGCGCTGGGGGAAAATTTCGCATACACCCGCAAGCAGCGGGGAAATCTGCTGGCAAAAGGGCGGCTGCTGGGTGTGCAGTTCGGTGCGCTGATGCGGGAGGGCGTATATGAAAAGTACGGCGCGCACCAGAATGCGATGGCGGACAAGCTGCGCGCGGGGTTTGCGGCAAAGGGGCTCCCGATGCTGGCGCAAACGACCACCAACCAGCTCTTCCCTGTGCTGGAGAACGCACAGATCGAGCGGCTTTCGCAGCGCTTTGCGTTTCATACCTGGGGAAAGGTGGACGACAGTCACACCGCCATCCGCCTGGTGACCAGCTGGGCGACACAGGAGCGAGACGTGGACGCGCTGCTCGCCAGTCTATAAGTTTTGAAACAAGTTGCAAAATATATGATCTTGGGAGGGACAAACATGGCCGTTATGGACGTGACGGGCAACCGTCTCTACTGGCAGCAGGACACGGAAAAGATACTCGTCGAGCCGTGGGGCAAGGACTCATTGCGCGTGCGCATCACGCGCAATGGGGAATTTGACATAAAGGACTGGGCGCTGGACGAGCCGCACGAGGAAGTTCTTCAGGCTAAGGCGGAGATCTTTGAGACGGCGCCGCCCAACTTTGCACAGGACGCGGCGCGCCTGGGGCAGGGCGAGTATCAGTTCAATGAAAAGCCCGAGAAAAAGCCCAACGCGATGCGCATCACAAATGGCAACATCACTGCGGAGATCGACCGGCACGGGTACATGCGCTTTCTCAACGGCAAGGGCGAGGAGCTGCTGCGCGAATATGTGCGCGACCGCTCCGATTTGTCGGAATTCTGCGTGCCGCTTTCGCGCAAGGCGCGGCTGCTCACGCCCATTCCCGGCTGCTTGGATTGGACAGCGGTGATGAGCTTCGAGGCGCGCGAGGACGAGCGCTTCTACGGCTTGGGGCAGTACCAGGAGGACTATCTGAACCTGAAGGGCTGCCAGCTGGAGCTGGCGCAGCGCAACTCGCAGGCCAGCGTGCCTTTCCTGCTGTCCTCGCTTGGGTATGGGTTCCTTTGGAACAACCCGGCGGTGGGACAGGTAACGCTGGGCGAAAATGTCACCGAGTGGACGGCGGAGCGCACGCGGCAGATCGACTACTGGATCACTGCGGCGGATACGCCGGCGCAGGTGCTGGAGAATTATACCGCCGTCACGGGCCGCGTGCCCATGATGCGCCGCGATCTGATGGGATTCTGGCAGTGCAAGCTGCGCTACCAGACGCAGGACGAGGTGCTGCGCGTGGTGCGCGAGCACAAAAAGCGCGGTCTGCCCATGGACGTGATCGTCATCGATTTCTTCCACTGGACGGCGCAGGGCGACTGGCAGTTCGATCCCAAGGATTTCCCAGATCCCGAGGCGATGATCCGCGAGCTGAACGAGATGGGCGTCAACCTGATGGTATCGGTGTGGCCCACGGTGGATCAGCGCACGGACAACTACAAAAAGATGAGCGAACGCGGGTATCTGATGCACATGGATCGCGGGCTGCCCATCCACGGCACCTGGATGGGGCCGTGCACCTATTATGACGCGATCAACCCCGGCGCGCAGAAGTACGTCTGGCAGCAGGTGAAGCAGCATTATTATGACAAGGGCGTTAAGCTCTTTTGGCTGGACGAGGCTGAGCCCGAGATCGACGCGTATGACGCGGACAACTATCGCTACTACGACGGCCCGGCGCTGTTGTGCGCCAACGAGTACCCCCGCTGCTACATCAAGGGCTTCTACGACGGCATGAAGGCGCAGGGCGACGAAGGCATCTGCCATTTGATTCGCTGTGCGTGGGCAGGCTCGCAGAAGTACGGCGCGCTGCTGTGGTCGGGAGATGTGGAATCCACGTTTACTGCAATGCGCAAGCAGCTGTCCGCTGGCCTGAATGCGGGCATGGCGGGCATCGCCTGGTGGACTTGCGATATTGGCGGATTCCTGGGCGGCTTTACCGCGCACGAGGACTTCCGCGAGCTGCTGGTGCGCTGGTTCCAGTGGGGCGCCTTCCTTCCCGTGATGCGGCTGCATGGCGATCGCCTGCCCTACACTGAGCCGCCGGTCAAGTTCTATGGACAGATTGAACGGTTCGGCACGGGCGCGGGCAACGAGGTGTGGTCCTTTGGCGAGGACAATTATGAGATTCTGAAAAAATACATCCTCATCCGCGAGAGCCTAAAGCCTTATATCGAAACGGTGATGCGCCAAGCGCATGAGCACGGCACGCCCGTGATGCGCGCGCTGTTCTTCCAGTATCCGGATGACTCCGAGGCGTATCGGTACGAGGACGAGTATCTGTTTGGCCCCGATCTGCTGGTCGCGCCGGTGTTTGAGGCAGGCGCGGTGCAGCGCAGCGTATATCTGCCTGCGGGCGATACCTGGCGCGAGGTGAGCACAGGCAAAACATATGCGGGCGGGCAGTCCGTGCTGGCGGACGCGCCCATCGATGTGATTCCGCTGTTCGTGCGCGTGGGCGCAGAACTGCCGCTGTGAGGAAGGAGTGTAGCGAATATGGCCATCATCAGGCTTGAAGATAACCAGCTCTACTGGCAGCAGGGCGAAGAAAAGCTGCTCATTCAGCCGTGGGGGAACAACGGCCTGCGCGTGCGCGTCACCCGTGCGGCGCAGCTGGATTTGGATGAGAACTGGGCGCTGCTGCCTGCGGGCGAGCATCAGGCGGAGCGGTCCATGGTTCATACCGCGCCTAAAAATAAAAAACAGATGGCCGCCGCAGGCGGGCCGGGCGAGGATGCGCCCATTATAGCGGAGGAAAATGCCGCGTGGATCAAAAACGGCAAGGTCGCGGCGTTCATCGACCGGCACGGCTATCTGTTCTTCTACAATGGAAAGGGCGAGGAGCTGACGCGCGAGTACGTGCGTAACCGCTCCGACCTGTCGGAGTACTCCGTGCCGCTGGCCATGCGGGGCCGCTTGCTGCACCCGGGCGTGGGACGCGACGATTACCGCTGCGCGATGAGCTTTGAGGCCTATGAGGACGAGAAGATCTACGGCATGGGCCAGTACCAGGAGGACAGCCTCAACCTCAAGGGCCTGAAGCTGGAGCTGGTGCAGCGCAATTCGCAGATCAGCTGCCCGTTCATGGTGTCCTCGCGCGGCTACGGCCTGCTGTGGAACAACCCGGCGGTGGGCCAGGTGACCTTTGCGCGCAACGTGACCAAGTGGGAAGCGCGGTCCACCCGCCAGATCGATTTCTGGATCACCGCAGGCGACACGCCGGACGAGATCGAGCGCAACTACGCCTCGGCAACCGGCACCGTGCCCATGATGCGCGACGATCTGATGGGATTTTGGCAGTGCAAGCTGCGCTACCGCACGCAGGAGGAGTTGCTGAGCGTGGTGCGCGAGCACAAGCGGCGCGGCCTGCCGATGGACGCCATCGTGGTGGACTTCTTCCACTGGACCAAGCAGGGCGACTGGAAGTTCGACCCGGTGGACTGGCCAGACCCCGAAGGCATGGTGGAGGAACTGAAGAAATACGGCGTGAACTTGGTGGTATCCGTGTGGCCGACGGTGGACGTGCGCAGCGAGAACTTCCGCGAGCTGGCGGAAAACGACTACCTCATCCGCAATGACCGCGGCATCCGCCTGACCAGCCGCTTCATGGGCGACGTGACGCTGTGGGACGCGATGAACCCCGGCGCGCGCGAGTTCATCTGGCGCGTGTGCAAGAAGAACTACTACGACAAGGGCATCAAGCTGTTCTGGCTGGACAGCGCCGAGCCCATCTACAATAACGATCACATCGACAACCTGCGCTACTACACCGGCCCGGCGCTGCAGGTGAGCAACATGTACCCGATGAACTTCGCCAGGGCCTTCTATGAAGGGCTCGCGGCCGAGGGAGAGCAGGACATCATGTGCCTGATCCGCTGCGGCTGGGCGGGCAGCCAGCGCTACGGCGCGCTGGTGTGGTCGGGCGACATTCAGAGCAACTTCAAGTCCATGCGCCAGCAGATCACCGCGGGCCTGAACGCCGGCATGGCGGGCCTGCCCTGGTGGACGACGGACATCGGCGGCTTCCTCTCCGGCTTCCCGGCGCACGACGACTTCCGCGAGGTGCTGGTGCGCTGGTTCGAGTGGGGCTGCTTTCAGCCCGTGATGCGGCTGCACGGCGACCGCCTGCCCTACCGCAACCCCGAGCCCCTCTACCGCGACGGCGTGGAGCAGTTCGGCTCGGGCGCGGACAACGAGATCTGGTCCTTCGGCGAGGACAACTACGAGATCCTGAAAAAATACCTGCTCCTGCGCGAGTCCCTCAAGCCCTACATCAAGAATCTGATGCGGCAAGCTCACGAGCACGGCACGCCCGTGATGCGTCCGCTGTTCTATCACTACCCCGAGGACAAGGCCGCCTGGGACATCGACGAGACCTACCTCTTCGGCCGCGATCTCCTCGTCGCCCCCGTCTACGAGGCAGGCGCCGCCACCCGCCGCACCTACCTGCCCGCGGGCGACACCTGGCGCGAGGTCGCCACCGGCAAGACCTTCTCCGGCGGCCAGTGGGTCGACGCCCACGCCCCGCTGGACACCATCCCCCTCTTCGTCCGCGACGGCGCCCAGGGCCTGCCCCTCTAATCCCCCCAAAACGCCAATGAGCCGAACACACCCCACCCGGTGCGTCCGGCTCATCTCTTTTTCCGCCGAGGATAGGGCCGCGGCTCGTCCGTCAGCCCGAGCAGATAGTCCACGCTCGTCCCGTAAAACTCCGCCAGCTTCACCAAGCACTCCAGCGGAATCGCCCGCTCGCCCGTCTCGTAACGCGAATAGCACACCTGCGAGCAATTCAAAAGATTTGCAATGACCTGCTGCTTTAAGTCCCGGTCCTCCCGCAGGTCGCGGATGCGAAGAGTAAACAACTTGACCCCTCCTTTTCATGCTTACTATAAGAAATACCGATTTGGCATATTGACAGAAATACCATTTCGGTATATTATTAGTTCAGGAGGGGATAGTATGACAAATCGTGAACTGATGTTGGATTATCTGAATTGCACAGAGGAAGAAAGGGACGAAAAAAGGTCACAATTATGTTCTGCGGTAAAAAACGAGAACGAGCGAGTAGAACTGCTCATCCAACTGAAACAAGAAGGAGAGATCAAGCCGGAACAGGGAAACCGTATCGTTTCGTTACTCTATTTATCGCCATCATCAGATGAAGATATGGATGTGTTTGGCAAAGAATTGAAGATTATGACCTGGCTAGCAGATTCTGGCTGTGCATGGGCTCAGTGCAGAATAGCTGAGTTATATGAGTTGGGGCTTGGAGGATTCGCAAAAGGGGGATTAGCAAAAGATGAACGGAAGGCTCTTGCGTATTACGAAAAAGCAGCGAAAGGTAATGAGGATTTTCGACAGTGGGTTAGATTAGGGCGGTTATATAAAAAACTAGGAATGCCGCAAAAGGCTTTGAACGCTCTGCTCAAACCAATTATCTGGGAAAATGGCGAAATTGCTAGAATCAAAGATTTCAATTCATATGATTTGGGCACAGAACTATTTGATATTCTGACGGAAGAGGGATCTATTGAGGTTAAAAAAGAACACATTCGAACATTACGGAAACTGGTAACTTATTACTGTGAAAAAGGTGAGGGAGAAGAGCGCGATGCGGGCGAAGCATTACGAAAACTAATTCAAATATACGAGATGAATTGCGGGAAATTCTCTGCGGAAAACATTAGCCAAGAGAGGGAACCTGCACGACGGTCGGATCAGAATACGGGAAGAAATGCGAATAACAGGAATGAGCAGAGAAACAACCAATATGTAAAGACGTCGAGCGGTTGCCTTGGCGCATTCATATTCCTAACCCTGGTCCCCTGCGGAGTGGTCGGTACCGCAATCTGGTTATTACTCAATGTGTTCTGAGGAGGATGCGAATATGGCAAAAGAGTGCGTTTTTTACGAATGGAAATATGGCGGATACTACTGCAATGTTGCAAATAAGTCGATCAACAATGAAATTGTAAAGCGATATTGTTGGACGTACTGTTCGGAAGATTGTCCCCTTAGGTTGAATTTGAATCGACGATTCTAATGGCCTAGGCCATTTAATAAAGGAGGTGCGTGACTTTATGGCGAACGATGGATGGTTCAAGTGCGAGAAGTGTGGTCATGCTGTCAAGGTGAGGGTACCTGACTACGTAACGACGCTTTTTACTCCCTGCTCTGAGTGCGGCGGAACGATGCGTAAAACCTGAAAGGTGAAATGAAAATGGCTGAGAGCAAGTGCAAGAACTGTAGATTCTTCGTACAGGAATCCTCTACCGGTTATTGTCAGCTGAAAGACAGGGAAGTCAGCATGAACAGTGGATGTTCTGACTTCGAGGAAGATTGAGAAAAGCACATGGCGTTCGGAAGAATCATTCCGAGCGCCATGTGCTTTTAAGGGAGGCAGTGTCATGCGGCTGATGCGCGCTTGCGGCGGAGGGCGGCGAGGCCCAGGAGCAGCAGGGCGAGGTAGAGCGGGCCGTTGACGAAGGCCAGTATGCCCTGCAGCGTGATGCGCAGGTTGAAGCGGAAGCAGGCGATGTGCAGCGTGAGCAGCACGGCGCCCAGTGCGAGCGCGGTGATGCCGCCCTCGCGCTCCCTGCGCGCGAAGGGCAGCAGCGCGAAGCTGGTCAGGTAGGGCAGTACGAGCGCCGCCACCGACCAGAGCCGGCGGTTCCATTCGGCCAGCTCGGTGTGCTTGGACAGCGTGCGCCCCATTCCCTGGAAGATCTGCTGCAGCAGCGTGTAAAGGCTGAGGATCAGCACGGCGGCCAGCAACGCGGAGAAGCGGGGCAGCGAGAAGCCGCCGAACCTGCGCGCGGCGGCGCATTGCACGCAGCGCGCCGCGCACAGCACGATCATGCAGCACCCGGCCAGCGACGCGGTCAGCACGGCGGGGAGCCAGCGGGGGTCGTGCCAGTCGGGCACGGCAAAGCCGGTACCCGTCCAGACCCGGCCGAACAGCAGCAGCACGACGCCCGCGAGCAGCGCCAGCAGCGCCTCGGCAAAGGAGCCCAGCGCCGCAAGGTCGATTACGCGCAGCACCAGCAGACCCGATGCGAGCAGCGCGCCCATCAGCAGCTGCCACCACAGCGCGTTCACCGGGGTGCGCAGGCCGTAGGGCTGCCACGACCAGAGCAGCACCGGCGCGAGCAGCAGCAGCCCGCCGCCCAGGCAGCGCAGAATGCGTTTCTTCATACCTTCACCTTGCCTTTCATGTAAAGTTTCAGAATTCAGTAGCCAATGACCTATGCGGGAGATTCAAAGCTGACCTCTACTCGAACCGAACCAAGAGCAGTAGAAACCGTTGTAGCAGCGGCATAGCCATGTCCATTACCGCCAGGGTATACGGAATTATCCGCACCACTGAGTGTATAGGTGCTTCCGGCAGACGGAGAATTTACGGTGCGAGAGTTATCGTAAAATAAATTGAAGGGCTGGAAAACCATGTTTTCACACAACATGCTGTATACCGAGGTCGATCCGCTCATAATATACTTATGCTCAGAGCGATTGAATTGATAATCTCTCAGATAAGTTGTTGCAGGGTCGGTGCTGTATTCCCAAGTCCAGCGAATGGTAACAACAGCGGTCAAAACATTTCCAAGCTCGTTTGAGTTGGACTTGGAAGAGCTGTTTGCAAGAGCAGTGGTTGAATAGGTTTCAATGATTTTGTTGCTTACAACTTGGCGGTCAACCAACTGTGTTGTGGTGTGAATTTCGCTGGCTTCTGCATCCAGTGCACCACTCACTTGTAGACAAGGGGTAATTTCGACAGTCTGAGCAGATATGCTTCGTTCATCATGCCCTTCGAGCGCAAGCTGTTGAAGTGTTGCGATGTCGGATGCCAATACAGGGGTAGCAGTTTCTGCAGCATTGACGGGAAGAATCATTAGGCTTAAAAAGAGAATGAGAGAAAGGAAAGAAGCGATGAACTTTGAATGCTTTTCATTTGGATCCTCCTATGGTCGGTGAGTAGAGAGAGGGCCATAGACGATACCCATGGGAATCATTCCTTTCTGATGTTTGATTCAATTATATCACATAAAATTAAAAAAGTAAATAAAATATTAAATAAATGGAAAAATTCGTTGGAACACCTTGCGCTGCGCCGGATCACAGGAAAAGTAGGGCTTGAAATTTGCGGGGAAGGGGACTATAATGGTACTGCTGTGATGAGGGGAAAGTCCCGTCGGGCGGCGCGCGAAGAGAGCCTGCGGCAGGTGCGAGCAGGCGGCGCCCCGGCCTATCCGTTCCCGGAGCGGCCCGTGCGAGGAGCGCGGCGGGTGCGCCCGATAGAGCGCGTCAAAAGCAGGGCGGCTGCGGGCCGTCAATGCGGGTGGTATCGCGGGCAAAACGGCTCGTCCCGAAGCAATTCGGGGCGGGCTTTTGATTTATTTCTATTGAAATTTGGAGGAAAACGAGATGTTGGACATTGCATTGATCCGCAGGGATCCGGAGTATGTCAAGGCGCAGCTGGCCAAGCGCGAGTACGAGGTGGACTTCACCGACCTGCTCAAGTGGGACGCCCGCCGCAAGGAGGTCATCGGCGAGAACGAGGCGCTTAAGGCCGAGCGCAACCGCATGAACAAGCAGATTCCCGTACTCAAGAAGCAGGGCGGCGACCTGACCGAGCTGATGGCCAAGACCAAGGAGATGGGTGAGCAGGTCAAGCGCCTGGACGAGGAGCAGAAGGCGCTGGAGGCCCAGATCGAGGAGTTCGTCGCGGCGCTGCCCAACCTGCCGGCTGAGGACGTGCAGGCCGGCGGCAAGGAGAACAACCAGGTCGTAAGCGTCTACGGCGAGAAGCCCGCCTTCCCCTTTGAGCCCAAGAACCACGTCGATCTGTGCCAGGATCTGGGGCTGATCGACTACGAGCGCGGCGTCAAGCTCGCCGGCAACGGCTATTGGCTCTACACCGGCGTGGGCGCGCAGCTGGAATGGGCGCTGCTCAATTACTTCATCTCCACGCACATCAAAGACGGCTACACCATGATGCTGCCGCCTCACATCCTCACCTATGATTGCGGCTTTACCGCGGGCCAGTTCCCCAAGTTTAAGGAGGACGTGTACCGCGTCAGCACCGGCGACGAGTCCTTCCACTTCCTGCTGCCCACCGCCGAGACCGCGCTGATCAACCTCTACCGCGGCGAGATTCTCGAGGAGAAAGACCTGCCTAAGCGCATGTTTGCCTACACCCCTTGCTACCGCAGCGAGGCGGGCACCTATCGCGCCTCCGAGCGCGGCATGATCCGCGGCCACCAGTTCAACAAGGTGGAGATGTTCGGCTACACCCGCCCCGAGGACTCCGACGCGATGCTCAAGGAGCTGATCCGCAAGGCCTGCGCGCTGGTGGAGGGCCTCGGCCTGCACTACCGCCTGAGCAAGCTGGCCGCCGGCGACTGCTCCGCCTCTATGGCCACCACCTACGATATCGAGCTGTGGATCCCCAGCATGAACGAATACAAAGAGTGCTCCTCCGTGTCCAACGCGCACGACTACCAGGCCCGCCGCGGCAACATCCGCTTCCGCCGTGCCGATACCAAGAAGATCGAGTACCTGCACACGCTCAACGGCTCCGGCCTGGCCACCTCCCGCCTGATCCCTGCCATCGTCGAGCAGTTCCAGCAGGACGACGGCTCCGTGGTCATCCCCGAGGTGCTGCGCCCCTGGATGGGCGGCATGGAAGTCATCCGCAAGAAGTAATGCCTGCATAAGCAAATCGAGCAAACGGGCGCCCGCTGTGACAAGTAGGCGCCCGTTTTGTATAATTTGATCAATCTCAGTTGCATTTTTTTGTGTTTCCAATTATGCTAAAGACGAAGCAAGACTCATGGACATATGGGAAGAAGGGAAGTCGACGGCGCGTTGACTGCGATTTTATCTCATTTACGCGGCTCAAGATGAAAAAGCAAGAAATACAGCGCTTTGCATACAGTGAAATGTCCTGATGGAAGCGAGCCGTGTGGCAAAAATGACGAGCAAAAGAAAGGGAGGAACAGTTGTGAAGAAGATGGCGTGATTTTCTATCTTGACGATTATGCTGGTATTGATCATGACGGTTTCTGTGGCTGGAGCAGATACTCACGAGCATGATCTCTTTGAATGTCCGCTGGATATACACACACTTCAGGAGGCGTGACATGCGTTTCAAAAATGTACATGAGAGGAAGCTGGGAGACATGCGATAATTGCAGTTATCGTGAACAAATCGGAATGCACTATTGTGTCGAGGAACACAGTACTTGCTCTAAGGGTACAATCAAATGGTGTACGTTAGGTTCTTATCTACCCAATCCACCTAATGCTGCTACAACAGAAGGTGAGGAATAATGAAGATTCGGAAGCAGTGGATCAAAGTGCTTGTAGGATCGCTTGCAATCCTGCTGCTCGTCTCCGGCTGCTCGGCGGGCGGCGCTGCGCAAGCGGAGGGCGACTTCGTCAGCACGAGCGCAGTGCGGCGCAACACGCTCGCGGCCGTCGGCGACACGCTGTACGCGCTGACGGAGGAGAACGGCGAAGTGCAGCTGCACGCGTTCGACCGGGAGAAGGGCACGCACGCCGTCACCACGGTGGAGGTGCAAAAGAGCGAGGAAGAGATGTTCGCCACGATGCAGGGGCAGGCGGAAAACCTCGCCACGGACGGAAAGGCGCTGTACGCGATGGGTGCGCAGGGCTCGGGCGGCATCTACCGCATCGACCCAAATACGGGAAAGGCGGAGAAGAAGGGCTTTTACCCGGGTGTTTCCATCACGTGCTGGGCCATTGCGGACGGCACCGCCTACATCGGCGGCAGCGATGCGGAGGGCATCAGCGTGTACGCGGTGAAGCCGGAGCAGTTCGCGCTCTTCGCACAGGTGGGCGAGCCGGTGCTGCACTTTGATGACGGCGTCGAAATCGGCAGCATCGATCCGGTGCCCGAGGGCCTGCTGGTGACGCTGAAGGTGGGCGAGGAGCCGTGGAACACGGTGCTGTTCGACCCCAAGAACGGTAAAACCACACCGGTCGCGCAGGATGTGTACAGCGACCGCACCGCGCAGAACGGCAGTCTGCGTCTGGCCTGCCTGCGCACGGAGGACGGCGCACAGGCCGTGCTGCTGGAGGAGAGCGGGCCGCGCGTGGCGGCGGAACTGGATTGGCTCTATCGCCCCATCGCCGCGGGCAAGGGCTTCGTGCTCGATTCCATGGGCGATAAGGCGCGCACCACGCTTTACGTGGACGAGACGGGAGCCGTGCACAACGTGACGCTTCCTGACGGCGCAGGCCCTCTGCTGGGCGGCGACGCACGGTACGCCTATCTGTGGGACACCGCCTCCCCGAACAGCGAAAGCACGCTGCTGACGCTGGACCTGGAGACGCTGGAGGTCGTGGACTGTTTTGAATGAAAAATTGAATGAAAACAGAGCCTGCGCATCCGCAAACGATGCGCAGGCTCAATTTGTGCAAAATCAGTAGAGCACGTCAAGGAAGGAGAACATGGGGATACCCAGCTGGGCGGAATACTTCCAAATGCCAAACGTGAACAGCGCGGCGGCCAGCAAGATGAGGCCGGCGGTGGAGAGCAGCTGGTGCCAGCGGAGCCTTTCGCGGTAGAGGCCGGTGCAGTAGGCGGTCAGAAAGCCGCCAATCAGTCCGCCGATGTGGCCGAAGTTGTCCACGCCGCTGCCCATAAAGCCGATCAAGAGGTTCAGACCGATGAACGCCAGCACCTGCATGCCGAATACGCGGTCGAACACTTGCTTATGGCGCGTGCGGAAGTAGAGCAGCGCGCCAAAGATGCCGAACAACGCGCCCGAGGCGCCTACGGAAAAACCATTTGAGCAGACGTAGGAGAGCAGGGAGCCGAAGATGCCTGACGCCAGGTAGACGATCAGGAACTTGACGCGCCCCAGCAGCACCTCGGCATGCGGTCCCCAGAAGTACAGGCCGATGAGGTTGGAGAGGATGTGCGTCAGGTTTGCATGCAAAAAGCAGGCTGTCAGCAGACGCCAGTACTGGCCGCAGGTGATCAGTGTGTTCTCCTTGGCGCCCATTTTGAGCAGCATGGTGCTCGTGCCCATGCCCGTCAGCCGCAGGATCTGCTCGATGAGGAACACCGCGACGTTGAGGGCGATGAGCGCATAGGTCACGTAGGGGCGCGTGCGGTTGATGGTGATGCGGTCGCTCTGCATGGCGCTATGCCTCCCGATGCGCGTCTACAAACCGCGCGATGCGGCGCAGCGCTTCGGCTATTTTGTCGGTGGCGGTGGCGTAGGAGCAGCGGATGTAGCCCTCGCCGCTCGCGCCGAACGCCGTGCCAGGGACGGCGGCCACTTTCTGCTCGCGCAGCAGCTTTTCGCAGAATTCCTCACTGTTCATGCCTGTGGAGCGGATGCAGGGGAATACGTAGAAGGCGCCCAACGGCTCAAAGCAGGGAAGTCCCATGTCATGAAAAGCCTTGAGCATCATGCGGCGGCGCCGGTCGTAGACATCGCGCATGCGGGCAATGGATGCGTAGTTGTTTTCAAAGCCTGAGCGCAGCGCTTCGGTTGCGGCGGCCTGGCCCTGCGCGGGCGCGCACAGCATGGTGTACTGATGAATCTTGCACATCAGCTTGGCGATGGGCGCGGGCGCGCAGGCATAGCCCATGCGCCAGCCCGTCATGGCAAAGGCCTTGGAAAAGCCGTTGAGCGTGATGGTACGCTCGAACATGCCGGGTACGGAGGCGAAGGAGGCGTGCGTGCGGCCGCCGTAGGTCAGTTCGGAGTAGATCTCGTCGGAGATGACCATGATGTCGGTGTCCTCAAGCACCTTTGCGATGGCCTCCAGGTCGGCGCGCTCCATGATACCGCCGGTGGGGTTATTGGGGTAGGGCAGGATCAGCGCCTTGGTGCGCGGGGTGATGCGCGCGGCCAGCTGCTCGGGCAGCACGCGGAAGGCGACTGAGGCGTCGGTGGGGATGCCCACGGGCACGCCGCCGGCCAGCTTGACACACGGCGAGTAGGAGACGTAGGAGGGCTCGGGAATGAGCACCTCGTCGCCCGGTTCAATCAGCGTGCGCAGCGCAAGGTCGATGCCCTCCGAGGCGCCAACGGTGACGATGATCTCCCTTTCGGGATCGTAGGTCAGACCGCAGCGGTGAAACAGGTAGCGTGCGATCTCGCGGCGCAGCTCCAGATTGCCCCAGTTGGAGGTGTAGTGCGTCTGCCCCTGCTCGATGGAATAGATGGCGGACTCGCAGATGTTCCAGGGCGTGACAAAATCCGGCTCGCCCACGCCCAGCGAGATGGCGTCCTTCATCGTGGCCACGATGTCAAAAAACTTGCGGATGCCGCTGGGCGGAATGTCCCTGACAGTGCGGTTGACAATGGACTCGTAATTCACGGCGACACCGCCAGTCTGCCGTCCGCGTGGTCTTCTTCGAGAATCACGCCGTCCACCTTGTATTTTTTGAGCACAAAGTGCGTGGCGGTGGAAAGAACATTATCAATGGTGGAAAGCTTTTGCGATACAAAGCTGGCCAGTGTACGCAGGTTGTCGGCCTGCACTTCCAGCATCAGGTCATAGGCGCCGCTCATCAGGTACACGGCTTTGACCTCGTCAAAACGATAGATGCGCGCGGCGATGGCGTCAAAGCCCATGTCGCGCTGCGGCGTGACCTTGACCTCGATGACGGCTTTGACCTTTTCGACGGGGGTCTTGTCCCAGTTGATGAGCGCGGGATACCCCACGATCACCTTCTCGCGCTCCAGCTTCTCTATTGCGGCGCGCACGGCCTCTTCCGTCATTCCCAGCATGACGGCGGCGTCTGCGGGCCGGATGCGGCTGTCCTCCCAGACCAGCTGCAGTACCTTCATTTCCTCCTGTGTAAGCGACATAACGGGTGCTCCTCCTTCTTGGCAGGATGATTCTGGCCTAGTTTAGCATTTCCCCCTGGGTTCCGTCAATGCGTGCGCGGCATTCATTTTGTATGTTTTCCGGTACTTCGTGGCCCCATGCCTCCGGCCAGCAGACGCCCTCGAACTCCAGCAGGGCGCGCTTCATCCATAGCTTGGCGCCAAAATAGCCGCCCGGGCCGTTCAGACCGATCACACGGTGACAGGGAATCAGAATCGCCACGGGATTGCGCCGGTTGGCTTGTCCAACCGCCCGGAAGCCGCGCGTGCCGATGCGCTGCCCCTCCTGCGCGTAGGTGATGGTCCGGCCGTAGGGGATGAGGCGCAGCGCTTCCCAGCAGCGCAGCTGAAAGGGCGTGCCCACGAGATCCACCGACGAGGTGAATTCGCGCAGCGTTCCGGAAAAATAGGCCTCAAACTCCGCTGTGCTCTCGGGCAAGCCGGGGATCCGAACGAATTGTCCCTCCGCCTCCCGCGCAAATTGGCGCGCGCCGTCGTCCAGGTCGACGAAGCGCACGCCTTTTGCGGTCTGCACGATGGTCAGCGGCCCCAACCAGGTGTCCATTGTCGTTACTTTGCATTCTGTCATATCGATTGCTCCTTAGGTGATGTAATACTACTGTGTGCGCTCAGTGTCCGCGCAGTTCGGGATAGATGGGCAGGCCCCAAAAGGGGGAGCAGTCCGGCGCGCAGGGGGCGCACAGCACGGGCAGTTGCACGGGCTGCAGCACCGCAGCGTGGATACTGGCCGTCAGATCGAATATCGCGTACAGGCAGCCGTCCTGCAGCTGTACATCCAGTACGCACAGCTCGACTTGAGGAAGAAATTGCATCCCTGGACTGAAGGGTGCGCGCAGCACGGCCTCCACTTGTGTGCGGATCACGCCGGATACCGTAAAAAATTCGCAATCCCGGCATAACCGCAGGCATACCGGCAGACAAAGCACGCCGCGCAGACAGCAGCCGCATCCCTTTTTGAGCGGCTCGACGCAGACCTCCTGCAGCACAGGCTCCCCTGAGAGTTGTCCAGAATCGAACTGGAAGCAGCGCGGAGCGGGGCAATCCAGGCATACCGTGGCGCACTGACGGCACAGCCGCAGCCGCACCGTGTCGCACACGCGCAGCAGAAGATAGCATTGCAGGCTTTGGGCAGGCGGATTCTTCATCGCGAAAAGCCTCCTTTCATAGTATACAATATGCCGCGCGAGATGAAAAGTGAGTTTTGGTAACCAGGCACATGTTTTTTGCGGCGGGGAGGGCTTGCATTTTGCACATAAAGTGTGTACCATGATAGAGAGGAAAATGTTGGTTCACTGGAGGTTTCACAATGACAATACATCAATTTTCCGATCGCGAGGCGCTGCACATCGCCGCGCAAATTGAGCGCAAGGGAGAGCGCTTTTACCGCATGGCGCAGAGCGTGGCG
Source organism: Christensenella sp. UBA7102 (assembly GCA_002492415.1). Classification (GTDB taxonomy): domain Bacteria; phylum Bacillota; class Clostridia; order Christensenellales; family UBA1750; genus Spyradocola. The sequence goes on from DKYK01000030.1 coordinate 118,356, forward strand.
GGCAGCGGCCCGGCGGGCCCCCTGCTGGAAATGCTGCGGCGGCAGGAGCTGGCGCACGCGCAGCGCTTTGAGCAAATGCTGGAGACGCTTCGGGACGGCGAAGAGGATGAGTCCTATGACCTGGAGACGAGCAGCTATCTGTCCGCCATTGCGGCCGAGGTCGTGTTCCCGGGCGGCGTGCTCGCGTCCCTGATGAACCGCAAGCTCGAAACCGTCCGCGATGTGCTGCTGTGCGCTATAGGTTCCGAGAAGGATAGCCTGCTCTTCTACATGGAACTGCTGATTGAGACGCGCAGCGAGCAGACGGCGCAGGTGCTGCGCAGCATTGTCGCCGAGGAAAAGCGCCACCTGGTAGATCTGCAGCAGCTGCTGGAAAAGACGCGCTGAGCGCGGCAGTCGGACAATCAAATTCATGGGATAATAATAGGAGGAAACCACGATGGACGCACGTCAGATGTACAACAAGTGGCTGAAGGACTTTGCGGATGATCCGGCGCTCGTCGATGAGCTCAATGCCATCGCCGGGGATGAAAAAGAGGTTGAGGATCGCTTCTATCGCGGCCTGGAGTTCGGCACCGCAGGCATGCGCGGCGTGATCGGCTACGGCACCAACCGCATGAATGTTTACAATATCCGCCGGGCCACGCAGGGCCTTGCCCAGTTCATCCATAAAGTAGAGGGCGGAGCCGAGCGCGGCGTCGCCATCGCCTACGACAGCCGCCGCTTTTCGCCGGAGTTCGCGCTGGAGGCCGCCAAGGTGCTGTGCGCTAACGGCGTTAAGGTCTACCTCTATGAAAGCCTGCGCCCCGTGCCCGTGCTGTCCTTTACGCTGCGGCACCTGAACTGCATCGCGGGCATCGTCATCACCGCTTCGCACAATCCCAAGCAGTACAATGGCTACAAAGTTTATTGGCAGGATGGCGGCCAGCTGCCGCCTGAGCGCGCTGCGCAGGTGCTGGAGTGCATCAACGCTCTGGATTATACCGATGCAAAGGTGATGTGCCCCGAGGAGGCCAAGAAAGCCGGGCTGCTTACCATGATCGGCAAGGAAGTGGACGACGTCTACATCTCCCACGTGCGCTCGCTGTGCGTGCAGCCCGCGCTGTGCAAGCAGATGGGCAAGACGATGAAGATCGTCTATTCTCCCCTCAACGGCTCCGGCAACGTGCCCGTACGCCGCATCCTCAAGGAAGTGGGCTTTGAAAACGTGTACGTCGTGCCCGAGCAGGAGATGCCCGATCCCAACTTTACCACCGTGGGCGCCGCGCCTAACCCCGAGAACTATTCTGCCTTTGACCTGGCCCGCGAACTTGCCGTCAAGGTAGATGCTGACGTCATCTTTGCCACCGACCCCGACTGCGATCGTCTGGGCTGCCTGGTGCGCGCCGCAGACGGCAGCTTTATCGTGCTGACCGGCAACCAGATCGGCTGCCTGTTGATGCACTACGTGCTCTCGGGCCGCAAGGCCGCGGGTACGCTGCCCGCAAACGGCGCGGTGGTCAAGTCCATCGTCTCCACCGACATGGCGCGCGCCATCGCCTCCTCCTTTGGCGTGGAGACCTTCAACGTGTTGACTGGTTTTAAGTTCATCGCCGAGAAGATCCAGCAATTCGAAGACACCGGCTCGCACACCTTCCTGTTCGGCTTTGAGGAGAGCTACGGGTTCCTTGCGGGTACCTTCGTGCGCGATAAGGACGCCGTCATCGCCTCCATGCTGCTGGCAGAAGCCGCCGCGTGGTATAAGCAGCAGGGCATGACGCTCTATGAGGGCCTGATGAACCTATACAAGACCTACGGCTACTATAGTGAGAAGGTCACTTCCTTCGCACTCGAGGGCAAGGACGGCCTGGCCAAGATGGTGGAGCTGATGGCCAACCTGCGCGGCAATGCGCCTGCCCAATTTGCAGGCATTGCCGTCAAGGCTGTGCTGGACTACAAGAAGGGCACCCGTGCCGAGGGCGACACCATCACCAAGCTGGATTACCCCGCCTCCGACGTGCTGTTCTACGAGCTGGAAGGCGGCGCGTGGGTGTGCATCCGCCCCTCCGGCACCGAGCCCAAGGTCAAGGTCTACGTCAACGCCGTCGCCGAGGATAAGGAAAAATCCGCTGCGCTCACCCAGAGCCTGCTGGATGCTGCTGTGGAAATCATGAACAAAAACATGTAAGCCCGCGAATGATTCGCCTTTAAATTACGAATGATTTTTGAGAGGCTTTCGATCCTGTTCGGGATTTGGAAACCTCTCAAATTTCTTTCAAAAAAATTGAAAAAAGGTATTGACATGCAAACGG
>DKYK01000084.1:0-19081 GCA_002492415.1 Christensenella sp. UBA7102
CCGTCCACGCGGATGTGCACGGGCAGCGCCTGGTCGCCTCGGTTGAGCAGCGCCAGTGCCGTCGAGCCATCGGGATTGCGGAAGGCGACGGCGTCCAGGCTGCCGGAGTAGGCAGAGGTTTCCAGCCGCACGGCGCCCGGCTGCACCGCCCGTCCGATGGCGCGGATGAAGTGATAGGACAACTGGGTGTGAACCGTGCCCTCGTTCACATCGCACATCACGGGCGCGCAGCAGTAGTTCGCCACGTGGTTTGGCCCGCCAATTTGGTCCAGATAGAGGTTCCAGTCGATCAGCGCGTTGGCGCCGTGCTTGAGGTCGCCCAGGTATTCGTGGGCGTACTGGATGCCCGCGCGCTGCAGGGCGCCCGCTTCGGGGCGGCTGAAGCCCACGCAGCACTCGGAGAGGATGAGCTGCTTGTCGGGAAAGGCGCGGCGGACGAGGTCCAGCGCCTCAAAGTGGTCGCCGGTGTACCAGTGGAAGGCCATGCCGCCGATCTCATCGCGCGTCTGGGCGGTGATGCTGGCCAGCGCGCGCTCGTAGACGCGCTCCTTGTTGTGGTCCCACACCAGCACGGTCACGTCCTCCAGCCCTTCGCGGCGCAGCGCCGGGGCGAGAAATTCGTGCACAAAGTCGCGCTCGTCCTCACCCGTGTAGCAACAGCTGTCCCAGGTCTGCGTGGCGTTGCACTCGTTCTGCACCGTCAGCCACTGGACGGTAAAGCCCCGCGCCTGGTATTCCTTAATGTAGCGGCACAGGTATTTCGCCCACAGGGCGCGATACTCCGGCAGAAGATGGCCGCCGTGGTTGCGCTCGCCAGTGTCCTTCATGAACGCGGGCGGGCTCCAGGGCGAGAGCATCAGCGGCAGGCTGTGCCCGGCGGTCTTCTGTGCGGCGCGCAGCAGCGGGATTACATAGCGTTCATCGCGCGTAAGGGAGAAGGAGGCGAGCGCCGCGTCCGCAGGGTCGCTCATGGCCTCATAGTGGCCCAGCGAGAAGTCGCAGCTGTCCACCGACACGCGCAGGAACTGATAGTTCGCGCCGTCCGGGCCAAAGTAGAAGTCCAGCAGAGCCTGCCGCTGATCTGCGGGCATGCGGCTGAAGGTGTAGGCGGCTGCCTCGGTCGCCGCGCCGCCAAGACCCAAAAAGGTCTGATCCGGCGCCGATGTGTAGACGTTGACCACCTGCATCTCCCGCTTTTGCGAGGGATCGGGCGCCAGCGGCGGAAGGGTGCGCTCGATTGTGCGCGCCTCAAGACCATCCAGTGCGGTCTGTCTGAATACAATCGCCATATCGTTTCCTCCGTTTTGCAGTAATTCAAGCGGTATTCGAATCATTCGCCGCTCCCGTCGGATTTTCCTGCACTTGTGCGCGCGATTGTGGATATGATATACTGTCTGCAGAGAACATGCTGTGTTCGGAAGGAGTTTTGATGATATGCTTTCCCTCATGACCAAGGTTAGAATGGCATTTCTCCATGCAGGGCCTGTCTGTGCGGCACCTTGCATGGAGCAAACGATGAGCCGCTCATAAGTAAACCTTAAAACAGGACAGGCTCCTGCATCCTCATCCATGCGCATCACTTTGGATAAGGAGCGGAGCAGTATGAAAAAAACCAGGGCGCAGGACGTGCTTCCCGAGAAGCTGCTTGCGCAGATTCAGCAGTACGTGCAGGGCTGCACGCTCTACATTCCGAAAAAGGCCGGCGAGCGCAGGGCCTGGGGTGAGGGCACGGGCAGCCGCAAAGAGCTGGCGCAGCGCAACGAGCGCATGCGCCGGGAATACCGCGCGGGCGCGCGCATTGAGGCGCTGGCCGACGCCTACTGTCTCTCGCCTGACAGCGTCAGGAAGATCGTCCGCGGCGCGGCGGGAAAAGCGGGCCAGCGCTCTTTATAACTTTTTTATGCGTTTTGTGGCAAGTTTTTACGAGCAGAAAACGCGCAGCTTACCGCGAAGCGGTATCATCATGGCCAAATGGCAAAGGATGTGATTTCTTTTGAGAAGAACCAAGATCGTCTGTACCATAGGCCCGGCGACCAACAGCGTGGAGATGCTCACCAAGCTGGTGCGCAGCGGCATGAACGTGGCGCGTCTCAACTTTTCCCACGGCACGCACGAGTATCACAAGGAGACGCTGGAGCGCATCAAGCAGGTGCGCAGGGCGGAAAACGCCCCCATCGCCATTCTGCTGGACACCAAGGGCCCCGAGATCCGCGTCGGGGACTTTGCGGGCGGATCGGCCCGGCTTCAGGAGGGAGCGCCGTTTACGCTGACCAACCGCGAGCTGGACGGCGATGAGACGCAGGTTTCCGTCACCTACGAGGGCCTGCCGCGCGAAGTTCAGCCCGGCAACAGCATCCTCGTGGACGACGGCAACATCGAGCTGTGCGTCCGCGAGTGCACGGAAACCGACGTGCGCTGCACCGTGGTGCGCGGCGGCATCATCTCCAATCACAAGGGCATCAATGTGCCCAACGTCCACCTGGACATGCCCTTCCTCTCCGAGCAGGACAAGGCGGACATACTCTTTGGCATTGAGAACGACGTGGACTTCATCGCCGCGTCCTTCGTGCGCTGCAAGGAGGACGTCATTGCGCTGCGCAAGTTCGTGGATTACAACGGCGCGCGCGACCTGCGCATCATCTCCAAGATCGAAAACATTGAGGGCGTGGGCAACTTCGACGAGATCCTGCGCTATTCCGACGGCATCATGGTGGCCCGCGGCGATATGGGCGTGGAGCTGGAGTTTGAGCGACTGCCCGGCCTGCAGAAGCGTTTCATCAAGAAGTGCTACCAGGCGGGCAAGATGGTCATCACCGCCACGCAGATGCTGGAGAGCATGATTGCCCACGCCAACCCCACGCGGGCGGAGATCACCGACGTGGCCAACGCCGTATTTGACGGCACCTCCGCTGTGATGCTCTCGGGCGAGACGGCGATGGGTCAATACCCGGATCTCGCGGTGCGCGTGATGAGCCGCATTGTGACCCAGGCGGAGCAGGATGCCTTTGAGATGGACGCTTACGCCGGATATGGCTACGAGCTGGACGCCACCGATACCACCAACGCCGTGTGCGACGCCACCTGCACCACCGCGCGCGACATCCGCGCCAAAGCCGTCATTGTGGTCACCAAGTCCGGGCAGACGGCGCGGCGCATGTCCAAGTTCCGTCCCAGCCAGCCCATCGTGGCGGCCACTCCCGTGGACAAGACCTTCCACCAGCTGGCGCTCTCCTGGGGCATATTTCCCGTGCTGGCGCGCATGCAGTCCTCCTCGGACGAACTGCTGCTGCACGCCATCGACTGCGCCAAGCAGATCGATGTGGTGGGAAACGGCGACATCGTGGTCATCGCCGCGGGCATTCCGCTGGACACACCCGGTTCCACCAACCTCATGCGCGTGGCCGTCGTCGGCAAGCCCTAGCCCATGAACCAACAGAATCCCTTTCAAGAGGCCGTCACGGCCTCTTTTTTGACGCTTGAATGATGATTAAAATCGATTATCAAATATTTCAAAGTAATACTTAAAATATTTTAGGATACATATTGACATTATTTGGACTTGGGTTTATACTACCCTCATCAAGAAAGACTCCGTAGAGGAGGAGAGGACAATGAAACAGTGTGATGGGGGTACTCTGCGCAAAAATCTGGGTTTCCTGCTGGGCGCGTGCGCACGGTACGACCGCAAGGCGTTTGGACTGTTCGCGATGTACACGGTGGGTTGCGCGCTGCAGCCGCTTGTGTCGGTGTTCCTGCCCAAAGTGATGGTGGCGGGACTGGAGAAGGGCGGCGCGCTGCAGCCACTGATGATCTGGGCGACGGGATTTGCGGTGTGCGGCATGCTGCTGGCCGCAATGCAGTCGTATGGGCAGAATATGTTCCTGCTCAGCGCCATCAACGTCCGCATGCGCGTCGCAGAGGAGCTGTATGTGCAGCTGATGACGATGGATTTTCAGGACACTGAGAATCCCGACGTGCTGCGCCGCGTGGAATTGGGCAGCGAGGCATTCTGGGGCAACCAGATTGGCTTTGAAGGCGTGCTGCACATCCTGTTTGACAACACGGGCGTGGTGCTGTCGCTGCTGGCGCTGAGCACCATGCTCTCCATCCTGCATCCGCTGATCGTGGCGCTGATCCTGCTGGGCGCGGCGCTGTCCTTCTGGCTCAGCCGCAGGGCGCGCGCCTTCGAGGATGCCCGCCAGGAGGATCAGGCTGAGCTCAACCGCAAGTGGGATTATCTCAGCCGGACTGCGCAGGATTTTTCCTATGGCAAGGACGTACGCCTCTACCGCATGCAGAATTGGGTGCTGAACAAGTACGCGCAGCTGATGCGGGCGCACGACCGGCTGGTCCGCTCCTTCAAGCGGGCGCACGTGCCGCGCGTGCTCACCGAGGGGCTGTTCACGCTGCTGCGCGAAGGCGTGGTGTATGGCTATCTGATCTACCTGTTCCTGCAGGGGCGGCTGATGCTGTCTGACTTTGCGATGTACTTTGCGGCGGTGGCCTCCTTCTCCGCGCAGCTGAACCTGCTGCTGGGCGAGGTGGCGCGCCTGCCCGTAGAGCTGCGCAAGGTGGATCATGCGCGCCGCTTCATGCAGCCCGAGAAAAAGGAGATCAGTACACAGCCCGCGCCGCAGGGCGATACGCTGGGCGTGGAGCTGGATCACGTTTCTTTCTCCTACCCGGGCGGCAGAGAAGTGCTGCATGACGTCAGTCTGTCGATCCGGCCTGGCGAAAAGCTCGCCGTCGTGGGGCTGAACGGCGCGGGCAAGACCACGCTGGTCAAGCTGCTGACGCGTCTGTACGAGCCGACGGGCGGCAGCATCGCCGTAGGCGGCGTCCCGGCCGCGCAGGTGGAGAAGAAGGAGTATTTCCGGTTATTCTCGGCGCTCTTCCAGGAGGTACGCGTGTTTGCGGTGTCGGTGGCGGAGAATGTCGCGCTGCAGCCTGCCGACACGCTCGACCGCGCACGCGTGGAGCGCTGCCTGCGCCTGGCCGGGCTGTGGGATAAGATCGAATCGCTGCCGGGGGGCATGGACGCCGTGCTGCTCAAAAACGTGGATCTGTACGGAACCGAGCTGTCCGGCGGGCAGAATCAGCGGCTGGCGCTGGCCCGCGCGCTGTACAAAGACGCGCCGCTGGTGGTGCTGGACGAGCCCACCGCAGCGCTGGATCCGCTGGCCGAGGCCGACCTCTACGAGCGATTTGCCCGGCTTGTGGAGGGCAGAACCGCGGTGTTCATCTCGCACCGGCTGTCCTCGACACGCTTTTGCGACCGCATCATCCTGATGGAGGACGGCCGCATCGCCGAGATGGGCACGCACGACGAGCTGATGGCGCTGGACGGCCGCTATGCGCAGCTGTTCCGTGTGCAGGCGCAGTATTATCAGGAGGAGGCGCGGAAGGGATGAGTGTGGAGATGGATAAGAAACGCTTCGGCTTTGCGGCCACGGCGCGCACGTTCGGCTACGCGCTGGGCGTCATCGTGCGGCGCCAGCCGCTGTACCTCTGCTTCCTGCTGGGCGCGGGGCTGTGCAAGGGCCTGCAGCCCTTCATCGCCGTGCTGCTGCCCAAGCTGGTACTCGAAGAGCTCTCCGGTGCGAAGGACCCTGCGCGGCTGTTGATGCTGGTGCTGACGGCGGCGGGGCTGTCGGGACTGCTCTACTGGCTGGGGGGCCTGCTGGAATTGCGCCGCGACCGCGAGAATGAGAAGTTTGACAAGCTCATCGAGCGCCTTCTGGCCCAAAAGACGCTGACCATGGATTTTCCTCACCTGGAAAACCCCGAGGTGCTCACGCTGATCCAGCAGTACCGCCAGGGGCGCATGACCAACGGCGGCCTGTCCGGCGCGTTCGGCTGGGCGCTGACGAGCGCGCTGCCCTCGCTGATCACGATGGCGGGCATGGCATATCTGGTGCTGCAGCTCAACGTCTGGGTGCAGTTATCGATCCTGCTGACCACCACGGCGACGCTGTGGACGCTGTACGTCTCGATGGACGCGAATAATCAGATGATGCTCAGCTGCGGCGACGCAAACCGCATCTCCAGCTATTTCGTCAGCGTGACCTCCGATTTTGCCAACGCCAAGGACCTCCGGCTCTATCAGGGCGAAAAGCTGATTTCCTCGCGCATCCGGGGCACGGTAGAGGACATGTTCCGCGCACAGAGCAAAGGCTATCGCATCTGCACGCAGTGCAATGTCGCCCGCGCCATGCTGCTGCAGCTGCAGATGGTGGGCATCTACGCGGCTCTCACCGTGCAGGCGGTGCGCAACGGCATGTCCGTTGCGGACTATGTGATGTATACAGCGGCTGCAGTCAGCTTTACCAATGCGCTGATCACCGCGGCGGTTGCCGCCGTCAATTTTTACGGCGCCATCCGGCTGGTCAACCCGCTGAGCGAGTACATGCACTTGCCCGCAGTGCTCAAACAGGGCGCTGAACCCGTACCCGCCCGGCAGATGGAGGACGCGCTGGTGTTTGAGAACGTCAGCTTTACCTACCCTAGAGCCGACGCGCCCGTGCTGCGGCATCTGAACCTGACGCTGAAAAAGGGCGAGCGCCTGGCCGTGGTGGGGGAGAACGGCGCGGGAAAGACCACCATGATCAAACTGATGCTGCGCCTCTACGACCCCGACGAGGGCCGTATCCTGCTGAACGGCCGCAACGTGACCACAATGACGCTGGACGAATACCTCGAGCAGTTCGCGGTGGTGTTCCAGGATTTCAAGCTGCTGGCCTTCTCGGTGCGCGAGAACCTGTGCGCGGACGAGGAATGCGAGCGGCAGCGCCTGGACGCGGTGCTTAAGAAGCTCGGGCTGGACGAGACGCTTTCCCAGTACGAGCGCGGCGAGGATACCTCCGTCTACAAGCTGTTTGACGAAAAGGGCGTGGAGTTCTCCGGCGGCGAGCGGCAGAAGATGGCCATCGCCCGCGCGCTGTACAAGGACAGCCCCATCGTGATAATGGACGAACCCACCGCCGCCCTGGATCCCATCGCCGAGGAGGAGATCTACCGGCACATGGGCGGCCTGGTGCAGGGCAAAACCGCGGTGTTCATCTCGCATCGGCTCTCCTCCTGCAAGTTCTGCGACCGCGTGGCAGTGTTTGAGAACGGCCGCGTCACCCAGTGCGGCCCGCACGAGCAGCTCGTGCATCAGGACGGTCTCTACCGCCGCATGTTCGAGGCTCAGGCGCAGTATTACGTGTAAATCGGATTTTCCCGCACGGGGATGAACGCTCCGTGCGGAATTCTTTTGCATTTTTCATCAGATGATGTTATACTTTTGTAAAAAAGGAGAAAAAACGAGATGTTTAGGGGAATCGGTTTTCTGATGAAGTACACCTGGAAGGTGGAAAAGCGCTATATATTCTACCAGATCCTCCTGCAGATTCTGACGGCGGTGGTGCCGCTGGCCGACATCGTGATCCCCAAGTGCATCATCGACGAACTGATGGGCGCGCAGCGCGTGGACGTGTTGCTGGGCTGGACGGCGCTGCTGCTCGCCATCAACTTGCTGGGAAATTGGCTCATCAGCTTTCTGGACGGCAACTCCTTTACGCTGCTGAGCAAGGTGTTCACCAGCTTCCAAGCCATGATGGCCGACCGCCTCTCCCGCAGCGACTACGCGCGACTGGAGGACCCCAAATTCCTGGATATCAAGGCCAAAGCGGAGAAGTTCATCTACGCCAACGGCCAGGGCTTTGGCCAGGTGATGCGCAGCGCGTTCAGCGTGTTCGGCAAGCTATTCACGTTCGCAGGCATTGTGGCGGTCATTTCCACTTTAAATACCTGGGTGGTGCTGGCGCTCGTGGCGCTGGTGCTCGTCAACGCGCTCTTTGAGTCCAAGGTCCGCAAGCAAACGACCGCCTGGGACCTGGAAAAGGCCCCCATCGAGCGCCGGACAAGCTATTTCCTCGATCTGGTGGAAAACTTCGCGTTCGGCAAGGAGATCCGTCTCTATGGAATGAAAGATTGGATCGTGGGCAAGGTGCGCGAGCATTTGCAGGTGTCCGAGCGTTTCTACGCCCGCCAGACCCGACTGCTGAACCAGGCGCGCTACTTGTCCGCCTTCACCAATTTCGTGCTGAAAGGCATCGCCTACGGCTACCTGATCGTAAGCGTCGTGAAAGACCTGATCGGCATCGGCGACTTCACGATGTACATGTCCGCGCTGCTGAACTTCTCCGCCGCCATGCGCGAGCTGATGGAGAGCCTGCTCAACATCCGCCAGTTCGCCGGCTACTATGACGCGCTGATGGAGTACATGGACGTTCCCCAGCGCATGTACGAGGGCAGGCGCCTGCCGGTGCCGCAGCGCCCCTATGAGCTGCGCTTTGAGGATGTGTCCTTCCGCTACCCCGGTCAGGAAAACGATGTGCTCAAGCATATTTCCATCACGCTGCGCGACGGCGAGAAGCTCTCTGTCGTCGGGGAGAATGGCGCAGGCAAGACCACCTTCGTCAAGCTGCTCTGCCGGTTTTATGATCCCACAGAAGGGCGGATCACGCTAAACGGCGCCGACATCCGCGATCTGGATTACGACCAGTACATGGCGCTGATCGGCTCGGTGTTTCAGGATTACAAACTGCTGGCCTTCACGGTGAAGGAAAATGTGGCGTTTCAGCATGCTGAACAAGAGGAGGACGGGCGGATTCGGGACATCCTGATGCGCAGCGGGCTTGCGCACCGGCTGGAAACGCTGCCCCGGGGCGTTCACAGCCACATCTACCGCACGTTTGACGAGGACGGCTTCGAACCCTCCGGCGGCGAGGGACAAAAAATTGCGCTGGCGCGGGCCATCTACAAAAATGCGCCGATCATGGTGCTGGACGAGCCGACGGCAGCGCTGGATCCACGGGCAGAATATGAGATTTACCGGAATTTCTCGCAGCTGACCGAGGGAAAAACCACCGTGTTCATCTCTCACCGAATGTCCAGCTCCAAATTCTGCGACCATATCGCGCTGTTTAAGAACGGGGAGATCGCGCAGTACGGCACCCACGAGGAGCTGATGGCTCGCAGCGGGGATTACAAAGAGCTCTTTGACATGCAGGCGCAGTTCTATCGATAAGTCTTTCGCGTGGAATTCTTTTGCATTTTTCACCGAGCTGTGTTATACTTATGTTAACAAGCGGAAAAGGAGGTCTGAACATGACGAAACGGATCATCACCATCAGCCGTCAGTTTGGCAGCGGCGGCAGGTCCATCGGCAAGGCGCTGGCGCAGCGCCTGGGCTGGAAGTACTATGACAAGGAGTTGGTCGAGGAGGTGGCGCTGGAGAGCGGCTTTGACGCGGGCTATGTCGAGGAGCACGGCGAGAGTGCGCCCGCGGCCAGCGCGTTTGCTTATGCCTTCACCCAGCCGGGCGTTCCCGGCGTGATGCGCGGCATGTCGGCCACAGACTTCCTCTGGTGCATCCAGCGCGAGGTCGTCCTAAAGCTGGCCGACAAGGAACCCTGCGTGATCGTGGGCCGCAACGCGGACTACATACTCCGCGACCGCGACGACGTGCTCAACGCCTTCATCTACGCCGACAAGGCCTACCGCGCCGACCGCATCGTGCGTCTGTACGGCGAGAGCGAGAAGAGCCCCGAGCAGCGCCTGAACACAAAGGACAAAAAGCGTGCCGTCAACTATAAGCACTACACCGGCCAGGACTGGGGCGACGCGCGCAACTACCACATCGCGCTCAACAGCGGCTTGCTGGGCGAGGAAGCCTGCGTAAAGATACTGGAATCCCTGGTCAAGTGAGCAAAACCCCCTGCCCTTTGCCAGCCGGCAATGGACAGGGGGAAAATTTATGCTCCGCCGGCGCGCTATTCCAGCGAAACCAGGAAGGCTTTGGCATCGTCCAGCGTGGCTTGCACCATCGCAGGCGCGGGACCGCCGGGGAGGGCGCGCTGCCCCACGCAGGTTTCCATGGAGATGGCGTCGTAGACGTCCTGTTCGAACATCGGGGAGAATGCCCTCAGCTCGTCGAGAGGCAGGTCGAGCAGCGTTTTGTTTTCGCGGATGCAGTGCAGCACCAGCTTGCCCAGCACCTCGTGCGCCTCGCGGAAGGGCAGGCCCTTTTTGACCAGGTAATCTGCCGCGTCGGTGGCGTTGGTAAAGCCGCCCGCCGCGCCCGCGCGCATGTTATCCGTCTTAAAGCGCAGAGTTTTGAACATGCCGGTGAACACATTTAGGCACTTGATCAGCGTGTCGCGCGCGTCAAACAGAGCTTCCTTGTCCTCCTGCATGTCCTTGTTGTAGGCCAGCGGCAGGCCCTTCATCACGGTCAGCAGCGTGAAAAGGTCGCCGTAGACGCGGCCCGTCTTGCCCCGGGTCAGCTCGGCCATGTCGGGATTTTTCTTCTGCGGCATGATGGAGGAACCGGTGGAGTAGCCGTCGTCCATCTCTACAAATTGGAACTCGTTGGTGTTCCACAGAATCAATTCCTCGCAGAAGCGCGACAGGTGCATCATGGTAAGGCTTGCCGCGTACAGGTAGTCGCACACAAAGTCGCGGTCGGACACGCCGTCCAGCGAGTTGCGCGTGATGGCGGAAAAGTCCAGCAGCTCGGCCACGCGGCCGCGGTCCAGAGGATAGGTGGTGCCCGCCAGCGCGCCGCTGCCCAGCGGCATCACGTCCGCCGCGGCCTTGGCGTGCTGGAAGCGCCCGATGTCCCGGCGGAACATCTCGATATAGGCGCACAGGTGGTGCGCCAGCGTGATGGGCTGCGCCTTTTGCATGTGCGTATAACCCGGCATGATGGTGTCAAGGTGCTGGCCTGCGGTGTCCACCAGCGCGTGCGTCAGCTCGGCCAGGTGCGCCACCGCCTCGTCGGATACGTCTTTTACGTACATCCTGCAGTCCAGCGCCACCTGGTCGTTGCGGCTGCGGCCCGTGTGCAGGCGCTTGGCCGCCTGACCGATGCGCTCGGTGAGCAGCGTTTCCACATTCATGTGGATGTCCTCGGCGTCCAGCGTGAAGGTCACCTTGCCCGCGTCGATGTCGGCGAGCAGGTCGCGCAGCCCCTGCACGATGGCGTCCGCATCCTCCTTGGGAATGACGCCTGTTTCGCCCAGCATCGTGGCATGCGCGATGGAGCCGGTGATGTCCTGCCGGTAGAGGCGCTGATCAAACGTGATGGAGGAGTGGAAGTCGTCCACCATGCCGTCGGTGGATTTCTCAAAGCGTCCGCCCCAGAGTTTCATTGCGTTTCCTCCTTGAAATTGAGAAACAGGCGGGCAGTTCGCGTGCCCGCCTTTGTTACAAAAGCGATAGAATGCCTTGGGGAAGTTTGAAGGGATCGCAATCCTCTTCATGTGCCATCCGCAGGCGGGGGCGTGTACCCCGCCGGGAAGCGATTTTCTGTAAGTCAGAGCGGTAAACGCTGAAAGACTGCGTACTTCCATCCGTTTTTAAACCCTATGCCGATGGAAAATCGCTTCCGATACAGAAAAATTCGTGTGCGGCAAAGCCGTGCGCGAATCTTTCTGTTCCCTGCAAAAGATGAGGCTTCATCTTTTGCGGTTTTTTACTTGTTCTCGTCGCTGCCCAGCAGCATGGCGCGGATCTTCATGGGCAGGCCGAAGCAGTTGATGAAGCCGCCGGCGTCCTTCTGGTTGTAGACCTCGTCCGCGTCGAAGGTGGCAAAGTCCATGGAATACAGAGAGTAGGGGGACTTGGTGCCCGCGGGGATCACATTGCCCTTGTAGAGCTTGACGCGCGTGGTGCCGGTCACGGTCTGCTGCGTGCTGTCCACAAACGCGGACAGCGCTTTGCGCAGCGGCGTGTACCACTGGCCAAAGTACACCAGCTCCGCAAAACGGATGGCGACCTGGTCCTTGAAATGGCGGGTGTCGCGGTCGAGGCACAGCTCTTCCAGATTCATGTGCGCGGCGTAGAGGATGGCGCCTGCGGGAGTCTCGTACACGCCGCGGCTCTTCATGCCCACCAAACGGTTCTCCACCATGTCCGCAATGCCGATGCCGTGCTTGGCACCCAGGGCGTTCAGCTTCTCCACGAGCGCAACGGGGGCCAGCTTTTCGCCGTTTACGGCCACGGGCTCGCCCTTTTCCCACTCAATCTCGACGGTTTCCGCCTCATCGGGAGCCTGCTCGGGAGTGTTGCAGATCAGCAGCAGGTCGTCCTGGGGCGCGTTCCACGGATCCTCCAGGTCGTGACCCTCGTGGGAGAGGTGCCACAGGTTGCGGTCCATGGAGTAGGGCTTTTTCTTGGTCACGGGCACGTCGATGCCGCGGGCGGCCGCGTAGTCGATCTCCTCGTCGCGGGACTTGATGTCCCAGATGCGCCAGGGCGCGATGATCTCAAGATCGGGCGCCAGCGCCTTGATGGTCAGCTCAAAGCGCACCTGATCGTTGCCCTTGCCGGTGCAGCCGTGGCAGATGGCGGTGGCGCCCTCCTTGCGGGCGATTTCCACCAGACGCTTGGCGATCACGGGACGCGCGAAGGAAGTGCCCAGCAAATACTTGCCTTCGTAAACCGCTTGTGCTTTAATAGTAGGGAAGATGAAGTCCTTGACAAATTCGTCGCGCAGGTCTTCAATATAGATCTTGGAGGCGCCGGTCTTGATGGCTTTCTCCTTCAGCGGCGCGAGCTCCTCGCCCTGGCCGACGTCGCCGGCCACCGCGATGACCTCAAAGTCATAGTTTTCCTTGAGCCACGGGATGATGATGGACGTATCCAGACCGCCGGAATAGGCAAGAATGACTTTTTTCTTTTCAGACATGTGGTTCTTCCTCCCTGAGCGCTTGCGCTCTTCAATTCGTGGTATGAGTATACAACGGATTGCATAAAAATACAAGAGGATTTTGTGTAAAAAAACCTTAACACGAAAGGATGCAGCATGACGATACTGGGAATCGACCCGGGCCTTGCCACCATGGGGTGGGGGGCCATCAGCTACGACGGGGTAAAGCCCCGCATACTCGACTATGGCGCGCTCATCACGCCGCCCGACATGCCCATGCCGCAGCGCCTGCTGAGCCTTTTTGACGGCGTGGAGGAGCTGTGCAAGCGCTTTGATCCCGACGACATCGCGATGGAGGAGCTGTTCTTCTGCAAAAACGTCACCACCGCCATCGCCGTTGGCGAGGCGCGCGGCGCGGCGATGGTCGCGATGCGTAAACATACAAATAATTTGTTTGAATATACACCCATGCAGATCAAGCAGGCGGTGACGGGCTATGGCAAGGCGGACAAGAAGCAGGTGCAGCAGATGGTTAAGCTCCTGCTGAACCTGCCCGAGATTCCCCGTCCGGACGACGCGGCCGACGGCCTGGCCATCGCCATTACCCATGCGCACTCCATGCGGATGCGCCAGAGTTACCGGATATAGAAAGGAAAATCGAGCCATGTTTGCATACCTGGAGGGGCGCGTAACGGAAAAAAGACAGGACGAGATGGTGCTGGACGTGGGCGGCGTGGGGTTCCTCATCAGCGCCACGCCGCAAACCATGTCCCGCATGCCCGGCGGCGAGAGCAAGTGTCGGGTTTATACAAAGCTGGTGGTCAAGGAGGACGCCTGGGATCTGTACGGCTTTGCATCCAAAGAGGAGCAGGAGATGTTTGAAAAACTCACCGCCGTCTCCGGCGTGGGGCCCAAGACCGCGCTGGGAGTGCTGGCGGCGCTGCCCGTGCGCGATCTGGCGCTGGCCATCGTCACCGGCGACCTCAAGGCCATCAAGTCCGCGCCGGGCATCGGCCCCAAGACCGCCCAGCGCATCCTGCTTGAGCTCAAGGACAAGGTCAGCGACGAGGAACTCGTGGGCGAGTACGCCGTGGGCGGCGCAGCACCCGCGGCCCCCGCGTCCGGCGGACTGTCCGACGCGATGGCCGCGCTGATGGCGCTGGGTTACACCCAGGGCGAGGCGGCCGGCGCGCTGAACAAGGTCAAGGATCAGTCGGATAAGACCGAGGAGCTCATCCGCCTTGCGCTGCGCGCCATGTCGCAGGCGTAGGGCGACAATTTGGGAAAGGAAAAGGGTGATTTGACATGTCGGAAGATCGAATGACGGGCGGCGGCTACAATCCCTTCGAGGACGAGCTGGAAACCTCGCTGCGCCCCAAAACCCTGTCGGAATACGCTGGACAGGACGCGGTCAAGGAGACGCTGGGCATCTATATGCAGGCGGCGTCGCTTCGCCACGAGCCGCTGGATCACATGCTGCTCTACGGTCCGCCGGGCCTGGGCAAGACCACGCTTGCGGGCATTGTGGCCTCGGAGATGGGCGCGCAGCTGCGCATCACCTCCGGTCCTGCCATCGAGCGCCCGGGCGACCTGGCCTCCATCCTCACGGGCCTGAACACCGGCGACATCCTGTTCGTCGACGAGATCCATCGCCTCTCCCGCGCGGTGGAGGAGGTGCTCTACCCCGCCATGGAAGACTATGCTCTGGACATCATGATCGGCAAGGGACCGTCGGCGCGCTCCATCCGCATGGATCTGCCGCACTTTACGCTCATTGGCGCCACCACGCGCGCGGGCATGCTCACCCACCCGCTGCGCGACCGCTTCGGCATCACCTTCCGCCTGGAGCTGTACACGCCCGAGCAGCTGGCGCGCATCGTGGAGCGCTCGGCGCATATCCTCAAGATCAGCGTGGACCACGACGGCGCGCTGGAGATCGCGCGGCGGTCGCGCGGCACGCCCCGCATCGCCAACCGCATGCTCAAGCGCGTGCGCGACTATGCGCTGGTCAAGGCCGACGGCGCCATCACCCTGGAAGTGGCGCGCGAGGGTCTGGAGCTGCTGGCCGTGGACGAGCTGGGCTTGGATCACATCGACCGCCGCATGCTCACCAGCATGATCGAGAAATTCGGCGGCGGCCCGGTGGGGCTGGACACGCTGGCCGCCTCCACGGGCGAGGACACCGTCACCATTGAGGACATCTACGAGCCCTATCTGCTGCAGCTGGGCTTTATCATGCGCACGCCGCGCGGCCGCGTGGTCACGGCGCTGGGCTATGAGCACATGGGTTACCCCGCGCCCGCCGCCCCGAGCGCGCTGCAGCAGCAAATCCGCATGGAAATCGAGGAAGAGTAGCTTGAATACAAAGGATTTTTACTATGAACTGCCCCCGGAACTCATCGCGCAGACGCCCGCCGCCGTGCGCGACCACAGCCGGCTGCTGGTCTACCACAAGGACACCGGCGCGATCGAGCACAAGGTGTTCTGCGATGTCATCGACTATCTGAACCCTGGCGACGCGCTGGTCGTCAACGAAACCCGCGTGCTGCCCGCCCGCCTCATCGGCCAGAAGGAGGATACCGGCGGATCGATGGAGTTCCTGCTGCTCAAGTGCGTCAATTATGACACCTGGGAGACGCTGGTCAGGCCGGGACGCAGAGCCAAGCCCGGCGCGGTGTTCGTTTTCGGCGGCGGAAAGCTGCGCGCCACCGTGCTGGACAATTCCGAGGACGGCGGTCGCATCGTGCGGTTCCACTTTGACGGCGTGTTCGAGGAGATTCTCGACGAGCTGGGGCAGATGCCGCTGCCGCCCTATATCACCGAGCAGCTGCAGGACAAGAACCGCTACCAGACTGTCTACGCAAAGGAGGAGGGTTCCGCCGCCGCGCCCACGGCCGGCCTGCACTTCACCCCCGAGCTGCTGGACCGCATCCGCCAAAAGGGCGTGGACGTGGTGCCCGTGCTGCTGCATGTGGGCCTGGGTACCTTCCGCCCCGTCAAGGAGGAGAACATTGAGGATCACCATATGCACTCGGAGTACTACATGGTGACGCAGGATGCGGCTGAGCGCATCAATGCGGCGCGGGCGCGGGGCGGGCGCATCGTGTGCGTGGGCACCACCTCCGTGCGCACGCTGGAGTCCGCCTCCACCGAGGACGGCATTGTGCACGCGTCCAGCGGCTGGACGCAGATCTTCATCACCCCCGGCTATCGCTACAAGGCCGTGGATGCGCTCATCACCAATTTCCACCTGCCCGAGTCCACGCTGCTGATGCTGGTGTCCGCCTTTATCGGCCGGGAGGAGGCGCTTTCTGTGTACAATACGGCGGTGCGGGAGCGCTATCGCTTCTTTTCCTTTGGCGACGCCTGCCTGTTCGAGTGAGTTTTGCATCATGCAAGGGTGCGTTCCTGCACGAAGCGCACAGGGCAAAGGTAAAAATTTTTATGAAATTAGTTGTTGACGCACGTGACAAAAAGTGATAAAGTTAGTGTCATAAAATTTCAGAGACCGAACGCGATGACGAAATCAAGTAGGTCCCGGATCCTTTTGCAAGAGAGCTGCCGGTTGGTGCGAGGCGGCGAAAAGTCCGGTGCTGAATACCTTTCTGAGCGGCCTCGCAGAAACCGATGGAGTAAGCGGGGACGGGAACGCCCGATAGCGCGTCAGGGCCTGTCAGGGCCTGAAGGCTGTCCGCACAGGGCGGATGGCAAAATATGAGGTGGTACCACGGGAAAGCGATCCCCCGTCCTCTGCAGGAGCATGCGCCTGCAGAGGACGTTTTTTTATTTCCTCGCAAGTAAAGGAGTGTTCATATGGTCATCACGGATTTCCTGGAGCGAAACGCCAGGCTGTACGGTTCCGAGACCGCGCTGGTGGAGCTCAATCCCTCCAACGAGAGGGACAATGCCGTCACCTGGCGCGATTTTAACCTGATTGAGAGCGCAAATCCCGGCGTCCCCTACCGCCGCGAGATGAGCTGGAAGGACTTTGACCGCCGCGCGAACCGCTTTGCCAACCTGCTGCTCAGCCGGGGCATCGAGCGGGGCACCAAGGTGGGCATCCTTCTGATGAACTGCCTGGAATGGCTGCCCGTCTACTTCGGCGTGCTCAAGGCCGGCTGCATCGCCGTGCCGATGAACTTCCGTTATTCCAGCGACGAGATCAAGTATTGTCTGGACCTTGCCGACGTCCAGGTGCTGGTGTTCGGTCCCGAATTCGTCACGCGCATGGACCCCATCGTGAGCGAGCTTGCCAAGGTCAAGCTGTTCTTCTTCGTCGGCCCCGACGCGCCGGCCTATGCCGAGGACGGCATGAAGCTGACCGCCTTCTGCTCGTCCAGCGCGCCGCCGGTGCACCTTGTGGAGGAGGACGATGCGGCCATCTACTTTTCCTCGGGCACCACGGGCTTTCCCAAGGCCATCCTGCACGATCACCGCGCGCTGCTGTGCGCCTGCCAGGTGGAGCAGAAGCACCACGGCCAGACGCGCAGCGACGTGTTCCTCTGCATCCCGCCGCTCTACCACACCGGCGCCAAGATGCACTGGTTCGGATCGCTCCTTTCGGGCAGCAAGGCCGTGCTGCTGCGCGGCGTCAAGCCCGAATGGATCCTGCGGGCGGTCACGGAGGAGAAATGCACCATCGTCTGGCTGCTCGTGCCGTGGGCGCAGGACCTGCTCGACGCCATCGAGTCGGGCCGCGTGGATCTGAACCATTACTATCTGGATCAGTGGCGGCTGATGCACATCGGCGCGCAGCCCGTGCCGCCCAGCCTCATCAACCGCTGGCTCAAAATCTTTCCCCATCACCAGTACGACACCAACTACGGCCTGTCCGAATCCATCGGCCCCGGCTGCGTGCACCTGGGCGTGGAGAACATCCACAAGGTGGGCGCCATCGGCAAGGCCGGCTACCTGTGGAGCACCAAGATCATCGACGAAAAGGGCGAACCCGTAAAATCCGGCGAGGTGGGCGAGCTGGCGGTCAAGGGCCCCGGCGTGATGAAGTGCTATTACAAGAATCCCGAGGCCACTGCGGAGGTGCTCCGCGACGGCTGGCTCTACACGGGCGATATGGCCAGGGAGGACGAGGACGGCTTCATCTACCTGGTGGACCGCAAAAAAGACGTGGTCATTTCGGGCGGCGAGAACATCTATCCCGTGCAAATCGAGGACTTCCTGCGCGCGCACGATAAGATCAAGGACGTGGCCGTCATCGGGCTTCCCGACGCGCGATTGGGCGAGATCACCGCCGCCATCATCGAGATCAAGGAGGGTATGGCCTGCTCGGAAGAGGAGATCAACGAATTCTGCAAAGCTCTGCCCCGCTACAAGCGTCCCCGCCAGATCATATTCGAGCACGTGCCGCGCAATCCCACCGGAAAGATCGAAAAGCCCGTGCTGCGCGAGCGCTACTGCAAGATGCCCCTGGTGGAGGCTCAGATCATGAGCTGACGCCCGCATTCCCCAATCTGCTTTGAAAAGAGGCGCATTCCCAATGGAAATGTTCATCAAGATCGCACTGTTGGTCGTGTTTTTCGGCGTAATGATCGGCGTGGGGCTTTACTGCCGCAAGCACGCCACCGACGTCAACGGCTTTGTGCTGGGCGGTCGCAGCGTCGGTCCCTGGCTGACGGCCTTCGCCTATGGAACCTCGTACTTTTCCGCCGTCGTTTTCGTCGGCTACGCGGGTCAGTTCGGCTGGAAGTACGGCATCGCCGCAACCTGGGCGGGCATCGGCAACGCGCTGCTGGGCTCGCTGCTGGCCTGGGTGATCCTCGGCCGCCGCACCCGCGTCATGACCCAGCACCTGGACAGCGCCACCATGCCGCAGTTCTTCGAGCAGCGGTTCAACAGCAAGGCGCTCAAGATCGCGGCCTCCGCCGTCATCTTTGTGTTCCTCATTCCCTATACCGCCTCGCTCTACAACGGTCTGTCCCGCCTGTTTGCGATGGCCTTTAACATCGACTATGCCGTCTGCGTCATCGTCATGGCGGTGCTGACCGGCATCTACGTCATCGCGGGCGGCTACATGGCCACCGCCATCAACGACTTCATCCAGGGCATCATCATGCTGGGCGGCATTGTGGCCGTCATCGCCACTGTGCTGCACGGCCAGGGAGGGTTCCTTGCCGCGCTGGACAAGCTCGGCCAGGTCAGCGATCCCGCCGTCTCCGCCACCCCCGGCGTGTTCGCCTCCTTCTTCGGCCCCGATCCCATCAATCTGCTGGGCGTCGTGCTGCTGACGTCTCTTGGCACCTGGGGCCTGCCGCAGATGGTGCAGAAGTTCTACGCCATAAAGTCCGAACAGGCCATCAGCAAGGGCACCATCATCTCCACGATCTTTGCGTTGATCGTGGCGGGCGGCTGCTACTTCCTGGGCGGCTT
>DKYK01000084.1:19366-39432 GCA_002492415.1 Christensenella sp. UBA7102
GGCTGCTACTTCCTGGGCGGCTTCGGCCGGCTCTTCTCCGATAAGATCGACATCGCGGCAAACGGCTACGACTCCGTCATTCCCGCGATGCTCTCCGATCTGCCCGCCATACTGATCGCGGTGGTGGTCATTTTGGTGCTGTCCGCCTCCATGTCCACGCTGTCCTCCCTGGTGCTGGCCTCCAGCTCCACACTGACGCTGGATTTCATCAAAGGCAACGTCATCAAGAACATGGACGAAAAGAAGCAGGTGCTGTGGATGAAAGGGCTGATCGTGGTGTTCATCGCCATCTCGGTCGCGCTGGCCATCGTGCAGTATAAGTCGTCCGTCAACTTCATCGCGCAGATGATGGGCATCTCCTGGGGCGCGCTGGCGGGGGCGTTCCTGGCGCCTTACCTCTACGGCTTGTATTGGAGGAAGACCACCAAGGCGGGCTGCTGGGTCAGCTTCATTTTCTCCACCGTGGTCATGATGGCCAATGTGCTGGTGCGGCCCTCTTTCCCCGCGCTGCTGCAGTCGCCCATCAACGCCGGCGCTTTCTGCATGGTCGCGGGCCTCGTCCTGGTGCCCCTGGTCAGTCTCTTTACCCGCAAGCCCGACGCCAAGCACATCGAGTACGTATTTTCCTGCTATGACCGGAAGGTCACGGTCACCGCAAAGGAGTCCATCGGCGAAAACCGCTGAACATCCGCATCCGGGGCGCCGGCGCGTTCGCGCCGGGCCCTTGCGATGCTTTCAGACACATGATTTTGAGGAGGAAACCCATGAAAACATTGATGCTCGGCAACGAAGCCGTTGCCAGAGGTCTTTACGAGGCCGGATGCAGCTTTGTGTCCAGCTATCCGGGCACGCCCAGCACGGAGATTACCGAGGCTGTGGCCAAGTACCCTGAGGTCTACGCCGAGTGGGCGCCCAATGAGAAGGTGGCGCTGGAATCCGCCTTTGGCGCTTCGCTGGCGGGCAGCCGCGCCTTCTGCGGCATGAAGCACGTCGGCCTGAACGTCGCGGCCGACCCGCTGTTTACCATGTCCTACACCGGCGTCAACGCGGGACTCATCATCGGCGTGGCGGACGATGCCGGTATGCACAGCTCGCAGAACGAGCAGGATAGCCGCCATTACGCCAAGGCCGCCAAGATCCCCATGCTCGAACCTTCGGATTCCGCCGAGGCGCTGGAGCTGACCAAGCTGGCCTACGAGCTATCCGAGCGGTTTGATACCCCCGTGCTGCTCAAGATGTGCACGCGCGTGGCGCACTCGCAGAGCCTGGTGCAGCCCGGCCCCCGCACCGAGGCGCGCAAATCCTACGAAAAGAACGCCGCCAAGTACATCATGATGCCCGGCAACGCCAAGCGCCGCCACCCCGTGGTGGAGCAGCGCACCGCCGATCTGATCGCCTGGGCGGAAGACGTCTCCATCAACCGGCTGGAGGACGGTCCCGACCACAGCATGGGCATCATCACCTCGTCCACCTCTTACCAGTATGTCAAGGAAGTCTGCGGCGATCTCTATCCCGTGCTCAAGCTGGGCATGGTCTGGCCGCTGCCCGAGAAAAAGATCCGCGACCTGGCCGCGTCCGTCGATCGGCTGGTCGTGGTGGAGGAGCTGGACGGCTTCATCGAAGAGCATTGCCGCAACCTGGGCCTTTCCGTCACCGGCAAGGAAAAATTCAGCTGCATTGACGAGCTGAGCCAGAACAAGGTCGCCGCCGGTCTGGGCAAACCCGTTCCCGAGGGCGTGAAGTTCTCCGAGCCCATCCCCGCCCGCCCGCCGGTCATGTGCGCGGGCTGTCCGCATCGCGGCCTGTTCTACACGCTGGCCAAGAACAAGGTCACGGCCCTGGGCGATATCGGCTGCTACACGCTGGGCGCGGTGCCGCCGCTGGGCGCGCTGGACTCCACCCTGTGCATGGGCGCCTCGGTCTCCGGCCTGCACGGCTTTACCAAGGCGGGCGGCGGCAAGGCCGTCGCCGTCATCGGCGATTCCACCTTTATCCACTCGGGCATCACAGGGCTGGTCAATATGGCCTATAACGAGTCCAACGCCACCGTCATCATCGTGGACAATTCCATCACCGGCATGACGGGACACCAGCAGAACCCAACCACCGGCTTCAATCTCAAGGGCGATCCCTGCACCAAGATCGATCTGGAAACCCTCTGCCGCGCCGTAGGCATCCGCCGTGTGCGCGTGGTGGATCCCTACGACCTTGCCCAGTGCGACCAGGCGCTCAAGGAGGAGATGGCGGCGGACGAACCTTCCGTGATCATCTCGCGCCGTCCCTGCGCGCTGCTCAAGTACGTCAAGCACAAAAAGCCCGTCGTCATCGACAAGGAAAAGTGCGTGGGCTGCAAGATGTGCATGCGCGTGGGCTGCCCCGCCATCAGTATGAGCGCGGGCAAGGCCGCCATCGACAACACACTGTGCACGGGCTGCGGCGTCTGCGGCCAGCTGTGCCATCAGGGCGCCATCCGCCCCGCGAAGGAGGACTGAGCATGGAAACCAAGAACATTATGATCGTGGGCGTGGGCGGACAGGGCAGCCTGTTGGCCTCGCGTCTGCTGGGCCGCCTGCTGCTCACCCGCGGCTACGACGTCAAGGTCTCCGAGGTGCACGGCATGAGCCAGCGCGGCGGCAGCGTCGTGACCTATGTGCGCTTTGGCGACAAGGTCTATTCTCCCATCGTGGACAAGGGCGAGGCGGATTTCATCGTATCCTTTGAGCGGCTGGAAGCCGCCCGCTACACCGAGGATCTCAAGAAGGGCGGAAAGATTGTCACCTCTACCCAGCGCATCAATCCCATGCCCGTCATCATGGGCGCTGCGCAGTATCCCGACGGCCTCATTGAAAAGATGCGGGCGGCGGGCATCGACGTTGACGCCATCGATGCGCTGTCCCTTGCCGAGCAGGCGGGCTCTGCAAAAGCCGTCAACATCGTGCTGATGGGCCGTCTCTCCCGCTGGTTCGATTTTTCCGAGCAGGAATGGCTCACCGCCATCGAGCAGACCGTGCCGGCCAAATTCCTCGAACTGAACAAGACCGCGTTTAATCTCGGCCGCGAAGCGTAGGGGGCGAACTCGCCGGAATTCCATCGACATCGAATAAGGAGGCAATCCATGAAACGCTACTATCAGCCCGAGATTGAAACCGCGTCCGCAGAGCAGATCCGCGCCTGGCAGGACGAACGCCTAGTCAAGCAAGTGCAGCACGTGTGGGACAGCGTGCCATACTACCGCAAAAAGATGGAGGAGAGGGGAGTAACGCCCGCCGACGTGCGCAGCGTGGACGACCTGCACAAGCTGCCCTTCCTGACCAAGGATGACCTGCGCGAGTGCTACCCCTACGGCCTGATGGGCAAGCCCGTGAAGGACTGCGTGCGCATCCAGTCCACCTCGGGCACCACGGGCAGGCGCGTGGTGGCCTTTTATACCCAGCACGATCTGGATCTGTGGGAGGACTGCTGCGCGCGCGCCATCGTCGCGGCGGGCGGCACGGACGAGGACGTCTGCCAGGTCTCTTACGGCTACGGCCTGTTCACCGGCGGCCCTGGCCTCAACGGCGGCTCCCATAAGGTGGGCTGCCTGACGCTGCCCATGTCCTCGGGCAATACCGAGCGCCAGCTGCAGTTCATGACGGACCTGGGAACCACCATCCTCTGCTGCACGCCCTCTTATGCCGCGTATCTGGCCGAATCCATCCACGAGCGCGGCCTGCGCGACAAGATCAAGCTCAAGGCGGGCATCTTTGGCGCCGAGGCGTGGAGCGAGGAAATGCGTCGGGACGTTGAGAAGCAGCTGGGCATCAAGGCCTACGACATCTATGGACTGACCGAGATCTCCGGTCCCGGCGTCAGCTTCGAGTGCGAGGAGCAGACGGGCATGCACGTCAACGAGGACCACTTTATCGCCGAGATTATCGATCCCAACACGGGCGAAGTGCTGCCCGACGGCACCAAGGGCGAGCTGGTGTTCACCAGCCTGACCAAGGAGGCCTTCCCGCTGCTGCGCTACCGCACCCGCGACATCTGCGTGCTGTCCCGCAAAAAGTGCTCCTGTGGGCGCACCTTCGTCAAGATGGCCAAGCCCATGGGCCGGTCGGACGATATGCTCATCGTCAAGGGCGTCAATGTCTTTCCCTCGCAGATCGAGACGGTGCTGCTCGAGCAGGGCTATCAGGCCAACTACCAGATCATCGTCGACCGCGTGGACCACACCGATACCCTCGAGGTGCAGGTGGAGATGACTCCGGAGAATTTCTCCGATTCCCTGGCCCGCATTACCGATATGGAAAAGACGCTCGTGGGCGCGCTCAAGGCGATGCTGGGCATCTATGCCAAGGTCAAGCTCGTCGCGCCGCGCTCCATCACCCGCAGCGAGGGCA
This sequence comes from Christensenella sp. UBA7102, assembly GCA_002492415.1. Classification (GTDB taxonomy): domain Bacteria; phylum Bacillota; class Clostridia; order Christensenellales; family UBA1750; genus Spyradocola. The sequence continues at coordinate 23,746 of DKYK01000084.1, forward strand.
AGGCCGTCCGCGTCATCGATAAGCGCAAGATTTAAGGAGGAGAGCCGCATGACCATCCAACAGATCTCCGTTTTTCTGGAAAACCGCGCCGGACAGCTGGCCGAGATCACGAAAATACTGGCCGATAACGGCATCGACCTGCGCGCGCTGTCCATTGCCGAGACCGCCGATTACGGCGTGCTGCGCATGATCGTGGACGATCCCAAGCGCGCCACTGGCATCCTGCTGGACAGCGGCTACGTCATGTCGTTGACGCCCGTGCTGGCCGTATCCGTGCCCGACGCGCCCGGCGGCCTGACGCCCGTGCTCAACCTGCTGGCCGAGGGCAGCATCGACGTCGAGTACATGTACTCGCTCTTCACCCACGTCCAGGGCAAGGCCTACATGGTGTTCCGCGTCTCCGACGAGGCCAAGTTCACCGCGCTGATGCAGGAAAAGGGCATCGCCACCTGCACTCCCGAGGAGCTGGGCCTGAAATAATTCCCCATAGGTATAAAGCTGCGCGCAGAAGACAGAAAAACCCTTCTGTGCGCGGCTTTTATCATTGCAATGAGAGCTGGGCCGTGGTATACTCTATTCCATCCCCGACAGGTTCAAGGAGGGCTTTGCACAAAGTTATGGGCATCTTTGTGATTCGCATTCGGTAAACCGGGCACAGAGTGCGGGCCGCGCGTGCGGTTTGTTTGCTGTGCCTTGTTTCTTTCCGAATCTGCGAAGAACGAGGTGTTTTTTTATGCCCCAATTTACAGAGTTGCAGGCTTCTCAGAACTTTTTGACATCAACTGCGGTCATTTCCCGCCTGCTGGACGCCGCTCCCATTGGCAAGGAGGATACCGTAGTGGAGATTGGCGCGGGGAAGGGCCACATCACGCGGGCACTGGCGCAGCGCTGCGCGAAAGTGCTCGCCTGGGAGCTGGACGAGGCGCTGGCCGCCCGCCTTGTGGGAAATCTGCCCCCGAACGTGCGCCTGTTTCACGGCGATTTTCTCGCCGCGCCGCTGCCACGGGGCGCCTACCGCGTCTTTGCCAACATCCCCTTTTGCCGTACCACAGCCATCGTGCGCCGGTTGACGCAGTGCTTAAACCCGCCCCAAAGCATACACATCGTGGTGGAAAAGGGCGCAGCCCTGCGCTTCTGCGGCCTGCCGCGGGAGAGCGTTTCTTCGCTGCTGCTGCATCCGTGGTTCGACGTGCGCATCGCGCGCAGCCTGCGCAGGGAGGATTTCCATCCCGCGCCGCGCGTGGACTGCGCGCTGCTGGAACTGATCAAGCGTCCCCAGCCCGACCTCCCGCGCGGCCTGCAGGGAAAGTGGGAGCGCTTTTTGCGGCAGGATAGGCTGCCGCTGACGCCCAAACAGGTGCGCATGGCGCTGCGCAGCGCGTCGCTCCCGCCCATTTCCCCCGACGGAAAGATGCTCTACGTGCAGTGGCTCTGCCTTTTCCGATGCTGGCTCAGCCTGACCGGAGGACGAAAATAGCACTGTTGTACGGACTGCGCCGTTATGGTATAATGTATCCATAGAGACCGAAAAAGAAGGTGATCGACAGTATGAACGCCGCGTTCGTCGTGCGCAAACGGCTGTAAAAAAACGCAGAAAAGCCGGGCCGGAAGGGGTCCTGTTTTGCTTGCGCTCATTCGGTCTGAAATCGCGCGAAATACGACGAACTGAGGTGTTTTTGTCATGCCTGAAAATCTGAATTCAATGAATCCTTCCCATGTTTTTGACCGCTTGACCGTCTGCCTGGACATGGCGGGCTGCCCCAATCGCTGCCTGCACTGCTGGCTGGGCCACGGCCCCAACGGACGCTTTTCCACCGAGGATCTTGCCTGGACGGCGCGGCAGTTCCGCCCCTTTGCGCGCTCGCTCGAGGTGTTCAGCTGGTACCGCGAGCCGGATTTTCGCGCCGATTATCGCGCGCTCTGGGAGCTGGAGCGGTCGCTCTCCGACGGAAAAACGCCGCATTTTGAGCTGATGAGCACTTGGCGCGCTGCCCGCGATGCGGATTACATCCCCTGGCTGAAAGGCTTGGGCGTGCGCGCTGTGCAGCTGACTTTCTTTGGCGGCAGGGTGGTGACCGATCGCTATACCGGCCGCATCGGCGCTTACGACGAGATGGTAAGCCTGATCGAGCCGCTGCGCAGGCATGGGATTCTCCCGCGCTTTCAGGTCTTTGTGAATCGGGAAAATATCGACCAGATGGGGGAGATTGTGCAGCTTGCGCGGCGCACGGGACTTGCGGACGAGCCGGCGTTTCGCGCCTTTGTGCATGCGGGCAGCTGCGACGGCGCGAACGAGGCGCTCTATCCCATCCGCGTCACGCCCGAGGACGTCCAAAGGCTGCCGGAACCACTGGTGCTGTGGACAGAAGAGCACCTGAAACGGCCCATTTCGGAGGTTTTTGGACGCACGGAGGCCGAATGGATGAAGCGGCTGCTGGACGATTCCCGGCCCATCGGCAGCCCGCTCGAAGGCCCTGCGGTGCTCTACGTTGACGCAGATTGGGACGTTTATCCCAACGTTACTGCGCCGCGGCCCGCCTGGCGTCTGGGCAACCTGCGCGCGGACGGCGCACAAACCGTGCTCCGGCGCTACCGTGAGCAGGACACGCCCGCCCTGCGCATCTGCAGGGAAATGCCCGTAAATCAGCTTGCCGCAGCCTGCGGCGACGCGAATAGCCAGCGCTTGTTCACACGGGGCGATTTCCTGATTTATCTGGTCAATCGGTATGTTCGGGGACGGAATTTCTACTGAGGATGGAATTTCCGGCTGGATTCAAAACACCGGTTATTTACAGCTGTTTTGCGGATATGGTATGCTGGATCCGCAAGAAACAGAAAGGCTGTGATCGGATGGAAAATGCGGTTGGAAGAAACATCCACAGGCTGAGAAAGCAGCAGAATCTCACGCAGGAAGAGCTGGCTGGGCTGCTCAATGTATCGTTTCAAGCTGTGTCCAAATGGGAAAACGGCAACTCGATGCCCGATGTCGGCATGCTGCCGCACCTTGCCAATGTGTTCCACTGCACAATCGATTCGCTCCTTGGGTATCCCGCCGAACACCACAGAATCATGGACTATGAGGAGCGATACAGGCTGGACGGTTATTACTGGGGAAGCCGACCCTCGAACATGTGCTACGAGGTCATGAAACTGTACCCGCCGCAGAGGCCGCTGCGCCTGCTGGATGTGGCGTGCGGAGAGGGGAAGGACGCCGTCTTTTTTGCGAGAAACGGATATTCTGTTACGGCGTTTGACGCGGTGGAACTGGCGCTGGACAAGGCGCGCAGGCTGGCGGGTCAGGCGCGCGTGGACATCAACTTCTTTCAAGCTGACATGCTCGACTTCCGTTTGGATACTGCATTCGATATCATTTACAGCTCCGGCGCACTGCACTACGTTCCGCAGAACCTACGGGCAGAAATGCTGAAGAATTACCAAGAGCACACAACGGAAGGTGGGCTGCATGCGCTCAATGTATTTGTGAGAAAACCCTTCGTACACAGTCCTTCCGATGAAAAGAAGGGACGATATAAGTGGGTGTCCGGCGAGCTGTTCACCTATTACGCCGACTGGAAGATCGCGTCTTGCTCTGAAGCCATATTCGACTGTATGAGCGGGGGCGTGCCGCATCAACACTGCATGGATACGCTGTATGCTGTAAAGCGGGAGGGGACTGTGCAATGATCAAACTGCAATCCGGAAAGGTCAGAGACATCTATCAGGTCAGCGAAACGGAGCTTGTGATTGTCACGACAGACAGAATCTCAGCATTTGATGTGGTGCTGCCAACAGCCATAGAGAACAAAGGTATCGCGTTGAATCTTCTTTCCCTTTATTGGTTCGAGCGCACAAAGAACATCATATCCAATCACATACTCTCTGCCGACCTGGCCGATATGCCTGCATTTTTCGCGCGCAGGCCAGAACAGTTTAAGAATCGCACGGTGCTGGTAAAAAAACTGGATATGTTGCCCTATGAGTTCATTGTGCGTGGGTACATGTTCGGAAGCCTTTGGACGGAATACCAGAATACAGGAAGAATATGCGGGCAGAGCAAGGAAAAACCGATTAAGCTGGCGCAGCGGCTGGAGCAGCCTGTCATTACGCCCTCGGTCAAGAACGACACCGGACACGATGAGAACATCACTCTGGAGCGGCTGCGGGATGAGCTTGGGAGCGAGGATGCTGACGCAATCTGTGACATCTGTATGAGGCTGTATCAAGCATGCTATGAACATGCGCTGAAAAGGGGCATATTGATTGCAGATACGAAGTTTGAATTCGGGCGCGATAAAGACGGCAGATTCGTACTCGGAGACGAAATCTGTACGCCGGATTCAAGCAGATTCTGGGCTGCGGAGGATTGGCAGGAAGGAACGTCGCCCAGGTCATATGATAAACAGTTCGTGCGGGATTGGCTGATCAGAAATGGTCTCAATGGCGTGAAACCAGCGCCGGAGCTGCCGCGGGAGGTTGTTGAGATTACGTCTGCACTGTACCAAACCTGTTACCAAAAACTGACAGGAAGAGAGTAAAAAACGTGGACGCTTCAGGATAAATGGAGCGTCCACGTTTTTGTATGAAACCGGGCAAAGAATCAGCTGTATTTTTGAAGATCCAAGTGTATGCGGGCGGCGGTATCCAAACAGCGTTCCAATGGGACGGATTCATCAAAATTGCGTGTAAAAAACTGCGCGATGGCCTGCGCAACGGCGCAAACGGAGCTGTCGGCATGGATGAGGGCGCAGAGTTCGCGTATCTCCAAGTCGAACTCATCCGACGGCGCGCCGAAGGCAAGAAGGCCGCCGTAATCCATTGCGTTGATGTGCCTCCGGATGATGAGATGTTTCGTGCTTTTTTCCATGAAAAAGCCTCCATTTAGGCAAAATCGAGAAGAGAAACGGGCCTAACCCCGCTTGCGGAAGTAGCGAACGACGGCCCAGACGGCAAGCCCGGCGCACAGCAGGGAGAGGAGGAGCGGCACGGCGCCGGACCCGGGCAGGGGCTGGCTGGCGATGAGTATGGCGGTGGGACCGTCCGCGCCGCCGATGACGCTCACCGAGGAGGAGGGGGAGATAAAGGCGTAAAGGCGGGAGAGCAGGAAGAACGCGACGGCGAGCAGGCCGGCGGGCAGCGCGCACAGCAGCATGCGGCGGCGCAGCAGGCGAGGCCGGTCGACGCCCAGCTGTTCCTCGGCGGCGCGGGCAAAGTCCTCGGGTGGGCCGAGACGGTCGATGACTTCGGCGGTGGATTGGCCGTGTTCGGCTGCGGAGGAGAAGATTTCTTCCAGGTCGCGCAGAATTGCGGCGCGGTTGGTTCGGCCCGACGCCAGTGTGCGGCGAACGCGGCGGATGTATTGCTTTTGGCTCATGGTTCACACTCCGTTTCGTACTGCGCGACAAAATTGTCCACGCAGGTCTTGTAGTCGCGCCAAAAGGCGATGAGTTCGGCGAGCGTCTGCCTGCCTTGATCGGTCAGGGAATAGAACTTGCGGCTGCCGCCGTTGGCCGCGGCGGGCGCGATGCGGCAGCAGATCAGCCCCTGCTGCTGCAGGCGGTAGAGGATGGGGTAGACCGTGCCCTCGCGGGCGTAACCCAGCACGGCGGCGCTCGCGTCGTTGAGCGCGGTGATCAGCTCATAGCCGTAGGTTTCGCCCCGGCCGATGAGGCAGAGCAGAATCATCTCCAGCGAGCCCTTTTTAAATTGCTGTACGGTTTTGCCGTCCATGGAGCGCTCCTTTCTTTTTTACGCATTACTAATTAGCAATGCTAAATACTGATACAAGAGTAGCACAGGCGAAGGGCGGTGTCAAGCGTTGAACGCGGCGGCGTGCAAATTGCCTTGACAAACGGCGGGTTCTTGGGTATAGTGGCTAAGACGGCCGCTGCGGCCGGATTTTTGTTGATGCTCAAGACAATGAGGTTTTCGAAATGTACAGATGCAAGTTTGAGGTACACAAGGAGGACGCGCGCACACGGGCGCGGCTGGGCACGCTGCACCTGACGCACGGCGACGTGCTCACGCCCATCTTTATGCCGGTGGGCACGCAGGCGACGGTCAAGACCATGAGTCCGGACGAACTCAAGGAGATCGGCACGCAGATCATGCTGTCCAACACCTACCACCTGTTCCTGCGACCGGGGCATGAGCTGATCCGCGACCTTGGCGGGCTGCACCGGTTCATGCATTGGGACAGGCCGGTGCTGACGGACTCGGGCGGATTTCAGGTATTTTCACTCTCGGAGATCCGCAAGGTGCGCGAAGAGGGCGTGGAGTTCCGCTCGCATCTGGACGGCAGCAAGTTTTTCCTGACGCCGGAATACGACATGGAGATCCAGGAGGCGCTGGGCGCGGACATCGCGATGGCGTTTGACGAGTGCTCGCCGTACCCCTGCGATTACGAGCGGGCACAGGCGGCGATGGGGCGTACGCACCGCTGGGCGAAGCGCTGTCTGCGGGCGCACACGCGCGAGGATCAGGCGCTGTTCGGCATTGTGCAGGGTGCGTTCTACAAGGACCTGCGCATCCAGAGCGCCAAGACGCTGGCGGACATGGATTTTCCCGGCTACGGCATCGGCGGGCTATCGGTGGGCGAGCCCAAGCCCGTGATGTACGAGATGCTGGAGGAGATCGAGCCGTACATGCCCAGGGAAAAGCCGCGGTACCTGATGGGCGTGGGCTCGCCCGACTGCCTGCTGGAGGGCGTGGAGCGCGGCATCGATATGTTCGACTGCGTGCTGGCCACCCGCATCGCGCGCAACGGCACGGTGTTTACCTCCAATGGACGGCTGGTGATCCGCAACGCGCTCTACGCGCGGGATACGCGGCCGCTGGATGAGGAATGCGACTGCTGGGTGTGCCGCAACTTCTCACGCGCCTACATCCGCCACCTGATGAAGGCGGGCGAGATCCTGGGCGCGCGGCTGACCAGCTACCACAACCTCTATTTCCTGCTGCACATGATGGGGGACATCCGCAAGGCTATCGCGGAAGACCGATTTACCGAGTATAAAAATGAATTTTTTGAAAAATATAACCAGAATCCATGATATGGCTTGTGAAAAAGCCCGTGGTTTGGTATAATATGGTTTAATTTGATTTGGAGGTGCCTCTCATGCCTGAAGGAATTGCCGCAACGCTCATTCAGATCGTGCCGCTGCTGCTGATCTTCGTCGTATTCTACTTTGTTCTGATCCGTCCGCAGCGCAAGAAGGACAAGGAAGTCAAGAACATGCTCGCCAACCTCAAGGTGGGCGATCGCATCACCACCATCGGCGGCTTCTACGCCACCATCGCCGGCATCAAGGACGACATCATCACCATCACCTTCGGGCCGGACTCCACTAAGGCCATGATCGCGCGCTGGGCTGTGCGCTCCCTGGAAAATACGCCCAAGGATGCAGAGAATGACCTGATCTGACGAGAATAAACCGCCCTCTCCGCGCATAAAGTCTTGTAGAGGAGACGAGAAATGCCGCGGGGAGGGTTTTTATATGGCTGCAAAGGACAGTGCGCTGCGTTCCGCGCCGGCGTCGCTTGTGCGGGGGACGCTGATCTCCGTGCTGGCAACGGCGGTGCTGGTGCTGGTTTTTTCCGTGCTGGTGCTGCTGCTGGATCTGGGCGGAAGCGTCATCACGCCGGTCAATCAGGTGATCAAGGTGGTCAGCATTCTGGCTGGAACATTTGCGGCCAGCACGGGCCGGGTGCGCGGCTGGGTCGCGGGGTTGACCGTAGGCGGCGTGTACATGCTGCTGGGCATCGTGCTGTACTGCGCGTTTGCCGGACGGCTGCTGCCCGCGGTGGTGATGGCCGGGGATCTGGGGCTGGGGCTGGCTGCGGGGCTGCTGTCCGGCATGCTGGCGGCAAGTCTGCGAAGATGATAAAAAAGGGAGAAGAACGGGCCCTGTGGCGGCGCAGGGCCCGTTCTTTATGGAGAAAATGCGATAAATTTTTGGAGAGCGGACGAAAACATTTGACGAAACAGAAAGTTAACGGTATAATGTAACCTTGACAACACATGCAGCGTGCCGGGCGCACACTGTAAGCAAACGAGGAGGTCCAAGCCACATGAAACGGAAAAGTGCCATCAACCTGGCGGTTGTGGTCGTGCTGATCATAGCCTTTGGCGCATTGGCCATCTTTGGACTGAACATCGGCGCGTTGGAGATCAAGCCCCTTGCGAACGGCATTTCGCAGGGCCTGGATCTGCGCGGCGGCGTGTCCGCCGTCTACGAGGCCATAGACGACGGTCAGTCCGACTACGAAAATCTGCTCAGCGGCACCATGGCGGTGCTGCGCAACCGCCTGACCGGGCAGGGCTTTACGGAGGCCACCGTCACCCAGCAGGGCACCAACCGCATCCGTGTCGAGATCCCCGACGTGGACGATCCCAATGAGATCCTGACCATCATCGGCCAGCCCGCAAAGCTGGAGTTCAAGACCGAGGACGGCACCGTCATCATGGACGGCGGCTCCGTCAAGTCCGCGGAAATGGGCTACTACGAGGGCAAGCCCGTGGTGCAGTTTGAGCTCAACAGCGCCGGCACCGACGCCTTTGCCAAGGCCACGGCCGAGAACATCGGCAAGCCCATCTCCATAGAGCTGGACGGCGAGGTCATCTCCGCGCCCACGGTCAACACCGCCATTACCGGCGGCCAGGGCTACATTGAAGGCAATTTTACCGCCGAATCCGCGCAGAACCTGGCCATGCTGATTCAGTCCGGCGCGCTGCCGCTGGACATTGAGCAGCTGGAAGTGCGCACCATCTCCGCCACGCTGGGCGAGGACGCGCTGTCCACTTCCGTCACCGCGGCTATCATCGGCGTCGCGCTGGTGATGCTCTTTATGATGATTGTGTACCGGCTGCCCGGCGTTGTGGCGACGCTGGCCCTGCTCATCTACATGCTCCTCGACCTGTTCCTGCTGGCGGTGATCCCGGGCGTGCAGCTGACGCTGCCCGGCATCGCGGGCATCGTGCTGTCCATCGGCATGGCCGTGGACGCCAACGTCATCATCTTTGAGCGCGTCAAGGAAGAGCTGCGCGCGGGCAAGACCGTCCGGGCCTCTGTGGAGAGCGGGTTTAAGCGCGCCTTCACCGCCATCCTTGATTCCAACATCACCACCATCATCGCCGGCGTCGTGCTGATGCTCTTTGGCGCGGGTTCCATCAAGGGCTTTGCCATCACGCTGACCATCGGCGTTGTGGCCTCCATGTTCACCGCGGTTGTGATCACCCGCTTCCTGCTCAAGCAGATGGTGGGTCTGAACCTGACCAAACACAGCCTCTACGGCGTAAAGGAGGGCAAATAAAATGAAGTTCTCCAAATACTTCAAGTTCACGATCCTGGTGCCCGCCCTCATCATTCTGGCCGGCATCATCATGGGCATCGCCTGCGGCGGCATGAACCTGGGCATCGATTTTACCGGCGGCACCATGATGACCATCGATATGGGACAGGATTTTGATTCCAACGTTGTCGTCAAAGCATTTGAAAACCAGGGCTTTTCCGCGCAGGACATCGCGGTGACGGTTTCCGGCTCCGGCGCGGAGGCGCAGGCGCTGGTCAAGTTCCCCGACACCAACGACGGCGAGAAGGAAAATGAGATCCGCGCCGCGGTCGAGGACGAGATCCAGGCCAGCTATCCCGACGCTGCCGTCGCCTCCACCGAGCGCGTGGGCGCCGTGGCGGGACGCGAGCTGGTGTGGAACGCCATCTCCTCGGTCGCCATCGCGTGCGTATTGATGCTCATCTACATCTGGTTCCGCTTTGAACTGCACTTCGGCGTCACCGCCGTGGCCGCGCTGCTGCTGGATGTGGCGGTGATGATGTCCATGGTGACCATCCTTCGGCTGCAGATCAACTCCTCGTTCATCGCGGCGGTGCTGACCATCGTGGGCTATGCCATCAACGATACCATCGTCATCTTCGACCGCATCCGCGAGAACCGCAAGCTCGTCTCCAAGAAAGAGATGGGCGGCGCGCAGATTGCGGACAAGTCGGTGCTGGAGACGCTGCCCCGCACCATCAACACCACCATCACCACGCTGCTGACCATCGTGACGCTCTACATTCTGGGCGTGACCTCCATCCGCGAGTTCGCGCTGCCCATCATCATCGGCCTGATCGCCGGCAACTTCACCTCCATCTTCATCGCGCCCTCGCTGTGGGGCCTGTGGCAGGATCGGACCGACGCAGCCAGGGCCGCGGCCCAATCGGGCAAGAAGGCCAAGAAGTAAATACCAGGCGGCGTATTTTGCGCCGGTACCCAAATAAGGCTTACAAAAAGGCTGCCGTGCGTCTCCATGCCCACGGCAGCCCTTTGTTTACCCGACCTTTACCGAGATTTTTGAGGAGGCGAGGCTATGCTGGAATTCCGCAGGCGAGCAAAATTGAATGAAGAGGCCTGCGCGGTGCTGCAGAGTATGGGCCTCCCCAAGCGCGTGGCACAGCTGATGGCGCTGCGCGGCATTGGCAACGAGCGCGACGCGCGCAAGTATCTGCACCCCAGTTTGGACGACCTGTACGATCCCTATCTGCTCAACGACATGGACAAGGCGGTGCGGCGCATCCGCCAGGCGCAGGAAAAAAAGGAGCGCGTGTGCATCTATGGCGACTACGATGCGGACGGTGTGACGGCGACTTCGTTGCTGCTGCTGTATCTGCGCTCCCTCGGCATCGATGCGGGATATTACATCCCCGACCGGCACGAGGAGGGCTATGGCTTGAACGTGACGGCTGTGCGGCAGCTGGCGAAGCAATACAGCCTGATGGTGACGGTGGACTGCGGCGTGACGGCGGTGGAGGAGGTGCGTCTGGCGCGCGAGCTGGGGCTGGATGTGGTGGTGACGGACCATCACCACGCGGACGCGGCGCTGCCCGACTGCCCTATCGTCAACCCAAGGCTGCACGGATATCCCTTTCCGTACCTTGCGGGGGTGGGCGTTGCCGCAAAGCTTGTGCAGGCGATGGGGGGCATGGAGGCGTTGCGGCCCTATCTGGACATCGTGGCCATCGGCACAGTGGCGGACATCGTCTCGCTCACGGATGAGAACCGCGCGCTGGTGCAGGCGGGGCTTGCGGCGGTGTCGCATGCGACGCGGCCGGGGCTGCTGGCGCTGATGGAGGTGGCGGGGCTGCGGGGAAAGCCGCTGTCGTCCTCTTCCATCGGATTCGCGCTGGGGCCGCGCATCAACGCGGGCGGACGCATCGGACACTCGTCGCGGTCGGTGGAGATGCTGTGTACGCAGAACATGGATTTGGCCAGAAAGATCGCGAGCGAACTGGAGAACCACAACCAGATCCGTCAGAGTCAGGAGCAAACCATCATGGCGGAGGCGCTGGCCCAGATCGAGGAGGGCGCGGACTTCCTGGGCGACCGCGTGCTGGTGGTGGTGGGCGAGAACTGGAATGCCGGGGTCATTGGCATTGTGGCCTCGCGATTGGTGGAGCGCTACAACCGGCCGGCGTTTGTACTGGCGCGCGAGAAGGACACCTATGTCGGCTCCGCGCGGTCCATTCGCGGCGTGCCGTTGTTTGACCATATGCAGCAGATATCCGATGTGTTTGTGCGCTACGGCGGGCACGACATGGCGGCGGGGCTGACCATTGAGAGCAGGAGACTTGCCGAGTTCAAGCGACGCATCAACGACGAGATGCTGCTGTTGGACGACAGCGCGTGGATTCCCAGCCAGGATTACGACCTGGAGATGCGCTTGCCGGAGCTGACGCTGGAGTTTTTGGATTCACTGGAGTGCATGCAGCCGATGGGACAAGGCAACACCGTGCCCGTATACCTGCTTCGGGGCGTGACGGTGACGAACGCGCGCACGATGGGCGCCAACAACGCGCACCTGCGCATGCAGATCAGCCAGGACGGCTGCATCGCGGACGCGGCGGCCTTCAAAATGGGCTGGCGTGTGGGGCAGGCCGTCGGATTGATGGACATGCTGGTGACCATCGACCGCAACGAGTGGCAGGGCAGGACGTCGCTGCGGCTGTACGTCAAGCAGTTCAAGCCGTCGGACGAGCACTACTTTACCAACTTGCAACAAACCGATGAGCAAAGAATGCGTGATTTTTTGTCCATGGTTATGTATAATGATAACAAACCTCGGTTTCGACGCCATTTGACGCTGAAAGAGGACGGTGCGGCGGAGCGCGTGGAGCATCTGCTGCGCGGGAATCTCTCGGGCACGCTGTTGCTCTACGGCGCGTGTGAGACGGCGCGCGTCTGGTCGAAGCGGCTGGAAGAGCGGGGGCTGCTCTGCCGCGTGGGAAGAAGCGTGGGGCGAGAGCCCGACGACCGGTGCGCCTACAACCTGATGACCAGTCCGGCCTACCTGAGCGCGAAGCAGTTCTCCTATTATCGGAACATCGTGCTGCTGGACGGCGCGGTGAGCAATGCGTTTGTGGAGCGGATCCTGGAGGTTTCGCCCAACGCTGTGGTGATGGCGCTGCCGCTGCAGCAGGAACTGAAGGCGGCGCTGCGCGATGCTTCGCCGGACGTTGCGCGCGTGCGGCAGATCTACAAGGCGCTGCGCGCTTGCCAGCGGTTCTGGGCGGGGGCGACGAACCTTGCGCAGGTCAAGAGCGTGCTGGAGCGCGCGTTGCCCGTGAAGCTGCCCGAGCTGCACATTGCGCTGTGCGCGCTGCGCGACATGCAGTTGGCGGAATACGCCGACCGGCCCTTCCGCCTGCGGCTGATCGAGGCAAAGGGGAAAAAGGACTTTGCGGCCACGGCCACCGTACGGTGGCTGGAGGAGAGAATCAAATAAACCGGGCGTGTAGGAGGGAATACTATGGATTTGAAGGATTCGGTGCGCAGCATCAAGGATTTTCCGAAGGAGGGCATCATATTTCGCGACGTCACGACGCTGTTCAAGGACCCCGCCGCCTTCCATCTGCTGATGGATCAGCTGGCCCGCTCCATGGAAGAGAAGGGCGTTGACGTCGTGGTGGGCCCGGAGGCGCGCGGCTTTATCATGGGCGCGCCGCTGGCCTACATACTGCACGCGGGCTTTGTGCCCGTGCGCAAACCCGGAAAGCTGCCCGCGCAGGTGCTGTCCTACTCCTACGACCTGGAGTATGGCTCGGACACCATCGAGATCCACAAGGACGCGATAAAGCCGGGCATGAAGGTGGCATTGGTGGACGATCTGCTGGCCACCGGCGGCACCGCGCTTGCGGCCTGCAAGCTGATCGAGCAGCTGGGCGGGCAAGTGGTTGCGGTGCGCTTTGCCATCGAACTTGCGGGCATGGGCGGCCGCGAGCGACTGGATGGATACGACGTGCAGGCCGCGATGAGCTTCGAAGGCGACTGAACACAGAAATGACAAGGCGCAGCGGATGCAGAAGGAGGGATGCACATGCCGCAGGTTGAGTACACAAAGGAATACTTTGACGAGCAAATTGACAAGCTCGTGGACGCCATGAAGAAATACGACGCCAAGGTGGACGGCGGTGTGGTGCATGCGGCCTTTGACTTTGCGATCAACGAGCACGGAGTGCAGGAGCGCGAGTCGGGCGAGCCGTACATCGTGCATCCGCTCAAGGTGGCGGAGATCCTGGCATCGATGGAGATGGATCAGACCACCATTGTCGCGGCGCTGCTGCACGACTGCATTGAGGACACCAAGGCCTCGTTTGAGACCATTGAGGCGCAGTTTGGCTCGGATGTGGCGCATCTGGTGGACGGCGTGACCAAGCTGGACGGCATCGAGTTCCGCACCAAGGACGAGCAGAAGGCGGAATCGCTGCGGAAGATGTTCTTCGCCATGGCCAAGGATATCCGCGTGGTTATCATCAAGCTTGCGGACCGGCTGCACAACATGCGCACCCTCAAGTTCTGCAAGGAGGAAAAGCGCGTGCGCACCGCGCGGGAGACCATCGAGGTCTACGCGCCGCTGGCCAACCGCTTGGGCATCAACTCCATCAAGTGGGAGCTGGAGGACCTGTGCCTGCGCTACCTCGACCCGGAGAGTTACTACGAATTGGTGGATCGCGTCAACATGAAGCGCGAGGAGCGCATGGAGACCATCAACCGCATCATCGAAAAGCTGTCCGGGGCGCTTGCGGAGGCGGGTATTCAGGCGGAGGTGACGGGTCGGCCCAAGCACTTCTATTCCATCTACAAGAAAATGAAGAGGAAGGGACTGTCCTTTGACCAGATCTACGACCTGATCGCGGTGCGCGTGCTGGTGGATACACAGCAGGATTGCTACGCCGCGCTGGGCGTGGTGCACACGCTGTGGCGGCCCATTCAGGGGCGATTCAAGGACTACATCGCCGTGCCCAAGGCCAACGGCTATCAGTCGCTGCACAACACGATGCTGGGCGATCAGGGCACGCCCTTTGAGGTACAGATCCGCACCCACGACATGCACCGCGTGGCCGAGTACGGCGTGGCGGCGCACTACAAGTATAAAAACGGCGGCAAGTCCACGCAGTTTGATGAGACGCTGAACTTTGTGCACCAGCTGATGAACATTGATAACGAGGTGGACGACACCAAGGAGTTTATGGACACGCTCAAAAAAGAGCTGTTTTCAGACGACGAGGTGTTTGTGTTCACCCCCAAGGGCGACGCCGTCGACCTGCCCAAGGATTCGACGCCCCTGGATTTTGCCTATCGCATCCACAGCGCCGTGGGCAACAAGTGCGTGGGCGCCAAGGTCAACCAGCGCATCGTGACGCTGGATACCAAGCTGCAGACGGGCGACATCGTGGAGATCATCACGTCGGCTTCGTCCAAGGGTCCGTCGATGGACTGGCTCAAGATCGTCAAGACCACCGAAGCCAAGTCCAAGATCCGCGCATACCTGAAGGCTTCGCTGCGCGATGAGAACATACTCGTGGGCAGGGACATGATCGAGAAGGAGGCGCGGCGGCAGAATCTGGATCCCGGAAAGTTGCTCAAGGCGGAATTCCTGGAGAAGATCCAGCGCAAGCAGGGGTTCAAGAGCGCCGACGACATCTATGCGTCGGTGGGCTTTGGCGGCATGACGGCGATGCAGGTGGTCATGCGCCTGAACGAGGAGTATAAAAAGACCATCAAGGAAGAGGAGCCGCCCGCGCCCGAGGCGCGGCCTGAGCGCCCCAGCGCACAGAAAAAGAAAGCGCGGGAGCAAGCGGTGTTTGTCAAGGGCGAGGACGGCATGCTGGTGCGCTTTGCCCACTGCTGCAACCCCGTGCCCGGCGACGACATCGTGGGGTATATCACGCGCGGGCGCGGCGTGTCGGTGCACCGCAGGGATTGCAGCAATCTCAAGGACGGCTCGATGGAGGGCATGCGCATGATTGAGGTGGCGTGGAACACCGGCGCGTCCTCTTCCTTTAACGCCGACCTGCAGTTGATCGGCTACGACCGGAGCGGGCTGATCGCCAGCCTGACCACGCTGCTGGCAGGGCTGAACATCCCGCTGATGGCCATCTCCGCGCGCAGCACCAAGAACAAGACCACGATCATCAACCTGACGGTGGAGGTCAAGGACAAGGAGCAGCTGGCGATGGTGATGAAGCAGTTCCAGAAGAACCCGGATATCATTGAGGCGTATCGGGCGGTGACGTAATGCAAGAAATGGGCAAAGCCCATTTCTTGCAACAACATTATTTGACTTACGAGCTGTGCGCACAAGTTAAAAAATAGAGGGAGCAAGTTTTTCGCAGGCGGGGTACACGCCCCCGCCTG
>DKYK01000008.1:0-344 GCA_002492415.1 Christensenella sp. UBA7102
AACCCCGCTGCGCGGGGGCCGCCGGTTCTGCCCGGCGGGCAGAACCATACCCCATCCGTCGCCTGCGGGCGCCACCTTCCCCGGCCGGGGAAGGGAGCGGCGCAGGCAGCAGAGCGCGCAAAATGAAGCCGCTGCGCAACCCGAAACGAATGAGCAAAGGAGAGAGAGCTATGGAAAAGACGCGCGTACTGATCGTGGATGACGATCCCAACATCAATCAGCTCATCAAGCTGTACCTGGAAAAAGAGGGCTATGAGACCGATACCGCCATGCGCGGAGACGATGCGCTGAATCAGTTCAAGAAGAACCCGCCGCACATCGTGCTGCTGGATCTGATGCTGCCC
>DKYK01000008.1:633-20607 GCA_002492415.1 Christensenella sp. UBA7102
GCTGGATCTGATGCTGCCCGGCATGGACGGCTGGCAGGTCTGCCGGGAGATCCGCAAAATCAGCACCATTCCCATCATCATGCTCACCGCGAAGGACGAGACTTTTGACAAGGTGCTGGGCCTGGAGCTGGGAGCGGACGACTACATGACCAAGCCCTTTGATCCCAAGGAGCTCATTGCCCGCATCAAGGCTGTGATGCGCCGCACGCAGACCACCGTGGAGCCCGAGCGCGAGCTGGCCTTTCCCAACCTGGTCATCAATATGAGCACCTATCTGGTCACCTACAACGGCAAGGACATTGAGATGCCGCCCAAGGAGTTCGAGCTGCTCTATTTCCTGGCATCGCATTCCAACAAGGTGTTTACGCGCGACCAGCTGCTCGAGCAGGTGTGGGGATTCGACTACTTCGGCGATTCCCGCACTGTGGATGTGCACATCAAGCGCATCCGCGAAAAGCTGATGGGCTGCGAAAAGTACGGCTGGCACATCAAGACCATCTGGAGTGTCGGGTATAAATTTGAGGTGAAGTAACTTGTTTCATAAGCTGCTGCTGCGGATGTCGGTCAATTTCATGATGGTGCTCATGATCGTGATGATGGTGCTGGGCGCGCTGATCTCCCGCTTTATGTGGGTCAATGAGCTCAACAGCGGCGTGAAGGTTATGAAGGCGGATGCGCAGGCCATTGCGCACAATTACGAGTATCTGAACAGCTGGCAAATCAGCTCAAAGGTATTTATCGAGCGCATCAACGACGCGGCGCAGGATTCCTCCGTTTGGCTGCTCGACCGCAACGGTCTGCAGCTGAACATCACCGGCTTGGATGAGAACACGCCCAACCTCACGGGCGACGATATGCGCGCCTATATGCAGACCGTGCTGCAAAGCGAAGAACCCGTGGTGTTCAATGCCGGGTTTGACAGCTACTTTGGCAAGAATCCCGTCATCACCGTGGCCATGCCGCTGAGGCTGAACGGCGAAGCGGTGGGCGCAATCTTCATTCATAAAAAGCTGGAGCTCATCAACACGGGATTTTTGCCGCTGTTCCAGGAGCTGTGGCTCGCGGCGATGGTCGCCAGCGCGCTGGGCCTGGTGCTGACGGCCTACACCGCCATGCGCATCACGCGGCCGTTGACCGAGCTGGCCAACGCATCCAAGCGCCTCGCGCAGGGCGACATGACCGTCAAGGTGCGCATCTATGCCGATGACGAGATCGGCGAGGTGAGCCGCGCCTTCAACAGCATGGTGGACGCGCTGCAGACCATGGAGGGGCAGCGCAAGGGCTTTGTGGCAAACGTCTCCCATGAGCTGCGCTCGCCCATTACATCCATTGCGGGCTATCTGCAGGGCATGCTCGACGGCACCATCCCACAGCCGGAGCATCAGAAGTACATGCAGGTGGTCTACGACGAGACGCAGCGGCTGACGCGCCTTATCCGCGATCTGCTCGACCTGAGCCGCATCGAGTCGGGCAACATCCCCATGAACCCCGTGGATTTCAACATCAACGAGCTGATGCGCCGCGTGCTCATCAAGTTTGAGGGGCGGCTGGATGAAAAGAACATGGAGGTGGAGGCGGACTTTGCAGACGAGCCGTGCATGGTGCATGCCGACGTCGACCGCATCGAGCAGGTGGTGTCCAATCTCGTGGACAACGCCATCAAGTTCTGCGGACAGTATGGAAAACTCACGCTGCGCACGCGCTGGGAGGGCGACTGTTGCGCCGTCGCCGTCGCGGATGACGGCGTGGGCATCGACGAAAAAGACCTGCCCCATGTGTTTGACCGCTTCTATACCGTGGACAAGGCGCATACCTCGGGCAAGGGCACCGGGCTGGGCCTGTCCATCGTCAGGCAGATACTGCTCCAGCATGGGCACGACATTTCCGTAGAGTCCGCCCGGGGAGAGGGCACGCGCTTTATTTTCAGCCTGGACCGCGCGAAAAAAAACGATGGAAATTAGAAAGCGATTCATGAATGTTCAAACGGCGTTCACAGATTTGCAATTTGTGCAGTCTATACTGTAAATAAATAAAGAGGCAGCAAGGAGGCGTCTTGGAATGAGCAATTACAATGATTATAACCATTATGACAACCGAAGCCGCAGGGGCGGGAATGCCGTGGTGCTGGTATCCGTCGCGCTGGTCATGCTGATGTTGGGCGCGTTGGTCGGCGTAGTCATCTATCAGGGAGTGAATAAGCAGGATCAGGCGGTGCTGGGCAGCGAAGTGACCACGCAGGATCCCACCGCAACCCCGGAGGCCACGCCTGCGCCCGAAGCCACGCAGGCTGCCACGCCGCAAACGCAGCCGCCTGCAGGCGTGGCCGGAACCTCGCTCTCCGCGTTCTCCAACCAGATCGCCGACGTCGTGGCCGAGGCGCAGAACAGCGTCGTGGGTATCCACAATTATCAGATGGTGACCGCCAGCACAGGCAACAACGGCGGCTACGGCTGGCCGTTCTACTACTACTTCGGCGGCAAGGATGGCCAGGGCGGTCAGGATGACCGGCAGCCCGAGCAAGTGGAGCGCCTCGCGGGCTCCGGTTCCGGATTCATCTACTCCGCGGATGGATACGTCATCACGAACTACCACGTGGTGGAGAACGCCAGCCGCGTCACCGTGGTGCTGGGCGAAGAGGAGATCGACGCCACTGTTGTGGGCTATGATTCCGTGCAGGACATCGCGCTGCTCAAGGTGGATCGCACGGGCCTGCCCACGGTGAAGCTGGGCGACTCCGACGCGGTACGCACTGGTGAGTTCGTCATCGCCATCGGCTCTCCCCTGGGCGACGAACTGGCGGGCACCACGACCTTTGGCATGGTCAGCTACGCCAACCGCACGCTAGTCATCGACGGCGCGCTGGTGAACATGATCCAGACCGATGCGGCCATCAACTCCGGAAACTCCGGCGGCGCGCTGCTCAACATCGACGGCGAAGTCATCGGCGTCAATTCCCGAAAGACCTCCGGTTCCACCACGTCCGGCGCGAGCATCGAGGGCATCGGCTTCGCCATTCCCATCAATGAGGTGCGCGCAACTGCCGACGAGCTGATCGCCACCGGCAAGATCACCCGCCCCGGCCTGGGCATCACGGGCCAAGTGGTCAGCGGCTACTACGACTACGTCCCCAGCGGCATCATGGTGGCGACCATCACCGAGGGATCTCCTGCGCAAGAGGCCGGCATGCGGGTGCAGGACATCATCACCGCCGTTGACGGCCAGCAGATTTCCTCGTTCAGCGAGCTGCGCGCCGCGCTCTACGCCCACAAGGTAGGGGACACCATCACCGTCACGGTGTTCCGCGAGAGCAAGAGCATCGATCTGAGCGTGACACTGGTCGCGCTGGAGCAGAACCAATAAGTCTTTTACAGCGGAAGGCTCCGAGCAGGGCCTTCCGCTTTTTTATGCATCGCAAGAAAAGCTGTCTCTGCGGATATTTTTAACAGAAATGCGTTGTTTTCGGCTTTTATACTGTGCTATACTGCGTTTATAGCGTAATCCGTCATCAGATTTTTTGTGGGGGAATTAAATTATGACTTATGCGGTGCTGCTTTGGCCGCATGCCAACGTGCGCTACTTTGAATCCATCAAGCGCCTTGCTGCAGCGGAACTGCGCGTGATGCTGCGCGCCGCGTACGGGGAGACGGAGGTCGTGCCCTGCCGCATGGGCGGGCTGGAGCTGCTGACCTTTTGCGCGGATGAGCCCGACGAGCGCATGCGCCGCCTGCTGGCGATGATGTCCAGCGCGTATGCGGTGTTCGAGGTGAGGGGAGAGGCGCTGGTCCCGCTGATGTCCGGCGGCGCGCTGCGCTTTGGCGGCGACCTGTCCGGTCTGCTCAAGTACAAGGGCAAGACCAATGAGATGTTTACCGGCATGCTGCTCAATCTGGCGGTGTTTTCTTCGGATTTTGCGCAGAAGTTTGACCGGCCGCTGTGCGTGCTCGATCCCATGTGCGGCCGCGGCACCACGCTGTTTGAGGGTCTGCGCCGCAATTACGATATGTGCGGCGTGGAGATTGACAAAACCGACGTGGGCGAGCTGACGCGCTTTGTAAAAAAGTACGCCGAGTACAACCGCCTCAAGCATAAAATGGAGAGTTCTTCCATGACGGTGGACGGCAGGAACGCAGGCGCGAAGACGAAGTTCACAATCGCCGAGAACAACGCGGCCTTCCGCCAGGATCCGCGCGTCCTGACCGTGACGCTGGGCGATACGCTGCTGACCGACCGCTTTTACAAGGGCCGCCAATTCCATGCGCTGGCCTGCGACCTGCCCTATGGCGTGCAGCATGAGAGCCGCGACGGCCAGAGCCGCGTCAGCCTGGATAAGCTCATGGCTCGCGCGCTGCCCGCGTGGAAAAAAACGCTCTTCCCCGGCGCTGCGGTGGCGCTGTCCTTTAACGCCAATACCCTTCCGTTGGCCGAAGCCCGCGCGATGCTGGCCCGTGCCGGTTTGACGCCGTTGACCGGCGGCCCTTACGATGGGCTGAGCCACTGGGTGGAGCAGGCCATCACGCGCGATGTGGTCGTGGCGCGTTTTGAGCAAGCCTAGAGACGCAGTCTGTTTCATTTCTTTTTCTTCATCATTTTCTTCATTCAAACAAACGCCCAAACGCCGTTTTTGTACCGGTTGACGCATAAAACCGTATTCAAACGGCATAGGATATAGAGCGCCCCTTTTTCGGGCGCAATCTGCATTTCTGTTTTGCCCATCTGTTGAAAGGAGAATCATCCGTGACATTTCAGGAACTGGAATCCATGAAGCTGCAGGAGCTGCGCGCGATGGCCAAAGAACTGGGCGTGGATTCGCCCACCACCTTTCCCAAGCGCGAGCTCGTGCTCAAAATCATGGAGAAGAACGGCGTGCTGGTGGATGAGAGCGAACTGCCCGATCCGCCCAAGCGCCGCGGGGGACGCCCCAAAAAGGAAAAGGCTGACGCTCCCGGCTTTGTGGAGTACGTATCCCCGCAGGAGGAACAGCGAGAGGAGCCCATGCCGCCCTTTCGGCCGCGCTCGGGGCTGCTCCCCGCTGCGCCCTCGCCCGATCAGCTCGCGCCCGAGGTGACGCAGCTGCTCAACGACGGCGACTGTGAGGACTGCGAGGGAATACTGGAGATCACCACAGAGGGCTTCGGGTTCCTGCGCGCGCAGAATTATCTGCCCGGCCCGAAGGACATCTATGTGGCCAATACGCAGATTCGCCGCTTTGAACTCAAAACGGGCGACAAGGTGGCGGGAAAGACGCGCGCGCACAACGAGGGCAAGAAGTTCCGCGGGCTGCTCTACATCACCAGCATCAACGACCGGCCGCCCGAGGAGGCGCTCAGCCGCCGCTGCTTTGACGACATGACGCCCATCTTCCCCAACCAGCGCTATACAATGGAACGCGAGGGCGACGAGCAGGATCTCGCGCTGCGCATCATTGATCTGATCGCGCCGGTGGGCAAGGGACAGCGCGCCCTCATCGTCGCCCCGCCCAAGGCCGGCAAGACCATCCTGATGAAAAAGCTGGCCAATTCCATCTCGCAGAACTACCCCGAAGCCAAGCTGATGGTGCTGCTCATCGACGAGCGCCCCGAAGAAGTGACGGATATGCAGCGCTCCATCAGCGGCGAGGTGATCTATTCCACCTTTGACGAACTGCCTGAGCATCACACGCGCGTTGCGGAAATGGTGTTTGAACATGCGCAGCGCATGGTGGAGCAGGGACGCGACGTGGTCATCCTGATGGACTCCATCACGCGCCTGGCACGGGCTTATAACCTCGTCATCCCGCCCACCGGCCGCACGCTTTCCGGCGGTTTGGATCCGGGAGCGCTGCACAAGCCCAAGCGCTTCTTTGGCGCGGCGCGCAACATCGAGCAGGGCGGTTCGCTGACCATCATTGCCACGGCCCTGATTGAGACGGGCAGCCGCATGGACGATATCATCTACGAGGAGTTCAAGGGCACGGGCAACATGGAAATTCACCTGGACCGCAAGCTCTCCGAAAAGCGCATCTTCCCAGCCATTGACCTTAATAAATCCTCCACCCGCCGCGAGGATCTGCTGCTGAGCAAGGAGGAACTGGACTGCGCCTTCAGCATCCGCAAGCTGCTCTCCTCGGCCAATACCTCCGACGCCACCGATCAGCTGCTTTCCCTGATGAGCAAGACC
Organism: Christensenella sp. UBA7102; assembly: GCA_002492415.1. Taxonomy (GTDB): domain Bacteria; phylum Bacillota; class Clostridia; order Christensenellales; family UBA1750; genus Spyradocola. Next base: position 6,790 of record DKYK01000008.1, read on the forward strand.
TCCACCAACCGCGATTTTATCACCCGCATGCGCGACTGGATGAGCCTCTACGAAAAGCAGGGCTATACGTTCGGCAGCCAGGCCGGCTCCCGCTACGATAAGGGCTGAGAAAAACCCCCGAAGCCAAATGACGCTTCGGGGGTAAATCTTGTGCGGACTACTTGTCCTTTTTTCGCTCCTTCTCTTCGGAGGGCGGGCACTGGATGTCAATCATCTTTTCCGCGATCATCTTATTGACGTTGGCATGCACGGCCACGTGCAGCGTCGCGTAGGCAAAGCTGGCGGCGGAGCTGTCATGGGGCATGTCAACATTGTCCAGCATGACGATCAGCGATTGCTCCTGCATGCTGCAGAAATCGTCGTAGACCGTCTGAATGTCGTGCTCCTCGAGCCGCGAGGCAATCAGATCGCGGATCTCGGAGATGGCCAACACCTGCTTGAGCAGACAGATGATGATCAAATGGCACAAATGCGTGCGATTGTAGCGCTTCTTGACGGGAGCGGGGAGGATGCGCAGCTTGACATAGTTGTTGATCATCGCGGGGGTGAGTCGCCTGTCCTTCGCATCGCGCAGGAAGATGCGAAGATAGTCGTCGATGACCGCCACGACCTGATCCATGTACAGTTCAATGGAAGGCAGTTCTTCGTAGCGCGGAATGTGATAGTGACGGACCTGCTGTGTCCACTGTTGAAGCGATTCCTGCGGCGTACTCATGCGCAAGACTCCTTTCCCATATCGGGTTAAGAACCAGTATAGCACAGTTTTTGAAATCAGGCAAGCAGAAACGAAAAGAAGTTGACAAAGTGAATACGATATGATAACCTAATGTTGAAAACTAGATTTTGCCAAGCAATGATCTCGGGAGGGATTTGATATGTCGTTTGCCATCGTGACCGATTCATCCTGCAATCTGCCCAATTCCGTCATCGACCGGTATGATCTCCACATCGTCTCACTGGAGTTCCTGGTAGAAGGCAAGCCGTACCACAGTTACATCAAGGGCGAGGAAAACGATCTGAAGCGCTTCTATACCATGATGCGCAATAAAGAAAGCATCACCACCTCTGCGGCCACGGCGCAGGCGTGGATGGACGTCATGGAGCCGCTGCTCAAGGATGGGCAGGATGTGCTGGCCATCGCGTTCTCCTCGGCGCTGTCCATCACGGCGCAGGAGGCGAAAAAGGCTTGCGAGACGCTGCAGAAGCAATATCCCGAGCGCAAGGTGCTGTGCGTGGATTCGCTCTGCGCATCGCTGGGCGAGGGATTGTTCGTCACTTATGCCTGCCAGAGCCGCGAGGCGGGGAAGGACATCGCCGCCACCTTCGAATGGCTGGAGGAGAACAAGCTGCATCTGTGCCACTGGTTTACCGTGGATGATCTCTTCTTCCTCAAGCGGGGAGGCCGCGTATCCGCCGCCACTGCGGTGTTGGGCACCATGCTGGGCATCAAGCCCGTATTGCATGTCGACGACCTGGGCCGCCTCATCAACGTGTCCAAAACGCGCGGCCGCAAGGGCTCGCTCGACGCGCTGGTGGACCGCATGGCGCAGTCCGCCATCCATCCCGAGAAGCAGACCATCTACATCTCCCACGGCGACTGCGAAGAGGATGCGGAGTATGTCGCCCAGCAATGCCGCGAGCGCCTGCACGTCAAGGACGTGCTCATCCACTACATCGATCCCGTCATCGGCGCGCACTCCGGCCCCGGCACCGTCGCGCTGTTTTTCTACGGCGAACAGCGCTGACCTCGCTTGGGGAAAGGCGCCTTGCGTTTCAATCGGTCGATTCCCCCTATATCAAACAGTCCGTGGCCGGCGCTTGATGGCGCCGGTCTCTTTCTTTCTCTGGCGGGGGCGCCTAATGCGCGCGCAAAGGAAGGGCGGCACGCCGTCGGCGCTATGCGGCCCAGTGTAAAGGCCGTCCCGATGCGGCGACCGCCGGGTTCGCCCGCTTGACAGGGGACCCTTGTTTTGCTAAACTGAAGCCCAAAAGGGGAACGCGGTTCGGCCAATAGAAACAGGTTTTTACGCGCTGTAAAAATGGAATCAACCGAACCAGCGGACAGTAAGAGAGGATTCCGATAAAGAAAAAAGGGGAAAAAGACATGGCAGAGCAGAAATGGGTTGAAACGACGCACCGCTGGTGCCAGACCAACCTGACGGAGATCGACGCCGCGGTCTGCGACATCGACTTCTGGAAGCGGTATTGGCGGGAGAACCACATTCAGGGCATCATCGTCAACGCGGGAGGCATCGTCGCCTATTACCCCAGCCGCTTTCCGCTGCAGTACCGCTCCCGCTATCTCGGGGATCGGGATCTGCTGCGGGAATTTACCGACGCCGCGCGGGAGATGGGCCTGCGGGTCGTGGCGCGCATGGACATCAACCGCGCCACACAGGAATTCGTCGACGCGCGGCCGGAGTGGTTCGCTCGGGACCGGGGCGGCGCGCCGTATGCCGCGGGCGGCCGGTTACTCTCCTGCGTAAACTCCGGCTACTACACGGAATACATTCCGCAGCTGCTGCAGGAGATACTGACCGCCTATCATCCGGACGGAATCACGGACAACTCCTGGCAGGGCCCGTCCGCCAAACAGATCTGCTACTGCGATACCTGCCGTGAAAAGTTCCGCAGGGATACGGGGCTGGACTTGCCGCAGGCGCCGGATTGGAGCGATAAGACCTATAAAGTCTGGATTGAGTGGAGCTTCCGCTCCCGGCTGGAAAATTGGGAGCGGTTCAACGCTGTGACCAGGGAGTTCGGCGGCGAGGATTGCCTCTGGGCGGGCATGGTCAATGCCAACCCCGTCTCCGCGCACTGCGCGCTCTACGACCTCAAGGAGATTGGCGCGCGCTCGCCCCTGCTCTTTACCGACCACCAGTCCCGCGACGAGCTCAACGGCTTTGAACAGAACAGCCTCAACGGCATGCTGCTCCACTCCTTGGCCGGATGGGACGCCGTCATCCCCGAGAGCATGGCCAACTACGTCCGCGGCGTACAGACCTTCCGCCGCGCCGCCAATCCCCGGCTTGAGATGCGCAAGTGGATGCAGGAGGGCATGGCGGGGGGCATTTCACCCTGGATGCACTTCATCGGCGCGCGCCAGGAGGACCGGCGCCAGTTCGGCAACGGCCGTTCCCTGCTTGAGTGGCACAGGCAGAACGAGGACGCGCTCTACCACCGCACCCCCGTGGCGAACGTGGGCCTGGTGTGGAGCCAGCGCAACGTCAGCTTCTACGGCCAGGACGAGAGCAAGACGCTCTGCGCCGAGCCCTGGCGGGGGTTCACCCGCGCGCTGACCCGCGCACGGATCCCCGCGCTCCCGCTCCACGCGGACCACATCACCCGCTACGCTCCGGGCCTTGCGGTGCTGATCCTGCCCGAGCTTGCGGCGATGTCGGATGAACAGATCCATGCGGTCGAGGACTTTGTCCGGCGCGGCGGCAGCGTGGTCTACACCGGCGCCACGGGCATGCTGGATGAGTGGGGAGAAGCGCGCAGCCGCTTTCCTCTGGACGAACTGTTTGGGATTTGTCGCCGCGACGCGGCCCCCCTGCGCGAGCAGCGGCGAGCCTGCGAGAGCTGGGAGCAGTACGCCCTGCACACCTACCTGCGCCTTCAGACGCCGGAGCACCCGATGCTCCGCGGCTTTGCGGAGACGGACATCCTGCCCTTTGGCGGGGAGTTCTACGAGGTTTCGTCCAACCGGTTGGAAACGCTGGCGACCTTCGTTCCCGCCTTCCCGATCTATCCGCCGGAGACCAGCTTCATGAATCCAGAACAGACGGACAGCGGCCGTCCGCTGATCCTGGCAGGAGAGACCGGCTATGGCGGAAGGGTGGTCTATTTCGCCGGAGACATCGACAGGCGGTACTGCCAGTACAACCTGGTCGATCACGGTGATCTGCTGGAGCAGGCGGTGCGCTGGGCGCTGGGCGGGCAGGAGCTGCTGCGCGTGCAGGGCAAGGGCTATGTGGACTGCCGGCTCTACCGCCAGGCGGGGCGCTTCCTGCTGCATATGGTCAATCTCTCCGGCGCGAACCGGAACCCCGGATTCCTGGAGGAGGAGTACGATGTGGGCCCGCTCCGCATTTCGATCCGCGCGCAGGAATTCCCCGTGGAACGCGCAGCGCTGCGCGTCGGCGGGGGGAGCGTCCCCGTGCGGCGCGAGGGGGACTGGTTTGTCCTGACGCTCGACCGCCTCGAGAGCCATGAACTCATCGTACTGGAATAAGCATGCCGGGCAGAGCGAAGAGCGGAAGAACCCGGTGGAAACGTCGAGGTCTTCCATCCGCAGGCGGGGGAGTATGCTCCGCTGAAGAGCGGCTTTTTGCACATCAGGGCAACAAAGCCCGATGCAGAACAATTCGCGTGCGGCAGGGCCGTGCGCGAATTGTTCTGTTTTGGGACAAAAAAACATCACCCAGCTTCTATCAAAAACCGGGTGATGATGTGGCGGAGAAGCCGGGATTTGAACCCGGGCGCCGGTATCCCGACCTACTCCCTTAGCAGGGGAGCCCCTTCGGCCTCTTGGGTACTTCTCCAACATGCGGTCGTCCACAGGGAATGGCGGAGAGAGAGGGATTCGAACCCCCGGTGCCTTGCAGCATCACTGGTTTTCAAGACCAGCTCCATAAACCACTCGAACATCTCTCCGCGTGTAGGAATATGGTCCATCCCAATCGCCGCACGACCTGCGACTTATTCAGTATAACAGGTTGCAAGGGGAAAGTCAAGAGGTCAAACCCGCGCGCAGACGTGTTTTTTGCAGCGGGCCGCAAGAGCGGTTGAAATGGAGGGTTGGGTTTGCTATACTTAGAAGGGTGGTTTTCTACAAAATCGAGTCAGGAGGTCTGCCCATGAACGGCTATACGGACTTTCATCATACGCCAGACTATCGAACGCCCGAGGTGACGGGCATTTCACGGCTGCCTGCGCACACGCGGTGGGGAGCGTTTTCATCGGTGCGCGAGGCGCTGCGCGGCAGCGTGTACGATTCATCCAACATACTGATGCTCAACGGCGCCTACCGCTTTCGGCTGTATCCGCGGCCCGAAGAGGCGGAGCCCTTCTGGCAGGAGAGCTTTGACGACAGCGCGTTCGACGAGATCGACGTGCCCGGCAACTGGGAGATCCAGGGCCATGACCTTCCTGTGTACACCAATACCGTCTATCCCTGGCTGGACCGCACCCAGGATTGCTATATCCGGCCCCGGGCGGGCGGCCCGCTCGAGCCCAATGCGCCCGTCATTCCCGACGATAACCCGACGGGCTGCTACGCGCGCACGTTCAACCTGCCCGTCCGCTTTGAAGGACGCCGGCTCGTGCTGCGCTTTGAGGGGGCGGAGACCGCCTATTACGTCTGGCTCAACGGCCAGTGCGTCGGCTTTGCCAAGGACAGCAAGCTGCCCAGCGAGTTTGACGTCACGGCTCAGGCGCGCCCCGGCCTCAACCGCCTGTGCGTCCAGGTCATGCACTTTGCCGATTCCAGTTACCTGGAAGACCAGGATTATTGGTATCTCTCGGGCATCTACCGCAATGTGATGCTCATCTCCAAGCCCTTCCTCTGTATCGAGGACTACAAGATTACGGCGATCCCCGACCTGCATCACCTGACGGGCGAGGTCACCTGCGACATCACGGTCAGCCGCAAGCCGGGCTTTGCGGACTGCGGCGTGCGCATGACCATTTACGACCGGAACGGTGAGAAAGTGGGGGCGGGCCGCGGCCAGGTGATGCCGCGCGCCGAATATCGCACCGACACGGCGCCCACGGCCAACACCGGCAGAATCAAGGCGCATGTGGACCGCGTGGAGCTTTGGACGACGGAGACTCCTGCGCTGTATCGCGCGGTGTTGGAGCTGACGGACAAGGCGGGCAAGGTGCTGGACACCGAAGCCTGCTCCATCGGCTTTAAGACCGTGGAGGTCAAGGACGGCGTGGTGCTGCTCAACGGCAAGCGCCTCATCGTGCGCGGCGTCAACCGGCACGAGCACTGCTGGGAGGGCGGCCGCACCGTTTCCCGCGCGCATATGCTGGAGGAGATCCGCCAGATGAAGCGCATGAACATCAACTCCGTGCGCACCTGTCATTATCCGGACAGTCCCGACTGGTATGAGCTGTGCGATGAGTACGGCATCCTGCTGGTGTGCGAGTGCGACATCGAGACGCACGGCGTCGCCGGGCAGCTCACGCACGACCCCAGCTGGGCGCCCATGTTCGTGGAGCGCGCGATGCGCATGGCGTGCAATTACAAAAACCATGTCTCCATCTACTCCTGGTCGCTGGGCAATGAAAGCGGCACGGGCGCCAACCACGCCGCGATGTACGGCTTCATCAAGGAATACGATCATACGCGGCTGTGCCAGTATGAGGCGGGCGCCCCGGGCAAAAACATCTCCGACGTGCGCGGCAATATGTACGCCACCTGCGAGGGCATCCTGGGCATGCTCGCCGATCCGCAGGACGACCGCCCCATCATATTGGTGGAGTATCTGTACCAGATCAGCAATTCGGGCGGCGGCATGTGGAAATTCAACGAGCTGCTCGAGCGCTTTCCCCGCTTCCAGGGCGGCTATGTGTGGGATTGGCAGGACAAGTCCCTGGTGGGCCGCACGCAGGACGGCGCGCGCTTCTTTGCCTACGGCGGAGACTTTGGCGAGGAGATGCACGACGACAACTGCCCTTATTTCATGACCAACAACGGCGTGGTCATGCCGGATCTGACCTGGAAGCCCGTGGCCCGCGAGCTCAAGGAGGGATACTGCCCGGTGCGCATCTTCCCGCGTCCGCGCAGGTCCGCGTGGGACAATGTGCCGCCCTATGGCATGGCGGTGGTCATCAACCGCGATCCTGTGCACGACCTGTCCGCGTACCGCTTCGTTGGCAGGCTGCTGGAAAACGGCGTCGTGGTCAAGGAAAAGGAGCTGGACTTCCCCGCGCTGCGCCCGCTGGAGCGCGCCGAGGTGGATATCGAACTTCCCTGCGCCAAAAAGCCCGGTTGCCGCTATGATCTCAACATCGAGATCCGCCGCCGTGCGAGCACCTTCTTTGCCGATGCCGACGCCCTGGTCGGCCTGGTCCAGCTGCCGCAGGAACCCGGCGCCGCCGCCCTGCCCGCGCAGGCGCCCGCCGTCGCCGCAGACAGCCCGCAGCTCACCTTTGACGAGAAAACCGGCCATCTGACGCGCATCGAGAAGAACGGCGTCGTCTACCTGGATGGGCCCGTCGCCGCCTGCTTCGACCGTCCCATCAGCGGCCTGGACTGCATCCCCGGCTGGGGCTGGGAGCCCGTGTTTGCCCCCGCCCGCGCGCTGGAGGAAAGGCTGCTGTCCTTCGCTCGTTTCGATGCCGAGCAGGGCCCTGTCTGGGTCGCAAAATACGCCTATACCTCGGACTACGCCATCAGCGCGGACGTCGCCTACGCGCTGCAGGGCGGCACGCTGCGTGTCGACGCGCACTTTGACGTGGATCCCGGCTTCCGCGCCCTGCCCCGCGTGGGTTTGGAGCTGCGGCTGCCCGCAGGCTTTGAGTCGCTGACCTACCTTGGCCACGGCCCCAACGAGAGCTACTGCGACCGCCTGCTCAGCGCTCCCTTCGGGCGCTACGAGAGCACGGTTTCCGCCGAACACTTTGCGTTCAATCCCCCCAGCGAGAACGGCGGCCACGAGGGCGCGCGTCTGATCGAGCTGAAAAACGCCCGGGGCGCTGCTCTCGTCATCCGTCCGCAGCAGGATGTGCACTTTGACGTGCGCCATAACTCCATCGCCGATTACGCGGCGGCCGCGCATGAGCACGAGCTGCCCCGCCGCGAGCAGACCTGGCTGCACATCGACGCCGCCCATGCGCCCATCGGCGGCGATATGGCCTGGTCCACCGGCGTTGACCGCCGCCAGATGCCCGCAGGCGGCGCTTACCACCTCCGCTTTGACATCGAGCTGCGCTAAACCTAAAAAACATCCCGCCCTTCCCATTTCGGAAAGGCGGGATATCTTTATGACCGGTTATTCCTGCGCGTATGGCCGGAGCGCGTCCTCGTGCGCCAGGAGCAGGGGGCGGTACTGCTTGAGCAAGTCGTTCTGCGCCTTTGCCCTGTGCTGAGGCATGACGCATTGCGCATCTGCAAGCAGCTGCAGCGTTTTCTGCTTTTCTAGATACCGGCTTTTCGCCTGCTCCAGCGGGCCGTAGCGGTACGCGTTCAGCTCCGCCTCCGCGCGGAGCCGCTGTTTCTCGGCGGGCGGATTCAGCTTTGCGGCGTACTGGATGGCGTCTAAGAAGAAGCTCTTTTGTTTCAGCTGCTGCCTAGCCGCTGCCTTGAGACATTGCGCGTACGCCGCATTCAGCTGCGCACAGCGCGCCTGGGCCTGCGCATATGCCCGCGCCTCTTCACTGGCCGCGAGTTCCTTTTCGCCCTGGGCGCGGATGCGGCTGCATTCCGCTTCACACGTTTCGAGCAGCTTTTCCGCCTCGGCAACCCTTTGGCGAATGGTCTCGGCGTTGCCGCGCGCCGTGCGCAGCATTTCCGCCCGCTCTCCGGCCGAGGCCAGCTGCAGCGCGCTGCGCAGCGCGTTTATCGGGTCGCGCCAGTCGTCGCTCATGATCAGCCATTGGGGCCTGGGAATGAACAGAAACACGCGGTACAGCCCCCACCAGCCGCGCACATCCCCGGGGTATCGCTCGGCAAGCTCTGAAAAGCGTTTCCCGGCCTGCGCTTCATTTCCCAACGAGAGAAAGGTCTCGCCCGCCTGATAGAGCTCCTCCTGCTGGCTGTTCTGTACGATCACATTTTCCGCAGTGATGTTCTGCGTGGTGTGGTACTGATTGGTGGTGTTGTAGTTGTGGATCGCCTTTTCCACGATGAACGGCGTATTGCAAAAGGGGCACACGGCGGCGTCCTGCGCCGGGTCCAGCGTCAGCGTCGCCCCGCAGGAGGTGCATTTCGCGGGTAAGAGAGGCATATCAAGCGCCTGCCTTTCTGTCGGATTCTCGACCCATTATACCATAATTTCTCTTCCTTAAAAAGGATATCTTTTTACTTTGGCGTGACGCGCAGCGCGGTCAGCCCGCTGCGCATCACCAGGCGCCGCAGCGCGGGCGCATACATGAAGGGACATTTGAAGTTCTTGAGCAGCAGCTTGGCGCGCAAACGCCGCGTGGCGCGGCGGTAGGCGCGGGCGGGATCGCATGCGTCCAGGCTGCGTGACAGCGCCTCCGCGCTCAGTATGGCGGAGGAAATGCCCTCCAGCGAGCTGGGGCTGATGAACCCCGCCGCCTCGCCCACCAGATAAGCGCCCTGCCGCCCCGTCTCAAAGCTGCCCGGTCCCGTCGGACGCAGCACCGTGCAGGCCTCGGTGCGCACCGGATGCTCCAGCGCAAAGCCGAAGCGCGCCAGCCGCTTCTTGTGCGCCTCAAATGCCGCGCGGCAGCCCGGGGCGGGAAACGCGCCGCCGAGGATCAGCGTGCCGTCCTTGTGGATGGACCAGGAGCAGCAATCGGTGGCCGCGGGATCGAACAGACAGGAGTAGAACGGGTTGACGGGCGCCGCGCCCTCTGCGAACCACTGCTGAATGGCGACATACCGCCGCGTGCGCAGCGCGGGGTACAGGCAGCGCCGCACCACGGAGGAGGCGCCGTCCGCGCCGACGAGCATCGGCGCGCAGGCGTCCCACTCCCGCTCGCCCTCGCGCAGATGGGCGCAGTACCCGCCCTCCTGGCGCTCCACGCGCACGCACCGCCCGGACAGCACCTGCACATTGCCCGGCAGCAGGCTGAGCAGCCAGCCGTCAAATGCGTTGCGGTTGACATTTAAGTAGGTGCGCGGATACCATCTGGTCAGGCCGGAAGGCACGTCGATGGTCTTGACGGAAAAGATCTGCGGGTCCACCAGCACCGACTTGGGCAGCGTCAAGTCGAAGCGGGCCAGCGCCTTCTGCGCGTCGGGCGCGAGCAGTCCGCCGCACGGCTTGCCGCCCGGGCCTCGCCCGTCGATGAGCAATATGCGCCATTTTCCCGGCAGCAGGCGCGCCAGCGTGCTCCCTGCGGGCCCTGCGCCCACGATGATTGCATCATATCTCTGCATAAATTACTCCCCACTCGTTCATTCGCATAACAAAACGAGCGGGGAGAATCCTTTGTTTCCCATTTGGGTGAAAGAAACGTCAGGCTTTTGCGATAAAGGCGATGGCAAATACGCCCGGTCCGGTGTGCGTGCCCACGATGCAGCCCACGGTCAGTTCAGGCGCGTCCGCAGGTACCTCGGGGAAGGCCTCGCGCAGCATGCGCACGCCCTCGGGGTTGAACGCGCTGCCAAAGTGCACGGGATATTCCAAGTCGATTTCTTCATGCGCATCCACCAGCTCGCGCACCAGCCGCGCCGCCGCTTTGGCGCCGCGCGCCTTGCCCACGGCGGTGAGCGCGCCATCCTTGAGACAGATGATGGGCTTGAGGTTGAGCGCCGTGCCCACAAAGCCCGCAACCCTGGACAGCCTGCCGCCCATCACCAGATAGTGCAGGGTCTCTACCGGCGCGTACACGCGCACGCGGCCGGACAGCGACTCCAATTCGCGCTGGATTTCCGCCGCGGTCTTGCCCTCGTCGCGCCGCTGGCAGGCGACGCGCGCCATCAGCGCCAGCGCCAGCGCCGTAGACTTGCAGTCCACAACGTGGATGTTCTCCCGGCCCGACATTTCCCTGGCCACGCAAGCGGAGCTGTAGGAGCCAGACAGGCCGGAGGAGAGGGGCAGCACCAGCAGTTCCTCGTCGGGAAAGCGCGCAAAGGCCTCCAGAAATTCGTTGACCGTGGTCTGGCTGGTCTTGGGCAGCTCCTTGCAGCCCGGCAGCAGTTCGTGATAGAACCTCTCGTCGGTGATGTCCACCTTGTCCAGAAACTCCTGGCCGTCGATGGTGATTCTCATGGGAATGACCAGGTCCACGCCCAGCTGGGCGCACAGCTCCGGCGTAAGGTCGGACGTGCTATCGGTGATGATTCTCATTTGACTTGATCCTCTTTTCGTTTTTTTGTGTGCAAAGAACCGGCTGACGCTCTCCAGTCCGCGGATGAATACGCGGGCCTCTTCCGCGCTCAGCTCGCGCAGCACCTGCCGCACCATCTCCTGATGAAACTGCCGGTGAATCTCGTTGGCCGAGCGGCCCTTTTCCGTCAGCTCGACGCGCTTTACGCGGCGATCGCGCTGATCTCGCGTGCGCAGCAGATAGCCCTTCTGCTCCAGCAGCGTCACCGCGGTGGTCAGCGTGCCCGGCGTCACCCCCAGGCGCTGCGCCACGCGCGTGGCCCGGCTGTCGCCCTCCTGGGCGCACAGCGACGCGACCTCGATGACGTGCAGCTCCTTGAGCGAAAGGTCGCAAAGGCTGCCGGTGGACAGGCAGCGCTCCTCGGCGCGCAGCAGATCGTGGAAAACCTGCACCAGAAAATGATTGAGCCTGCGCTCTGTCTCATCCATGCGCACTCCCCCTTCCTTGCTGCGTCGGTTAGAAATTATATCCGATTCCCAGCGCGTTGTCCACAGTTATTTTGAACTTCAAAGAACTTTAACGCGCGCGGACCCGGCTTTACACGGTTAGGGCGGGTGTGGTATACTTTTTTGCGTTGGATCATCAACTCTGCAAAGGAGTGCAATCTATGAATCAAGGAATTGCGTTGTCTGACGTGCGCATTACAGACGGCTTTTTTTCACGGTACGCTTCCCTCGTGCGCACCGAGGTGATCCCCTATCAGTGGGCGGCGCTCAACGACCGCATCCCCGGGGCGGAAAAGAGCGGCTGCATCCGCAACTTCCGCATCGCCGCGGGCAAGGAAGAGGGAGAGTTTACCGGCATGGTGTTCCAGGACAGCGACCTGGGCAAGTGGCTGGAAGCGGTGGCCTACAGCCTGACGACCAACCCGGACGCGCAGCTGGAGGCCACCGCCGACGAGGTGATCGAGCTGGTGGCTTCTGCGCAGCGGGAGGACGGCTACCTGGACACCTATTTCATCGTCAAGGAGCCGAAAAACCGCTGGAAGAACATCCGCGACTGCCACGAGCTCTACTGCGCGGGGCATCTGCTGGAGGCTGCGGTCGCCTACTTCCGCGCCACGGGCAAGCGGCGTTTTCTGGACGTGATGAGCCGCTACATGGACTGCATCCTGACGGTGTTCGGCACGGAAGCGGGCAAGATCCCCGGCTATCCGGGGCATGAAGAGCTGGAGCTGGCGCTGTGCAAGCTCTACGACGTCACCGGCGAATCCAAGTACCTGCGCCTTGCAAAATACTTCATCGATCAGCGCGGCCAGCAGCCCCTGTTCTTCATCGAGGAGCTCAAGACGCGCGGCGATACCTTCCATTGGGAGAACAACGACGGCTATGACCTGCGCTACTTTCAGGCGCATGAGCCGGTGCGGCAGCAGCAGGACGCGGTCGGCCACGCGGTGCGCGCGGTCTATCTCTACACCGGCATGGCCGACGTCGCCATGCGCACGCAGGATGAGGAACTGAAGGCCGCCTGCCGCCGCCTGTTCCGCTCCATTGTGGACAAGCGGATGTACGTCACGGGCGCCATCGGCTCCACGCACGAGGGCGAGGCCTTCACCTTTGACTACGATCTGCCCAACGACACGGCCTACGCCGAGACATGCGCCTCCATCGGCCTCATCTTCTTCATGAAGCGGATGCTGCAGATGGATCACGACGCGATATATGCCGACGTGATGGAGCGCGCGCTGTACAACACGGTGCTCGCGGGAATGGGACTGGACGGCAAGGCGTTTTTCTATGTCAATCCCCTCGAGGTGCTGCCTGAGGCGAGCCGCGAGGACCCGGGCAAGCATCACGTGAAGCCGGAACGGCAGAAGTGGTTTGCCTGCGCCTGCTGCCCGCCCAATGTGGCGCGCCTGCTCTCCGATCTGGGCGAGTATATTTACCAGCAGGACGACTGCGGCGTCACCGTCAACCTGTTCATTGGCTCCCGTGTGCAGCTGGACGGCATGACGCTGACCCAGACCAGCGGCGTGCCCTTCGACGGCCGCGTGCAGCTGACAATCTCCTGCGCGGGCGAGAAAACCACCGTGCTCCGCGTGCGCAAACCCTTCTGGGCGGGCGCGGTCAGCGCCTCCCTGCCGTATACTGAGGACAAGGGCTATCTCGTCTTCGACCGCGTCTGGCGCGACGGCGACGCGCTCACCCTCGACTTTGAAATGCCCGTGCGCCGCGTCTATGCAAACCCGCTCGTCCGTCAGGATCTGGGCAAGGTCGCCCTGATGCGCGGCCCTCTCGTCTACTGCATCGAGCAGGCCGACCACGGCCCCAATCTCCATCTGCTCTCGCTGAAACAGGATGCCCCCGTCGCCGTCCTCACTCTGCCCGACGGCCCTCTCTGCGGCCTGCCCGCGCTCACCGCTCCCGGCGTCCGCCTGGCGCCCGACGGTTCCGCACTGTATCGCAGCGAGCCCCTTCGCGCCGCCGAACCGGCCAGGCTCACCTTCGTCCCCTATTTCGCCTGGGGCAACCGCGGCCTTGGCGAGATGGCGGTTTGGGTGCGGGAGTAGGAACGGGGGAGGTACGCGCTTTTCTTCTCTGAGAGAAGAAAAGCTGCAAAAGAAGAGCTGGGATGGGTTCTGCGAAGGGGGAAGGCTGGAGTTCTGGCCCTTTTGCGATTCGCTTCCTGGTGCAGCGTCTGTCGCAAGACAGATGAAGGCCCCTGCAGGGCGTAGCCCGGCAGGGGCCTTGTTCTGCTTCGCAGAACGCTTCTTTAGGAAATGAATGGCAACCGGCCAGAGCGCAGCAGCGCCCACCTTGCGCCAGCCCATCCACGCCTTTCTTTGCA
>DKYK01000013.1:0-2792 GCA_002492415.1 Christensenella sp. UBA7102
AGAACATGGGCGCCCAGCTGATCCGGGAAGTCGCCACCAAGACCAACGGCGTGGCCGGCGACGGCACCACCACCGCGACGCTTCTTGCGCAGGCCATCATTCGCGAGGGCATGAAGAACGTCGCCGCTGGCGCAAACCCCATGCAGATCAAGACCGGCATCGCGCAGGCGTGCGACACCGCGGTCGAGTCCCTCAAGCGCATCTCCAAGCCCGTTGAGACTAAGCAGGCCATCGCGCAGGTCGCGGCCATCTCTGCCAGCGATCCCACCGTGGGCCAGTGGATCTCGGATGCGATGGAAAAGGTTGGAAATGATGGTGTGATCTCCATTGAGGAAAGTAAGACCGGCCACACCGAGCTCAAGATTGTCGAGGGCATGACCTTTGATCGCGGTTACCTCTCCCCCTACATGGCCACCGATAACGACAAGATGATCGCCGTGCTGGACAACCCTTACGTGTTGATCACCGATAAGAAAATCACCAACATTCAGGACATCCTGCCTGTGCTGGAGCAGGTGGTGCAGTCCGGCAAGAAGCTGCTGATCATCGCTGAAGACATCGAGGGCGAAGCTCTGGCCACCCTGATCGTCAACAAGCTGCGCGGCACCTTCACCTGCGTTGCGGTCAAGGCTCCCGCCTTTGGCGATCGCCGCAAGGCCATGCTGCAGGATATTGCGATCCTGACCGGCGGCCAGGTTATCTCTGAGGAGCTGGGTCTTGAGCTGAAGGATGCCACCGTTGCGATGTTGGGTTCTGCCCGCACCATCACCGTGGACAAGGACAACACCACCATTGTGGAGGGTGCCGGCAATCCTGAGGACATTCATGCCCGCATCAACTCCATCCGTGCACAGCTGGAGGACACCACCTCTGACTATGATCGCGAGAAGCTTCAGGAGCGTTTGGCCAAGCTGGCCGGCGGTGTTGCGGTCTTGTCCGTCGGCGCTGCGACCGAAGCGGAGATGAAGGAGCGCAAGCTGCGCATTGAGGATGCTCTGTCCGCCACTCGTGCGGCCGTTGAGGAAGGCGTCGTGCCCGGCGGCGGCACCGCGCTGATTCGTGCCATTGATGATGTCAACGCGCTGTCCAAGAAGGTAAGCGGTGACGTTCGCACGGGCGTAATGATCGTGCTGCGCGCGCTGGAAGAGCCTGTCCGTCAAATCGCGGCGAACGCCGGCCTGGAAGGCTCTGTCATCGTGGAGAAGATCAAGGCCAAGAAAGATATCAACTTCGGCTTCGACGCGTTGAACAACGAATTCGGCGACATGGTGGCTAAGGGCATCATCGACCCGACCAAGGTCACTCGCTCTGCGTTGCAGAATGCGGCATCTATCGCCTCCATCCTGCTGACTACGGAGTCTTTGGTGTGCGATATCCCCGTCAAGGAAGCGCCTGCTGCTCCCGCTCAGCCTCCGATGTACTAAAAAACGCATAAACGTCTCATTCCAAGGGTTCCGAAATCTGTACAGATTTCGGAACCCTATTTTGTAAAAACGGACGCATCAGACACTCTTCTCCTCTGTACACAAAAGCGAGCCCGTCAGGAATCGGATCCTTCCGTCCTGACGGGCTCGTCTTATGCAAACATTCTACTCGTACCGCAGCGCCTCGATAGGATCGAGATTGGCGGCCTTGTTGGCGGGGTAGTAACCAAAGAACAAGCCAATGGCCATGGAAAAACCGACCGCCAGCACAATGGAGCCTACAGAAGGCAGTCCCGGGAAACCCAGGCAGCTTGATGCCGCATAGCCGAGCGCTGTACCCAGGAGAATGCCGATGATTCCGCCGATCAGGCAGATGATCATCGCTTCGACCACGAATTGCACGCGTATGGCGCGGTTCGGCGCACCCAGCGCCTTGCGCGTGCCGATTTCACGAGTGCGCTCTGTGACGGAAACCAACATGATGTTCATCACGCCGATGCCGCCCACCACCAGTGAGATGCCCGCGATGACGGCGATGGCGATGGCGACGTTGTCCAGCATGCTGCTCATCTGCGAAACCATGGTTTCCATGGACATGGCGAACACCTGAAAGTGGATATTGGACTGGTAGAAGCGGTTGAGATACTTCTGCGCGGCGGACGCGACGGCGACAGAGTCACTGCTGACGTCGCTGATCAAGGTCGCACTTTGATAGCCGTCAGCTGCGCCTGTGATGCGCTTTGCGGTGGTGACGGGAATGTAAACGGGGGTGCTCTTATCCTCTTCAGAGGCAGTGCTCATCATCGCCATCATCATGTTAGAGGAATCATCGTACTCATATACACCCACGATGGTCAAATCCACTGTGCCGCTGGCCAGCGTGACCTTGATCTCCTGCCCCAGCACATCGCGAAAAGCGGTGTTGGGGAACATCTTCTCTGCCAAGAAGTCTGATACGACGGCGACATATTTGCTGCCCATCAGGTCCTTGTCGTTGACAAAACGTCCCGTGAGAATCTTCAGATTGTTGGCCTCAGCATAGGCCGTATTTGCGCCTGTCATGGAGAGGTTGGCGTACTTGCGCCCCTCCTCTGCCTTACCGCTGCCCACACTTTCGGCAACGGAATACCCTGTCAGGCCGTCCACGTTTTCCAGCAATTCATCGAACATCTCCAGCGTGAACAGGTCTTCCTCTTCCGGAACGACCGTCATCATATCTGTCATATCGCTCGACTTCTGCCGAAGCATGACCGTAATGTTGTTTGCGCCCAGTGAGGACATAGAGTCGGTAACGGAGTTTGTTATCGCATCGCCCACGCACATGATGCCAATGACCGATCCAATGCCGATGATGATGCCCAGCATGGT
>DKYK01000013.1:3076-38875 GCA_002492415.1 Christensenella sp. UBA7102
GATGATGCCCAGCATGGTCAGCAGCGCGCGCATCTTGTTGGCCCGCAGGCCGCTAAGCGCCAGCACTATGTTTTCCCACAATCCGCTCATTGCTCCCATCCTCCTTCCGAATTGGGTACGATACGCCCGTCGGAGATGGTGACGATGCGGTCGGTCTCAGTTGCCAGCTTGTAATTGTGCGTAATGAGCACGATGGTCTTCCCCTGTTCACGGTGCAGCGTATGGAATAGATCCATCACAAGGCGGCCCGTTTTGCTGTCCAACGCACCTGTAGGCTCGTCGGCAAGTATGATGGCCGGGTCATTGGCCATGGCGCGTGCGATTGCCACGCGCTGCTTCTGACCGCCGGACAGTTCATTGGGCATGTGGCTCATGCGGTCGTCCATCTCGACCATTTCCAACAGCTCTTTTGCTCGCCGGGTTCGTTGAGCCGGCGGCACATTAGCATAGAGCATGGGCAGCTCCACATTTTTGAGCGCGGAAGTACGCGGTATCAGGTTGAAGGTCTGAAACACAAACCCAATCTTTTTGTTTCGTATGCCCGAGAGCTGATCGTCCTTTGCCTGGTCTACGCGCACGCCGTCCAGCACATAGCTTCCTTCTGTGGGGCGGTCAAGCGCACCGATGATATTCATCAATGTGGACTTGCCCGATCCCGACGCGCCTACGATGGACAAGAATTCTCCTCGCTGCACATCCAGCGTGATGCCGTTGAGAATCTGCAGCTCATTGGGGGTGCCGATATAAAAGCGCTTGATGATGCCCTCCATGGAGATGATGGGCTCTCTGTTTTTTATTTCTTTCATACGCACCTAGCCCATATAGGGGATGGCCTGTCCCTGTACGATCCCTTCTGGATCGTCCACGATCAGATCACCCTCTCTCAGCTCGTCAGAGATGATTTCGATCTCATAATCCGTCTCCACGCCTGTTTCCACCTTCACCTTCTGCGCGATGAGCTCGCCCTTTTCGTTCTTACGTCCCACCATCACATAGGGCATGCCATCCACATCATACGCCACAGCGCTGTAGAGCACCGCGAGCACATTCTGCTTGCTCTCGATCTCAATGGTAGCGCGTGCGTTCATGCCCACGAGCAGCTTGCCGTCGCCAGGCTCAATGGAGATGGTGATGGCAAACTCCGCCGCAGATGAAGTCACCGTATCGCCCCGCGCATCCTTTACTGCCGTTGCGCCAATTTCCGTGACAGTGCCTGTATAAACCTCGTTGCCTGTGGAATCGGACTTGATCGTTACGGGCATGCCCACGGAAAGCAGCCCCACGTCATACTCCTTCACCGTCGTCTTCAGCTCCAAATCCGACAGATCTTCGATTACAAACAGCATGTTGCCTACGGCATTGCTCTCGCCCTCCGTCACATATACGGCCGTCACGGTGCCGTCAGCCGGGGCAACCACCGTGCACTTTTCGATGTTCTCCAGCGCGTCGTCCAGACCCATTCGCGTCACGGTCTGGTCCGCGCTGATCTTGGCATTGTCGATGCTGTTGGAGGAACTGCTCAGCGCCAGCTTGCGCTGCTCCTTTGCATCGGTCAGCCGCTTTTCTGCACTCTCTACCCCATTCTCTGCATCCTTGATGGCATCGCGGTAGTCATCCAGCACGGATTCCGCGTCCACTTCCTTGGCCTCGAAAACCTTGCGTGCAGCATCCATCGCGGCTTTGGCCTGGTCGGTCTGCATCTGAGCGGCTTCATAGTTGGCAGCCGCGCCATTGAACGCCTGCTCCGCTGCGGCAATGCGCTCCGCATCTCCACTCTCGTTTGCCGCAGCAAGCTCTTGCTCCGCCTGGCTTTTTTGCAGGTAGAGTGCATTGCTCTTGTCCTTGGCAGTAGAGTAATTGTACTGCGCCTTGGTGTAGTCTGCATCGGTTTCCAAGGTTGCTACCAGCTCTCCCTTATTGTATGCATCCAATGCATCAACATAGTTGTCGTTGGCGGTATCCAATTTCTTTTGCGCAGCTTCCAGATTATCTTCGGCGTTTTTGACGGCCTGATCCTGGCTGATTTTGTTGTTTGCATAGCTATTACGCGCGTCCGAGAGTGTATTCCGCGCACGCTCCTCGCTCTGATCTGCCTGCAGCAATGCTTTGTCATATTCCTTTTGCAGATCCTCTGTATCAAAGGCGCACAACACGTCGCCCACGCTGACTTTGTCGCCCACCTTGACGTTGACCTGCGCCGCCTTACCTGCACCGGTTGCCTCTAGGTACACCTTGGTGGCATTGGCACTGCTGACATTGCCCGAGGCACTCACCGTATTGGTCAAATTGGTGCGCTCCAACTCAGTCATCCCGGTTCCATTGAACAATGCCATCATTTGCGCAGCGGGCATATTCTTGACCGCATTGCGTGCAGCCAATACGATTCCCACCACTGCTACGATAACTATGGTCAGTATTACTGCCAGTATGATCAGTATATGTTTCTTTCTGCTTGCCATGTAATCGTCTTACCTCCCGAAAAATTTTGTTTGATTATAACGGATATATGTGGACGCACTGTGAACGCTGCATTAAGCCTGCGTAACACAGGCATTGCGAAAGAAGAACGATACCATTTTACACAATGGGAGGGGGTTTGCAAGGGCTTTCGACTCAAAACCGCTTTTGGGCGTCTGAAAAACACTGTACAATATAAATAAGAGAAGCAGACACACAGCCTGCTTCTCTTATTTAGGTTTTAATGCGCTTACTTAGCGGAGCGATCCACGTAATGAGTATGGAGCAGCTCATGCGCCTTGTGGCTGTTGGGCTTGCCGAGATACTCATCGTAGAGCTTCTGGATGGAGGGATTCTTATGCGACTTGCGCTCCTTCATCGCAGCGTCCTCCTCGTAAATCGCCTTGGCACGGACCACTCTGGGGTCGACGGTCATGCGCTCACGAGCGGGCACGATGGGCTGGCCGCCGCCAGTCACGCAGCCGCCGGGGCAACCCATGATCTCAATAAAGGTATAATCGGCTTCGCCAGCCTTCATCTTATCCATCAGAATGCGAGCATTGCCGGTGCCGTTAGCAACCGCCAGCTTGATTTCCTTGCCAGCGATGGTGACGGTAGCTTCCTTGACGCCCTCGATACCGCGAACCTCGTGGTAATCGATGTTGTCCAAATCCTTGCCCTCAAGTATGTCCGCTACGGTACGCAGAGCAGCTTCCATAACGCCGCCGGTCGCACCGAAGATTGCGGCCGCACCAGTGGACTCGCCCATCATGGGATCAAAGTCCTCGTCGGGCAGGTTCACAAAGTCGATACCGGCTTCCTTGATCATGCGAGCCAGTTCGCGAGTGGTGATGACCGCATCGACGTCCGGAATGCCATCATGGCCCAGTTCAGGACGCTTGGCCTCAAATTTTTTGGCCGTGCAGGGCATGACGGAGACGACATAGACATCCTTGGGGTCAAGATGCTCCTTCTCCGCATAGTAGGACTTGATGATAGCGCCCAGCATCTCATGAGGAGACTTGCAGCTGGACAGGTTCGGCAGGAACTCGGGGTAGTAATGCTCGATAAACTTGATCCAGCCGGGGCTGCAGGAGGTGATCATGGGCAACACGCCGCCGTTCTGGATTCGGCCGAGCAGCTCGGTGCCCTCCTCCATGATGGTCAGGTCAGCGCCGTAGTTGGTATCGAAAATCTTATCGAAGCCCATGCGGCGCAGCGCAGCAGCCAGCTTTCCAGTAACGCGGGTGCCCATCGGCATGCCAAACTCCTCGCCCAGCGCGACGCGCACTGCGGGGGCGGGCTGTACAACCACATGCTTGGCGGGATCGCCAATAGCCTTCCAGACCTCGGCGGTGTTGTCTTTCTCCTTCAGCGCGCCAACGGGGCAGGCCATGATGCACTGACCGCAGTTGACACAGGCGACATCCGCCAGCTTCTGATCCCAGGCGGGGGCGATCACAGTATTAAAGCCGCGACCCACCGTGCCGATGACGCCGATCTTCTGCACATTGTGGCAGGCGGCTACGCAGCGGCGGCACTGAATGCACTTATTGGGATCACGCACGACGGAAAGCGACTTATCATCGATGGGATGCTCGCTCTTTTTTCCCTCAAAGCGCACCTCGCGGACGCCCAGCTCTTCAGCCAGGGTCTGCAGCTCGCAGTTGCGGCTACGCACGCAGGTCAGGCAGTTGCGGTCGTGATTAGACAGCAACAGCTCCATGTTGACCTTGCGGGCTTCACGGATGGCGGGGGTATTGGTTTTTACGTTCATGCCTTCCGATACGGGCATGACACAGGCAGCCGCAAGGGCGCGCGCTCCAGTGTCCACCAGGCACATACGGCAGGCGCCAATCTGGTTGACGTCCTTCAGATAGCACAGGGTGGGAATCTGGATGTTGGCGGAACGGGCGGCCTCAAGCACCGTGGAGCCGGCGGGAACCGACACCTTGATGCCATCTATCGTCAAATTGACCAAATCCATGCTCACTCAACTCCTCTTAGACTATTTGCGCGAAATCGCGTTGAAACGGCACTTCTCCTGGCAGGCACCACACTTGATGCACTTGTTGGAGTCGATGACAAAGGGCTTCCTGATCTCGCCGGAGATTGCGCCGACGGGGCAAACCTTGGAGCAGAGAGAGCAGCCTTTGCACAGTGCGGGATCGATGCTGTACTTGAGCAGCTTGCGGCAGTGACCGGCGGGGCAGCGCTTCTCGTAGATGTGCGCCTCGTACTCGTCACGGAAGTATTTCAGAGTGGACAGAACGGGGTTGGGCGCAGTCTGACCCAGACCGCACAGAGCAGAGGCCTTAATGTTCTTGGCCAGTGTCTCCAGCTTCTCAATATCGCCGTCCTCACCCTTGCCCTCGGTAATGCGCTCAAGGATCTCCAACATACGGCGGGTACCGATGCGGCAGGGCGGGCACTTGCCGCAGGATTCATCGACGGTGAAGTCGAGGAAGAAGCGGGCGATATCCACCATGCAGTTGTCCTCGTCCATGACGATCATGCCGCCGGAACCCATCATGGAACCGATGGCGATCAGGTTGTCATAGTCGATGGGCGTATCCAGCAGGCTGGCCGGGATGCAACCACCCGAGGGGCCACCGGTCTGCGCAGCCTTGAATTTCTTGCCGTTGGGGCAGCCGCCGCCGATGTCGTAGATGATCTCGCGCAGCGAGGTGCCCATGGGGATCTCGACCAGGCCGGTGTTCTTGATCTTGCCGCCCAGCGCGAAGACCTTGGTGCCCTTGGACTTCTCGGTGCCCATAGAGGCGAACCATTCCGGCCCCTTGAGGATGATCTGAGGGACGTTAGCGTAGGTCTCAACGTTATTGAGAATAGTGGGCTTGGCAAACAGGCCTTTGACGGCCGGGAACGGAGGACGGGGACGCGGCTCGCCGCGCTTGCCCTCGATGGAGTTCATCAGAGCGGTTTCCTCGCCGCAAACGAACGCACCGGCACCCAGACGGATATCAAGGTCGAAGTCAAAACCGGTGTCCATGATGTTTTTGCCCAGCAGGCCGTACTCGCGCGCCTCGTTGATGGCAATCTGCAGGCGCTTGACAGCGATGGGGTACTCGGCGCGGACGTAGACATAGCCCTGGTTGGCTCCGATGGCATAGCCCGCGATGGCCATGGCTTCGACGACAGCGTTAGGATCGCCTTCAAGGATAGAGCGATCCATGAACGCGCCAGGGTCGCCCTCATCAGCGTTGCAGCAGACGTACTTCTGGTCGTCCACGGAATTGGCAGCAAACTGCCACTTGGTGCCCGTGGGGAAGCCAGCGCCACCGCGGCCGCGCAGACCGGAGGCCTTGATGGTGTCGATGACCTGCTGAGGGGTCATCTCGGTGAGCACCTTTGCCAGCGCCTTATAGCCGTCAAAGGCGATGTACTCATCGATGCGCTCTGGATCAATGACGCCGCAGTTGCGCAGCGCAACGCGCTTCTGCTTTTTGTAGAAATCGACCTCGTCCAGAGACTTGGTAGTGTCCTCCTCGATGGCCTCGCGGCAGAGCAGGCGGCGCACGATGCGCCCCTTGAGCAGGTGCTCGTTGACGATCTCTTCGACGTTCTCTGCCTTGATGTGAGAGTAGAACGCGCCCTCGGGGTAGACGATGACGACGGGGCCCATCTCACACAGGCCGAAGCAGCCCGTGCGGACGACCTTGACTTCCTTCTCCAGGCCAGCCTCCTTGATCTTCTCCTCAAACAGGCGGATCAGTTCAGCAGAGCCGGAGGAAGTGCAGCCCGTACCGCCGCAAATCAGAACCTGCGAACGAAACAAGTCCATGTGTATAACCTCCTACGATAAACCTCTTTCCGACGTCAGACGCCGGCTGTTTTTTTATTCCGCTGCGCCGATGGTGTACTCGGTCACAGGGTTGCCGTTGATCAGGTGCTCGCCCACCACGCGCGCGACCTTTTCGGGGGTCATCAGCACGTAGGTAACCTTCTCCTGGCCGGGCATATACACCTCAACCATGGGCTCCAGACGGCACACACCGATGCAGCCGGTCTGGGTGACCATGGCATCCTGCACGCCGCGGCGCTTGATCTCTTCCACAAACTCCATCATCACAGGACGGGCGCCGGCAGAGATGCCGCAAGTGCCCATACCCACCACCACGCGGATGCCGTGGCGATCATTGCGGAGATTGACTTCTTCCAGCGTGCGCTGGCGAATGGCCTCAAGGTCCTTAATGGATTTCATTTTTACGCACCTCCATGTAGTGATTCCATGCCTTCTTTGAGATAGTCCATCATCCAGGAAACAACCTCAGGCGTGTCCAGCGGAACGCCGCCCAACACCTGCATGATTTCTTCCGTATCAAATGTGAAGGCCTCGCCGTCTACGGCGTATTCATAATGAAAATGGAAGGTAGGATTCGCGATGACAAGGCTGATCATGGTGGAAACCATATCGCCCAGCGGTGGGCGATCGATTGAGGAAAGCACAAAATTCGCCGTCATTCGCGTCCCCACGCCCACCTGTGACCAAATGTCAAAGTCTCCGCCGGAAAGCTCAGCGTTGGCCTTGAACATGGGTATGCCCAGCCCCACCTTACGCGTGGTGCGCGTGGTGGTAAAGGGTGAGGTGACGTTTGCAAGAAACTCGGGCGACATGCCCTTACCGTCGTCCTGCAGCGTGATGGTCAGCCGATCCAGCGCCTTTTGCTCGCTTACGAGAATGTCCAGGCGCTTAGCGTTTGCCGTCAGGGAATTCTGTGCAAGATCGAGTATGTGCAGCGAGAGCTCGCGCAACCTGCATTCCTCCTTGCCTTCGCGTTTGAGTGGATCAATACTTGGCCAGGATGGCGGGAACCTCATCGGGCGTCAGACGACCGTAGACCTCGTCACCGATCATCATAACCGGAGCCAAACCGCACGCACCCAGGCAACGGGTGGCGTTGAGGGTGAACTTGCCGTCCGCAGTGGTTTTGCCCACGGGAACCTTGAGCTCTTCACTGAGACGATCCAGAACCGCCTGCGAGCCCTTGACATAGCACGCGGTGCCCAGGCACACGCCGATGACGTGCTCACCCTGGGGCTCCAGAACGAACTGCGCGTAGAAGGTAGAAACGCCGTAGACCTCGCTCAGCGTCACGCCCAGACCGTCCGCAATGAACTGCTGAACCTCTTTGGGCAGATAGCCAAAGATGGCCTGCGCTTCCTGCATAACGGGCATCAGAGCGCCCTTCATGCCCTTCTTTGCGTCGATGACTGCCTGAAGTTGCTGATACTTTTCCTGATCTTTGCAGCAATTAGACATTGACCTTCGACCCCCTTATTGGATTTGAATAGACTTACAGCATGACTTTCTATATCAGTGCCATTCTTCAGAATTTTAACACACTTTTTGTAAAAAATCATCGTCTATGGTGGTTATTTTCGCTCAATGCGTAGTATTTTACATCCGGTTTGCACACGCTAATTCCGACAAATTTCATCGATTGATAAAAATTTATCTATATTTGTTATAAACATAACAAATCACATGTAAATCCTGTCATTTCCCCGCAACACGGTTTCTGCACTCGAGCAAATATTCAAACAGCGCGCGCGTGCTGCGCTCGGGAAGATCCAGAAGGAACTCCCGCTCCGAAATATCTCCCAGTCGATGGGCGTCGGAGGCGTAGAGGATCTTATACTCCCCGGTAGTCGCAGTGGGCGCGGGCGCGGCACGATAGACCTCCAGCGCAGAAAATACCGGACGCGCAGGCAGAAAGCCCAGGTTAGCGAGCAACGAATTGGAGGATCGATTGATATGCGCCGCGACGCACGCCCCACCCGCCTCCTCGCACGCCTGCGCAATGTCCTCGATGGATAGGTCCGTGGCCTGAATCAGCAGCCTGTCCAGCTCGCCTACCGTCTCGTCATCCTCATTGAGGATCAGTTGGTTGCCGAAAATAGCCTTGTTATTAGAGAGAGGTGGCAGGTGGTCGTAAACCATTCTGCCAAATTCCACTGCAGTATCCACATTGGCAAAGTAGGTCAGGATATGGACCTCCTCGCTGGAGGTGACCTCAATGCCCGGCAGCAGCACCACGTCCATGGCGTCCGCCACTGCCTTTACCGCCGGGAGGTTAAAGGCCGCGTTATGGTCGGTCACAGCAATGCAGTCCAGCTGCTTGATGTAGGCCATACCCACCATGTTGTTCGGCGTCATATCGTCGTCCGCGCAGGGCGACAGGCATGAGTGCATGTGCAGATCAACCGCGCACTTCATGGCTACTTGACGGGGTCGCCCAGACCCTTGGAATGCATCAGGCCAGCGATCTCAAAAGCCGTTTTGCCGGTTGAAAGCACGGGGATCTCCTCCTCGGCCGCCTTTTCCAGTGTCTCAGGCTTAACCTCAATGTTCTCGGGGATGATCACGCAGGACATGTCCAGTAGCGTTGCCACCGCGATGACGTTGAGATGGTTCATCACCGTCACCCACGCGGTTCCGGGCGCTCCCTTTGCCATTACCCAGGAGAGCAGGTCGCATACATAGGCGCTGCCGACCTCGCGGCTTAGATCCACGCCTTCGTTGAGCACCCTTGCACCCAGCAGTTCCTTTAGTTCTGCAACCGTCATTGCAATTCCCTCCTACTTTCTCGTCGTCTCGGAGATGTCCACCATCTGCTTGGACATCTGCTGTATCTTCTGTTTGAGCTTGAATATGCAATCCAGCTCCACCGCAAAGCCCAGCACCACATCCTCGGCCAGCGCCCTGCAAGAGGGCGAACCGCAGGAGCCGCAGTCCAGACCCGGCAGGTTCGCGTAGATTTGCTCGATACGCTCCATCTTCTGAAGCGCCACATACAGATTATCGTCCAGCTTCATCGCGGGATTGGGCTGGAAGAGCAGCTGCGTGCGCAGCTCTTCGCTGGTCAGTTCCCGCTCCTCGCCATCCGGCGCCTCGAGGCGTGGCAGCTTTTCGGACAATCTGCGTAGGCGATTCTTGGCCACATAGGTATTTTCAAAGGTCAGCGGACCTCCTAGGCAGCCGCCCACGCAAGCCAGGCCCTCGAAATATTCCAGATCAGAAAGATCTCCGTTTTCTATGCTCTCCAGCACCTGAATGACGTTCTCAATGCCATCGACCGCCAGCGCGTTTTCCACGCCCACAGCCAGCATCTCGCCGCCGGTTTGTGCCCAGGCCACGCCGTGCGAACCCGCGTGCTGCAGGTTGTCAAAGTGCCGCGCCGTCTTGATTTGTGCGTTAAGCTGCCCATAGACGTCCATGATAGAGATGACGCCGTCAACGTTGCTCTTGTGGATGGACTGCGGAGCGCGTACCTCGGTCATCTTGGCTGGGCAGGGCGTCAGGAAGAATATGCCCACATCCTCAGGGGCAGCGGACATATTTCGGCACACGCGCTTTCGCGCTGCCAGCGCCGCCGCCTCCATGGGCGAAATGACATCCACCACATTGTCCAATAGTTCAGGGAAGCGCACTTGGATCAGCCGCACGATGGCAGGGCAAGCCGAAGAGATCAGCGGCATGCCGTTATGCACCTTTCGATTCTTGACGCGCTGTGCAATTTCCTGCGAGACATACTCCGCGCCCCTTGCCACCTCATACACATCGTCAAAGCCAATGGCGATGAGCGCATCGAGCAGGCGACCGATATCGGTCAGGCCCTTAAACTGGCCATAGAGCGTGGGGGCAGGCAGCGCCACGCGGATTTTGTAATCCGAAAGCCGGGTCAGCGGGTCGGTCACCGCCACCTTTGCGTGGTAGGGACAGCGCTGGATGCACGCGCCGCAGTCGATGCAACGCTCTTTTATGATGTGTGCGCTGCCTCCATAGACGCGGATGGCCTCGGTAGGACAGTGCTTAAGACATGTGGTACAGCCCTTGCACTTCTCCTTTTCCAGCATTACGGAATGATAGTAGGTCGTGTTGCCCATTTCCCTCTCCTTCCCAAGCTCTGTCTTTTTTGTTCCTAAGGAGAGCAGCGTTGCTTTGCTACTTCAACCTGAATTTCATTAGGATCTCTGTACCCACGCCCGCCTCGGACTTGATATCAAATTCATCGGCGTTGCGCTTCATGTTGGGCAGGCCCATACCGGCACCAAAGCCCATCATGCGCACGGATTCCGGCGCGGTGGACCAGCCTTCACGCATCGCAAGCTCCAGGTTCGCTATGCCGGGGCCGCGGTCCTTGACCAGCAGCATCACGCTGTCCTGCGTCACCTGGAAGTCAATGGTGCCGCCCAGCGAGTGGATGACCAGATTCAGCTCCACCTCGTAGGAACACACTGAGATACGACGCAGCAGCGCGCTGTCCACGCCCAGCTTCTTGAGCGTGCGCTTGATCTTGGCCGACGCTTCGCCTGCGGTGACAAAGTCGTCCTTTTCAACGGGGAAAACCTCTGCAATCAACGGCATACGCTACTTCCTCCTTCCGATGCCCGTCAGGCCGTTCGAATAGAGGATGCCGCTGGTGCAGTAGAGCGTATGGGTGGTGGCCAGCAGCACCATGCCGTTCTCCTTCGCCTTGTCGATGATCTCCTGGGTGGGCAGTTTGCCGCGTACGAACACGATGCACTCCAGATCCACCATTTCGGCAGTGCGGATGACGTGCTCGTTGACCAGACCCGTCAGCAGCACGGTGCGGCCGGTGACATACGCCAGCACATCGCTCATCATGTCGGAGCTGAACGCCATGTCCACCTCCATATCCAGCTTGTCCTCTCCGAGAATGACCTCGGCCTCCAGCAGTTCGGCAATCCTTCGTATAACCATCTTACTCCTCCTTTGCTTTAAAATCCGTTCACCATGTTCATGCCTCTTTTAAGCTCTGAACATAAGATTGATATTCCGTTAAACTCCTGATACCAGTATACTTTATTTTTGCGGAAAGTTCCAGTATATTTTCTGGCGGATCAACAATTAGCGCATCCAATTCCTCCCACGTGCCGTGAAACACGCTGGAAAGGCCGTCCAATGCCTGGCTCTGCCCCTCGATCAGCGCGTCGGAGAACGCCTCCTCGCAGGCCGCGCCCAGCTTGTCGCGCTGCGCGGTCAGCCGTCCCACCGCCTGATTGAGTGTGGCCACGCCGCCGTCCACGTCCTGCCACAGGTCGGAGAGCATCTGCACCGTCTGCTGCCAGACGGAGAACGCGTCGCGCACGCCATCGATGCGGCGGGCAGACGCGGTCAGGCGCAGTTCTACGCCGTCAATGGTAAGCGCCTGAACTTGCGCATTGATGTCCTCCTGCTGTTTCAGGTTCTGTGCCACGTTCTGGCAAGCGGCGGTGCTGTCATAGGCAGCGAGCAGCACGCTGTACCCGTCCCCTTCTTTCTGTACATAGCCCGCACCGCCGCGCGCACGGTAGAGCACCGCAGCATCCCGCGCCTGTTTCTCTTCCTCAAAGCCTCCACAGCTGAGCAGGTAGCTCTCCATCGCCGGAAAGGCGACGGTCTCGGTGATTTCGCCCGCCGCGTCCAGTGTGGGTTCCGGAGACGTTTCCACGTCGCTGATTTCATTCTCCTGTTCTTCCTCGCCGCTATCCCTGCTGAACAGCGCGCTGTGCAGCCAGCTACCTGCGCCCATCGCCAGCGCCACATAACCGATGACGCCCAGCGCCACCAACGCCGCCAGCCAGCCAACGCCGCCCAATCCGCGCCGCGGCCGCCTGTGTACATAGTGCGTGTGATAACTTGTCCTCTTGGTCAATGCCATGCACCTCCCTCATCCCTACAAGGCTATGCATGAGACGACTGAGGTAGAATCGTGGTTGCGATTTTGGCGCGCATACGGTATACTGAATCTTAACAAAGGAGGTCTCACACATGCCGCAGGTACATCTGGATACCATCCCCATCTGGGACGCCTACAAGATGGACACGGAATGCCCCGTATGCGCACTGGAGGACAACTGCGAGCGGCAGTTTCTCGACGTGGCCCTGGGCGGCGCGATGATGGAACCCGATACGCGCATCGCCACCAATGAAAAGGGCTTTTGTCCGCGCCATTTTGCGCAGCTCTACGACGCTCAGAACCGCCTGAGCCTGGCGCTGATGACGCATACACACCTCAAGGATGTGATGGATTCCACGCAGAGGCAGTCCGATGCTTTGCTGCGCGCGCTCGAAGCGGAAAAGAAAAAGAATCCCCTGTCCCGCGCAGCATCGGGCGTAGCCAAGTCCTCGCCCTTTCACAAGCAGATGGCTGCATTGGCCGATCATGTACAATTTCGTACCGATAGTTGCTATATCTGCGACCGCATCCAAAAGTCAATGGACCGCTACATTGAGACAATCTGTTATCTGTACAAAAAAGATGAGAGCTTTCGATCGACATTTACGGAATCCAAAGGCGTGTGCCAGCGGCACTATGCGGTGCTGCTGCGCGGTGCGCTGGAGCACATGTCGGGTAGCATGCAGCTGCAGTTTGTGGAGGATCTGCTGGCGCTGCAAAAGCGCAACCTGGAACGTGTAGAGCATGATCTGGAGTGGTTCACGCTCAAGTTTGATTACCGCAACCAGGACAAGCCCTGGGGCAACAGCCGCGATGCCGTGGAGCGCTCCATTAACAGGCTGCAGGGCCGTGTGATCCCCAAGGACAACGAAAAAGGCTGACGGACATAAAAATCACCCGCCTGGACACTGGATCCGGGCGGGTGATTTTTGTCATCGGGATGCGTCGGTTTACGCGAGCGAACCACTCTGCGCTTTGTCTTTTGCCTCGCCTTGTTCCTTGGGCTGCTCCTTTTCCGGAATCATGTGGTGCTTGGCCGCATAGCACATGGCGCACAGATCGGGCTGTTTGTCGGCTTCTACCCTAT
Organism: Christensenella sp. UBA7102; assembly: GCA_002492415.1. Taxonomy (GTDB): domain Bacteria; phylum Bacillota; class Clostridia; order Christensenellales; family UBA1750; genus Spyradocola. The sequence goes on from DKYK01000013.1 coordinate 16,325, forward strand.
AGCCGCACTTGGTGCAAACATAGATCATCGCTTTTCTCCTCCTTCCGACCGGGGCTTCATTTTTCTGCTTTCATGATACCGCACCCGGGGTACGAAAGCAATGCCTTCGATGCGCGATTTTCACACTTTCCCGCTTGACGGAACGGTGCATCTCCCCTATACTCTCCCTTGCACGCAGTAATTAACGGAGGATGCATCCATGAAGGTCTACTTTGCTCCGATGGAAGGTTTTACCGATGCCGTGTACCGCCGCGTTCACCATCAGATGTTCGGCGGAGCGGAGAAATATTTCATTCCCTTTATCAGTCCAACACAGTACGATTGCCTCACGCCGCGTGAAAAAGCCGCCGTACTGCCCAAGTACAATAAAAACGTTCCCGCAGTGCCGCAAGTACTGTCCAATCGGTCCGACACTTTCCTGTGGGCAGCGCGTACGCTGTGCGACCTGGGCTATGCCGAGGTCAACCTCAATGTGGGTTGTCCCTCCGGAACGGTGACGGCCAAATACAAGGGCGCAGGCATGCTGCGTGATCTGGATACGCTGCGCGTATTTCTGGACGAAGTGTTTACGCATGCTTCGCTTCCCGTTTCCATAAAGACGCGCATCGGCTTTGCCGACCCGGAGGAATGGGCGCAAATTTTGGCGATCTACCGGCAATACCCAATTTATGAGCTGACCGTACACCCCCGTACGCGCGCACAGTATTATAAAGGAAAGATTTGGGATGATGCCTTTGTGCAGGCTCAGGCAGCGCTGACCATACCGCTGGTCTACAACGGCGACGTGTTTTCGCCGCAGGACGCTGCAAACGTCCTCAAAACCCATCCGGATGTCACGCTGATGCTGGGCCGCGGGCTGTTGACCAACCCTGCTCTGGCACGTCAGCTACACGGCGGTCAATGCTTGAGCGTCAATGAGGTGAGCCAATTCCACGACGCGCTGTACGAAGAGTATCTGGCACAATACCCCAAAAATATCGCGGTATGGCGTATGTGCGACGCGATGAAGTACCTTTCCCTCGCCTTTGAGGAGCCGCACAAGTGCGTTAAGGCTATGCGAAAAGCGCGCAGCGAAGCGGAATACCTGAACGCCGTGCGCTGCCTGTTCTCCGAACATCCACTGCGCGATGCGCCCTACTTCTCGCCTGCGCTGTGACGAAGATCTGCACAGAAAACTTTGCATTTACTGTTGGCAACAAAACTTGTCCGCAGTATCATGTTGACAAGAAAACTTGTCAAGAAGGCAAAGCGATGCGCAAAGAAGAAATTCTCGAGAAGAGCCGCAGGGAAAACAAGAATCAAGATCTGTACGAAAAGCAGGTGATGGCCGCGGGTGGCAACGCGGGGGCCGTGGCGGCGGCGGTGCTGGCGACCGTATTTTTCGTGGCGCAGATCCTGACCGGGGACGGCATGAACTACGGACTGTACGCGGTGGTGTTCACCATCCCGGCTGCAAGATTCACAGTCAAAGCCATTAAGCTAAGGCGCAAGCATGAGATCGCGCTGGCAGCACTCTACTGGCTGGGCGTAGTGTTGTTTTCTGCGGCGCATCTTTATCAGCTCATCACCATATCGGCCATATTTTGAGAAAAAATGGAGCTCATACTGAAAAATCGGCTCAGAGCAGCGCGGATGGAGAAAAAGCTGTCGCAGGCCCAGCTTGCGCAGCTGGTGGGCGTGTCACGCAACACCATCAGTTCCATCGAGACAGGGCAATTCAATCCCACCGCCAAGCTTGCGCTGGTGCTGTGTATCGCACTGGACAAAAAATTTGAGGAACTATTTTACTTTGACTAAGTCCGCAAAATCTGGAGGGACACATGACTTTCAGCACTTTCAAATTAAACTAAAATTAACATGATCCGGGAAATAAAAAGTTTTATCATTGACGGTGGACAAGGATGCAGGTAAAATAAAGAGAAGGTAAATGTACCGTGCGGCCACAAAATACAGACAAGGCCGCCGGTGGGAAGGGTGGCGCAACATGAAACTCCGGGAGCAAATTCGGCACAATCCCATGAATCAGCTCTATGATGAGGCTCGGTTGCCGCAGGCAATCCGCCGCAGTCTGAATTTCATACTGCTAGGCAACATATTTGGCAGTGTGTGCGGCATCATCTGTGGCGGCGGTACGACGGCTATGGTGGGCCTGGCCACGGAGCTGGGCGCAAACGACATTCACTTTGGCATCCTCACGGCAATTCCACAGATTGCAGCGTTGCTCCAACTGCCCTATTCGGTATTGGTCAACCGCACACACAAGCGCAAAAAATATATGCTGACGTTGGGTGTCTTTTCCCGCGCGCTTTGGATGCTCTTTGGCCTGATTCCTTTCCTGATGCCCATGGCTTCCAAACTCCTGCAATTATGGACGATCATCTTCCTGTTGGGCGTAATCTCCTGCACGGGCGCAGTCATCAACGTCTGTTGGTTCCCATGGCTGAGCGATCTGGCGCCCATCCGCATGCGTGGGCGGTGGTTGTCCATCCGTGAAAGCTTTCTGGCAGTGGCAAACGTTGCCTTTGGCCTGCTGGTGGCCTATCTGCTGGATCATCTGCCACCGCATAACAAGTACGTCATCATCTTCCTGTTGGGTGGCATTACGGGCATGCTGGACATGTTTTCTTTCGGGTTCTGCGAGGAGATCTACTCCGCGCCACCGCAGAAGCAAAACCTGTTCGGTGCCTTTAGCACCGTGCTGCACAACAAGCCTTTCATGAAACTGGTCATCATGTGGACGGCATGGTGTTTTACCGCAAACCTGTCCGATGTGTACATGATCCCCTATTCCATGAATGAGATGGGGCTGACCAACACACAAATTACTGTGTTCTTTACCATTGTTCCGGCACTGGTGGCAATCTTTGTGATGCCGCGTTGGGGCCGCATGCTGGATCGCTTTGGCTGTCGCAACGTAATGACCGTGGCCTGTGTAGCCGCTTCGGTCAGTCCGCTTTTCTTTCTGCTGGCGACGCCGGGCAGCATCTGGCCCTCACTGCTGCGCAACCTGCTGGGGGCGATGTTCTGGTGCGGCGCGAACCTGACGGCCAACAACATGCAGCTCTCCTGTTCGCCTGACGATACGCGGCCGACGCATATCGCAGTCTTCGCGTGTGTGACGGCGCTTCTGGGCGCAACGCTGGGGTCCTTGGCGGGCGGCGCGCTGTTGGATTCCTGGGCGGCTTCGGGCGCATTCTCCCTTGGCTGGTTCGACCGATACAAAGCGCTTTTCGCGTTGGCGGTAGCGCTGCGCCTGGGCTCGACGCTCATTCTCGTGCCCAAGTTGCCCCGCGACAGCGATGCTTCGCCCAAAGATTTAGTGTATTACATGCTGCACACCATAACGCATCCCTTTTCCCGCATGCGCTCTGCAAAATAATGGCAATCCTGCTCAAAAGAGCCCGCTCCACTCCTGGATTTACAGGAATGAGGCGGGCTCTTGTTTTTCCTTATGCCGTCATGATTTACTCTTCCAGGGCACGATACACCCCTGGCTGAGTGTACGCGGCACGTCAATGATGCGCTGGTTTGACGAGCCACGGAAGCGCAGTGAGATATCCTTGAGCGCAGCGATGAATCGGCCGTCCACCAGCACGTCCACCAGCGCGAGCAGGTCGTCCGTGATCTCACAGCGAGGATGGGCGCCATCGTTGTGCAGCTCTTCCCAGGTAAAGCCGGAGAAGGCCCAGACGTCCTTTTGGGGATAAGTTTCCCGCACGCGGCGCACAAAGGGCAGCAGAGCACGCTGATTCTGCGGCTCAAAAGGTTCGCCGCCCAGCAGCGTCAGCCCCGTGATGTAGTCCGGCGCGAGCAGGCGCAGCAGCTCCTCCTCCGTCTCGGCCGTAAAGGGCTTGCCATAGCTGAAATCCCAGGTTTCCGGCTGAAAGCACTGGTCGCAATGATTGGTGCAGCCGGAGACAAACAATGTCACGCGCACGCCTTCGCCATTTGCGATGTCGCAGTTTTTGATCTGTCCGTAATTCATAATTGGCAGAACTCCTTACAGATGCAGCACGCGATCGCGGATCTCCTGCGTGCGGCCCTGATTCCAGAATTGCGTCCCGATGTAACCGCAGGTGCGCCGGGCAACGTTCATCTTATTTTGGTCGGTATTGCCGCACTTGGGGCATTTCCAGATGAGTTTTCCTTCCTCTTCCTCGATTTTGATCTCGCCGTCCCAGCCGCAGACCTGGCAGTAGTCGGACTTGGTATTGAGTTCGGCATAGATGATGTTGTCGTAGATAAATTTCATCACACCCAACACGGCTTCCAGGTTGTTCTGCATGTCGGGTACTTCGACATAGCTGATAGCGCCGCCAGGAGACAGATGCTGGAATTGAGCCTCAAAGGCCAGCTTGTCAAAAGCGTTGATCTCTTCGGTGACATGGACATGGTAGGAGTTGGTGATGTAGCCCTTGTCGTTGATTCCGGGAATGATGCCAAAGCGTCTCTGCAGGCACTTGGCAAACTTGTAGGTGGTGGACTCCAGCGGCGTGCCGTACAGCGAATAGTCGATGTTCTCCGTCGTCTTCCACTCCTTGCACTTGTCATTCATCTTCTGCATGATGCTCAACGCAAACGGCGTAGCCTCAGGGTCAGTGTGGCTCTTGCCAGTCATATACTTCACGCACTCATACAGACCCGCATAGCCCAGCGAAATGGTGGAATAGCCGTTGTAGAGCAGCTTATCAATCGTTTCACCCTTCTCCAGCCGCGCGAGCGCACCATACTGCCACAGGATGGGCGCGACGTCAGAGATCGTGCCCTTCAGGCGCTCATGGCGGCAGCGCAGCGCACGGTGGCACAGCTCCAGGCGTTCCTCAAACACCGACCAGAACCTCTCCATATCGCCTCCGGAGGAAAGCGCCACATCCGGCAGGTTGATGGTCACAACGCCCTGGTTGAAGCGGCCGTAATACTTGTGCTTGCCAGGCTCATAGTTGCCCGCATTGGCGATATTGCCGATGCCGGCGTCTGTAAAGCGGTCCGGCGTCAGGAAGGAACGGCAGCCCATGCAGGTATACACGTCGCCCTTGAGCTCCAGCATCTTCTTTTCCGAGATGTAGTCAGGCACCATACGCTTAGCCGTGCACTTGGCGGCAAGCTTGGTCAGGTAATAGTACTTACTATCCTCGTGGATATTATCTTCCTCCAACACGTAGATGAGTTTGGGGAAAGCAGGCGTCACCCACACGCCGTCCTCGTTCTTGACGCCCTGGTAGCGTTGCTCCAGCGTTTCCTTGATGATGAGCGCAAGATCAGCCTTTTCCTGCTCATTCTTTGCCTCGCCAAGGTACATGTATACCGTGACAAAGGGCGCCTGGCCGTTGGTAGTCAGCAGTGTAATTACCTGATACTGGATGGTCTGTACGCCGCGCTTGACCTCGTCGGCAAGCCTTCCCTCGACCAGCTCGGTCATCTGCTCTTGCGTAGGATGCGCGCCGATGCTCTGCATTTCCCTTTCCACGGTCCTACGGATCTTTTCACGGCTGACCTGCACAAAGGGCGCCAGATGCGCCAGCGAAATAGACTGCCCGCCGTACTGGTTGGAGGCCACCTGCGCAATGATCTGCGTGGCGATGTTGCAGGCAGTGGAGAAAGAATGTGGCCGTTCGATCATGGTGCCGGTGATGACCGTTCCGTTCTGCAGCATATCCTCCAGGTTGACCAGGTCGCAGTTGTGCATGTGCTGCGCGTAATAGTCGGTGTCGTGAAAGTGGATCAGGCCCTCGTTGTGCGCCTCAACAATCTCCTTGGGCAGCAGCAGGCGAGCAGAAATGTCACGGGAAACCTCTCCGGCCATATAGTCCCGCTGCGTGGAGTTGACGATAGGATTCTTATTTGAGTTCTCCTGCTTCGCTTCTTCATTGCAGCATTCGATCAACGAGAGTATCTTGTCATCGGTCGTATTGCTGCGGCGCACGAGCGAGCGCGTATAGCGGTAGGTGATGTACTCTTTGGCCACCTCAAATGCGCCATGGGCCATGATCTGCTTTTCCACCAGATCCTGGATCTCCTCAACGGAAGGCGAACGATTAAATTTGATGAGCTGCAACTCCACGGATTGTGCGATGCGCTCGATCTGAAGCCGCGTCATCTTGGCCGAATCCTCCACCACCTGGTTGGCTTTGCTGATGGCATTTTCTATTTTGCTGATGTCAAAGTCCACTTCGGTACCGTTTCGCTTGATCACTTTCATGCCTTGAGCCGCTCCTTCTCATTTCGTAATGTTTGAGCACCAATCAATATATAGTGTATCCATTCCGCATTTGAACACAACATCTTGGGCTGTGCTTGACTAGTATATACCCACTCCGTCCATATTTCAAGCCCTTGGCCGAAAATATATTTTTATTTTTTCCTTCTTTTCCTCTTGACAAACGCCCGCGCTTGTGCCGTGCCGCGCCCCAACACGGAACAATGCCGCCACGACACAAAACGCCGTTTTGTCGCCCGCGCGGCAAACGAAAACCCCTTCCGCAGCGCGGAAGGGGTTGCGGGCTCAATCGGGGTTATGCATCGCGCTTGCGCATCATGCGCACCATCATCGCGGCGGCAGCCAGCGCCACGACCGCCAACGCGGGCAGCGAGACCTCCGCAGCGCCGGTCTTGGGCGAAACGTCCTCCTCGTCCGCGACGGGCTCCGGCGTGGGCGTAGGCACGGGCGTCACCTCGGGCGATTCGTCATAGTCGGGGTAGTAGATGGGCCCCTGCGACTGCTCTGGTTCCTGAGACGGATTTTTCTCCCATTGCGCAGTGTATCTCGTGTAGCCTGTTACGTTCTTGGACCAGGCGCCGTCCAGGTCGTTTTTCCAACCGGTGAAGGTATAGCCCTCACGGCGAGGCTCGGTGGGTTCGGTTTCGGCTGTTGCGAACGGAGGCGTTGTTGCATTGGGAATAATGCCCTTATTCACGCGATCCTTAAACACTTTTCCATTAACATCGTCCTTGTAGACAACGGTGTAAACAACCTGCCCGGTAGTCCTGCTGTCTTTCCATTTCGCGGTATAGACCACGTCTCCGTTCACAGTATCATCCCTGGGCGGATCCCAACCATCGTAGGTGAAGCCGGTGCAGGAAGGTCCATCCGTATTTGCTATCCCTAAGTCCCTAAAGTTAGGTGTGAGGGTGCCTTTGGGAAGGGTTGTTGAATAATCCTCAAACGCTTCTCCATTCATGCCGTCCAGAAACTTAACGGTGTGATAAACCGTATTGTCGGCGTTGGCGACGACAGGGAAGCAAACGCACAGCAGCAGCGCAGCGATGAGCACCCACAGCGTTCGGAAGCTCTTGCGGTTTTTCATATTGGATCATCCTTTCCAAGTCAGGTTCCGGGAAAGCACCTGAGAGTGCCAAACGGTTCTACAGAGCAAGTATAACACGAAAACCCCGTGTGTCCACAACAATTCGTGCGGAAAACATGGGGGTTTTTGTCGATTCATCAACAGGTGCGGATGAGACGCTGGTAGAAGGCAATAGTCTTCTCCACAGTGGCCAACGGCACGCGCTCATTGTTGGCATGGATCATGCCGCGTTCCTGCTTAGACAGGGCCATCGCGGAGAAACGATAAACATGGTCGGAAATTTCGCCGTAATGGCGAGAATCGGAGCAGGCAAGCATCATGTAGGGCGTGACCACCACGCCATCCCAAGTTGCGCGAATGGCGGTGCGCAGGCGCTGCCAGGGTTCTCCGTCGGTGCGGGAAATGGGAGAGGGATTCATGCCTTCCACAACGTCCACGCAAATGCGATCGTCGGCAATGGTCTTTTCCAGGTAAGCCTTGGCGCTCTCCACGGTTTCCGTGCCCATCAGGCGCAGGTTGGCGCCCACCCATGCGTTGGGCGGCAGTACGTTGGATGCGGCGCTGCCCTGCATCTGGGTAAAGGCCACCGTGGTACGTACCAATGCGTTGAGCTCGCCGCCGCTTTTTTTGCACAGCAGATTCAAAGCAGGCTTAAAACACCAGAGGTTGGCGAAAATGAGCCGATAGAGAAAGGTGGAGCGACGGCCCAGCGTGTCAAACATCTGCGCCGCGGGCGCGGTGAGTTGGAATGGGAAGGGATGGTCCTCTACGCGCTGAACGGCACGGGCCAGCAGGCCCACTGAGGTGTGCGGGGGCGGCGTAGACGCATGGCCGCCCGTGGAGTTGAGTGTGAAGGTCACATCCATGGGGCCCTTTTCTGCAATACCCACGACGGCACAGGGTTGCGCGACACCGGGGAACACACCCTCAACGACCGCGCCGCCTTCGTCCAGTACAAACTCGGGGCGAATCCCCTGCTGCTTGAACCAACGCACAATGGCGGGCGCGCCGTCGCCGGAAATCTCTTCATTGCCGGCAAAGGCGAGGTAAAGGTCGTTGGCAGGAACAAAGCCCTGCGCGATGAGGTTGTCCGCCGCCTCCAGCACACCCAGGAAAGTACCTTTGGTATCCAGCGTACCTCGGCCCCACAGCACGCCGTCCTCAATGACGGCATCAAACGCGGGCTTCTCCCACTGATCTTCGTTGACAGGAACCACGTCATAGTGCGCCATGAGCACGCTGGGCTTTTGCGTGGAGCGACCCTTCCAAAGGAAGAGCAGACTGCGATCATTGAGTTGGACGAGGGGACAAGCCTTGTACACATTGGGGAACAGCTCCGGCAGAAGTGCGTAGAGCTTATCGAACTCGGCGCCATCCTCCAAGGCGCGGTCGCGGTAGGAGACGGTCTTGCAGCGGATGAGTGCCTGCAGGTCTCGGATGGCCTTTTCACGGTCAAACTGTTCCTGCGCAGCGGTCACAGGCTCTTCTTTCTTGGGCCGAAAAGCGGCAGCACGTGCCAGCAGCACGGCGATTACTACGGCAAGCGCCGCAAGAATGATGTACAGTGCGATCATCGTTCTCCTCCTCTACTTCACGATGCCTTTTTTATACAGGATGCGCGATACGCCGATGCACACCAGCGCGCCTACGGGCACCAACACGCCCACGGAACTGGCCAGCGACGGCACCAGCAGGAACAGCACCACCATGAATGCCAGCGGCGCCACCGCGATTTTCCAGTTCTTGGAGACATATACCACGCCCAGGCCGCCAAAGAGCGCGGGCAGTATATTGTCAAAGGCAGGTGTGAGCACCGGAGACTCCAGTATGGGCTGGAGTACGCCCAGCAGCAGCACGCCCAGCGCAATGATGAGCGTGGTGACGATGGCAGAGGTTGCAATGGCGATGGTGGAGATGACCTCTCCTTCTTCAGACGATGCTGAAACGCCCGCAGCCTGCATCGCATTGAGCGCACAGGGCACTTTAAGGTTGACTAAATTGCCGGTAATAAAGCCCAAATATGTGCCGCCCGTGCCCAGCATGGGGGCATAGGTGAACACCTCAATGATGCCCACAGTCCAAAAGATGGGGGCAACGCCCAACAGACCCTTGAGCACATACTTTGCCTCAGGCCATGCGCCGTAGTAAACGCAGATGGCGGTGGGTACCATCAGCAAAAGCAATATACCCATAGCCACCCAGATGCGGCCATAGAAGTGAACGGATTCGATATATTCTCTCTGTTTCATGCTCATACACCTCCTCTAGCCCATCAGCCAGGTGACGGGAATGGACAACGCCATCGCGCCCAGCATGGAGATGGGCAGCGCGTACTGCTCCAGCCAGGTCCATTTGAACTTTTTGAGCAGCAGGCCGCATATACCCATGATGGCCGCCGAGATCAGCGCCACTACGATGGGGATGTAGCCTGAAAGCCCTTCTCGCACATCGGCAAAGAGCATGCCCACAAAGGCGGAGATCATGCCAAGGAACATGCTGCTTAGGAAGATCTCGCCCCAAGCGGCATCCTTAGTCTTGATGGAAACGATGCCGCCCTGGATCTTCTTAAGCCCAAACAGCACGATAAAGATTCCGGGAATGATGCCCAGCGTCATCACCCAGGCGATGGCGGTATAGGCCCCAGGGTCAGTGATGGGCTGTGAGAGAGACAAATTCATCGCGGTGGCGGTAGTTGTGGCTGCCGGCAGCTCATAGGTCAGCGCCCCCAAAACAGACAGGCGCAGCCAGGGAAGCGGCAACCCCAGGAACTTGGACAGTGTGATGACGCCCAGCAGAATGGCCACTGCCGGAGCGATGGTGAACACTGCGCAGGATGCGACGGTCTTACGCACCACGCTGCCGGAGATCCCCAGCTGCTTGGCACGGCGCGCCGCGCGCACCAGAAAGAACACCGACTGCGCAAGCACAAAGAGAATGACGACGGCCGTCACCGCGTAAAGAAACGGACTGTTGACTTGGAATGCATTCATGAGTCTTCGTTCAACTCCTCCATCGAGCCGCAAGGGGGTTGCGGCTATTTTCTTCAATTATATAGCGTTTACAGGGCAAGGGCAAGCGAAAGGCGCAAAAAAGAGCAGGACTGCGATAATTTGCAGCCCTGCACCTCTACCGGGTGATATCTGTGGTTTATTCCGTATACACAAAGTGTATGATTTCATCGGGAACATGAATGATGTGTTCCTTCACCGGCGCAGGATAGATGGTGAGGATTGGAATCTTCTTCAACGGAATCCAGCGCATTTCAAGGTCGATCCGCTCGCCGCCCAAATCGTCCAGCGCCCGGAAAGCGCCGTCCAGCTGGATCTGCGTTTCATCAGCGAGCGATACCAGGTAGTACAGGCAAATTTGATGGCAGGGACGGTCGCCCCAGGGAAAGAAATTCTCTCCAACCAGCAAAAGCCGTTCCACGTTGATGTCCACGCGAATTTCTTCTTCGAACTCGCGTTTCAGGGCCTCTGCCGTTGTTTCCCCAAAGGCAACATGGCCGCCGATCAGCGCATACCCGTCATCGCCGGGAAGCCTTTTGCAGCAGCACGTTGTCTTGATGGATCAATATGCCGCTGACGCGGTACGAAAAGACTGCTTCGTCGGTTTTGAAGAGTATATCCGCCATTTCAAATTCTCCTCCCGGTCCTTTTTCCCTTGTAGCCGGAATCAGAAGGGGTTCCCGGCGCCGCTCTCATCCAGACCGAAGAACGTCAGCGCGCGCTGTATGGTCAGATCCCAAAAGCGCCATTCATGCCGGTATCCGTCAAACTCCTCAAATTTGGCCTCAAAGCCAATCTGTCCGGCATGCTCCTTGAAGTGGAGGTAGTGCTGATAGAGGAAGTCCTCTTTGCCAATAGCAAAATAGAACTTGGGCAGACTGGGATCGCCCGCGAGCTTGTCACACAGCCCCCAAGTGTTCTCGTAGGAATCGAGATAGGCCTGCATTCCGCCGCGATTTTCGACCATGCCCTTGGAGCGCTCATCCAACTCTTCGCCATTGGAAAAGCCCGCCTCAAATGGACAGCAGGACAGCACAGCCGCCGCTGCAAACTTCTCCGGGTGGTTCAGCGCATAGACCAGCGTGCCCGAACCGCCCATGGACAGACCGGCAATGAAGTTGTCCTCGCGCTTGTCGGATGCAGGGAACCAGTTGTAGACCAGGGGCATCAGCTCTTCGGTGAAGTAATCGTACATGTTGTATCCAATGGAAAAATGCTCCCAGTTGGCATAGTTGGCGTTCAGACCGCTGGGCATGACCACAATCAGATCCTTTTCGCAGGCGTACAGCTCGATATTGCTCTTGCGAATCCAGTCGCTGTGATCGCCGAAGGTGCCGTGCAGCAGCCAGAGCACTTTGTATTTTTTCCCCGATCCGTAGAATTCGGCAGGGGTCAGCTCCCGGGGCTTGTCGGGCAGTATGATGGAGATTTCATGGTTGTTGTTCAAGTACTGGCTTTCAAAATTAAATTGCAGCAATGCCATGTTCGTTCACTCCTCTTTGCGTTGATCAGGCGTTGGTGTAGTTGTCGAAATAACCTTGCACGAGCACGACAGGAGTTCCCTTGTCACCCGAGCCGCTGGTCAGGTCGCACAGCGAGCCAATCAGATCGGTCAGCTGGCGAGGAGTAGTGCCCTGAGCGGCCATGTTGCCCACCAGAGACGAACCATCCTTGGCGCGAATAGAAGCGGAAATGGCCTCTCGCAACGCCTCGCCCGTCAGATCCTTGTAGTCGTTGTCCGCCAGATACTTGAGCTTCAGCTCGTTGGGCGTGCCAATCAGCCCATCCGTAAAGGCTGGAGAAACGACCGGATCGGCCAGCTCCCAAATTTTTCCCTTGGGATCTTTAAATGCACCGTCGCCATAGACCATGACCTCTACGTGCTTGCCCGTGCGCTGGAGAATGCGCTGCTGGATGTCCAGCACCAGGCCCTTGCAGGCCCTCGGGAAGAGCTTGACCTTATCCTCCGTAGATTTGTTGGAGCCAAGCAGCCCATACTGCTCATTGCATCCCGAGCCATTGACAGGGGCGGTCAAAATGTCATCCAGGCCAAGCACGACCTTTGCACCGGCAGCCTTGAGAATGCGCTTTGTGCGCGCGCGGGTATGGATATCGCAAGTGAGAACGCAGTCGGTGTAGCCAAGAATGGCCTTTGCCTGGTTTGCAAAGATGATCTCCGCCTCAGCGCCGCTCTCGCGAATGAGATCACCGTAATATTGGACGTAGTCCACGCCGGTGAATTCGTGTTTATTCTCGCCGAAAAGCGCGCGGTACTGCTCCAGCGTCAGCACGTCGGAATAGGGATTGACGCCTTTTTCGTCAATCTTATCCAAGCTGACCAGCTCATTTCCCACCTCGTCCGACGGATAGGAGAGCATCAGTACCACTTTCCTGCAGCCCTTGGCAATGCCGCGCAGGCAGATGGCAAAGCGGTTGCGCGACAAAATGGGGAAAATGACGCCCACCGTGTCTCCTCCCAGCTTTTCCTTTACATCTGCGGCAATATCGTCAACGGTGGCATAGTTGCCCTGCGACCGGGCCACGATAGATTCAGTAATGGAAATGACATCGCGGTCGCGAATGGAAAAACCCTCGGCCTGTGCTGCCTCCAACACACTATCGGTGACGATGGCGGCCAGGTCGTCTCCCTGGCGGATGATGGGGCAACGGATGCCGCGAGACACCGTGCCCACTCTGCGTTCCTTGTTGTTCATGTCGTTCATTCGTTCCTTTCCTAACGGGTTTCTGACGCTCTTCATACGATTCTATTGTACCGCATCCACAGGGGCGGTTGCAAGGGGGTTTGCCGCATTTTCGGTCCGAAATCACGATCCGATCTGCTTTTGTACGCCGGTAACATTGCCTTTATCATCCACAGTGTAATTCCCCTTGGTCATGTCCAGCACGCAAAAATCATTGCCCCAGGCGTCTGCAAACACCGCGCAGCGCCCAATGTCAATATCGAAGGGTGACAGGCGGCAAGTAAATCCCGCCTCCAGCAGTCTGGGGAGCGCATCCTCCACGCTGTCCGTTCTAAACTGTACCTGTGGAATGGAGCGGGTTACCAGCACGACCTCGGTCTCGTCCTCGGGCAAACCCAAGCCGCAGCTGTCCTGCGCGCGCCACAACAGCTTCAGGCCCAGTCCGCGCGTATATTGTGCAATGCCCGCATCCAGGTCCTCCACATAAAAACTGACACAATCCACGTTTTTCATTGATGCCGTCTTCCCCTTTGTAAAAATTCAATTCTATTATAGCATACAGGCGTCAGTAGAACCCCACCGTCTCTCTATGCGCGCTACCTCGGGCAAATGGTCACAGCGTTATGAACTGCCTGTATGCGCTGCCCTATCTCATAGAGCGCCGTCGTCCATGACTGGAACAGTTTCTCTTTGCACCCGACCGGCCGCCGAAAAAATTGGTCAATCCTGCCGCCAGATCGCGCACAAAGTCGATGCCCGCGGTCACCTTTCAAAATCCCACTCCGTGATAGGCCGTAATCTCGTATCCTTCAACGCGCGTCGTAGTCGTCACCAGCATCTGTGCTTCCTCATCGCTTTTTCTATCATCAAAATTATACGAAAGATTTTTCAAAAGTACAAGTAGCCATAAAATAGGTATTGCAATTTTCATTTCGCCATTATATAATTATAAAAACTAGATAAGGAGGCTGCTCTCATGACTTTTAACAGAGGTAAAGATATTGTCAGCGCATTGCTGCATATATTAGGTTTGGGATTGTCCATCGCAGGCACGGTACTGCTCATCCTGAAGGGCGTTTCCTACTCCCCGTGGCACGTAGTCAGCTATTCCATATTCGGCGCAACGCTCATCGCGCTCTATGCGGCCAGCTCCACCTATCACACCTTTTTTGTCTCCGAGAAGGTGCACAACATGCTGCGCCGGATTGACCACATCATGATCTTTATGCTCATCGCGGGTACCTATACGCCCATCTGCCTTGTCACATTGCGTGGCCCATGGGGATGGGTATTGTTCGGCATCGTATGGGCCTGCGCGCTGGCCGGCTTGTTTTTCAAAATCTTCTGGCTGGAGGCACCCCGCTGGCTCTATACCGTGTTTTATATTGCAATGGGTTGGGCGGCGTTGATCGCCATCTGGCCTCTGACTCATCTTCTCAGCCCGGCTGCACTCCTCTGGCTGTTTGGCGGCGGCATTGTTTACACCATCGGCGGTGTATTCTACGCGCTCAAGTTTCCTCGCATCCAGTCTAAGTACTTCGGATTTCATGAGTTGTTCCACATCTTCATACTGCTCGGCTCCGCCTGCTTTTATGTGCTCATCTTCTGCTATATTTACTGATGCTTTGCAGGAAAAAGCCAGACCAAGCCCGAATTATCGAAAAGGTAGTTCGGACTTTTTCTGTCTTGGAGGTAGAACCTTATGAATATGCACCCGTATACCAATGTCGCAGTGGAGCACTTGATGCACCTGGTGAGCATTCCCAGTCCTACCGGATTTACGCACCTGGCCGCAAACTACCTTGTGGAGGTATTGACCAGCTATGGATTTTCCCCCTACAAGACCCACAAGGGAAACGTCGTCTGCTGCATCGGCGGCCAGGGCCACCCGCTAGCCGTCGCCGCACATGTCGACACGCTGGGCGCAATGGTGCGCTCCATCAAGCCCAATGGACGGCTGCGCTTTACGCAGATAGGCGGTTATCCCATCAACAACGTAGAAAATGAGACCTGCGTCGTGCACACCCGCGACGGCCGCGCCTACACGGGCACTTTCTACCTCACCTCGCCTGCCTCGCACGTCTATGTTGGCATTCCGGACATCAAGCGCGACGACACCACGGTGGAGGTCATACTGGATGAAAACGTGTCCACCAAGGAGGAGACGCGTGCGCTGGGCGTTGAGGTGGGCGACTTCATCTCCCTCGACCCCCGCGCTGTGCGCACCCCGTCCGGCTACATCAAATCCCGCCATCTGGACGATAAAGCCAGCGCGGGCGTACTGCTCGCGCTGGCCAAGATGGTCTCCTGCGGCGACATCACGCTCTCGCGTAAGATCTATCTAATCTTCACCGTCCATGAGGAAGTGGGTCATGGCTGTGCCGCAGGCCTTCCCGAGGACGCAGAGGACATCCTCTCCGTGGACATGGGCTGCGTGGGTGACGATCTGACCTGTGACGAAACCATGGTTTCTATCTGCCCCAAGGACAGCCGCGGCCCCTACAACTACGACATGACGGGCAAGCTCATCGCGCTGGCCAAGGAAAACAACCTCAAGTACGCGGTGGACATCTACCCCATGTACGGTTCCGATGCCGACGCCTCGCTGACCGCAGGCCACAACTTCCGCCACGCGCTCATCGGCCCCGGCGTGTTCGCCTCGCACGGCTACGAGCGCACCCACGTCAACGGCATCGACAATACGCTCAAGCTGCTCGTCGCCTTTGTCACCGACTGATCTATCCATACTCAAAGGAGTGGTCCACCATCGCCATCCGAAACGACTGCAAGGCAATCCTTTACCGCGCTGGCGAAGTCCTGCTCAACGTCGTCGTCCTGCCCAACGGTTTCGTCTGCTATGACCTGCCCGGCGGCGGACAGCACCCTTACGAGTCCCTGGAGGAAGGCGTGCTTCGCGAGGTACGCGAGGAAACGGGCTATGCAGCGCGAATCCTGCGCTTCTGCGGTCTTGCTGAGGACATCTGCCTTGATCCCACCCAGCGCGACGCGGCTCCCGACTACACCCATCGCGTGCTGCACCTTTTCCTCGTCGAGCCCATCACCGATGAACCTGGCTTGGCTGCCGAGCTGGATCTGAACCAGCTGCGAAGCGAATGGTTCCCTCTCGACCGTGTCGCCGGTCTTCCCCTCCGCCCCATCGGTATCGCTCCCTACGTCGCACAGATGATCCGCTCCGACGCCCCTGTCTACATCCCCACATTTTACTCCTGACACTAAAGGGCTGGCCCGTACCCTCGTGCGGACCAGCCCTTTTTCGTCTCAGCAAAACTTTTTGATCTCCTCCAGAAACACCTTTCCGTACTGCGCCAGCTTGCGCTCTCCCACACCGGAGACGAGCAGCATTTCCTGCTTCGTCATCGGCTTTTTTGCGCACATGTCGCGCAGCGTCGCATCGGTAAAGACCACAAACGCCGGTTGATGCTTTGCATCCGCCAGCCTGCGCCGCAGCGCCTTGAGCGCCGCGAGCAAAGGGTCGTCCTCCGGGACCTGCGCGGTGCTACGCCTTTTCTCCAGCATATTGGGCAGCTTTTCCTCCTGATGCTTCGCCTGCCATCGCTTGACCTTCATCGTCACACGCGCATTCTCGTACAGCACTGCCGCTGCGTTTTTCCCCAGGCGCAGCACGGGATACTCTCCGTCGTCGGTCGCCAGCACGCCTGTGCGCAGCAGTTCGTCCAGCACCGCGCGCAGCTTCGCCTCCTCCGCACCGCACAGCGTGCCATAACAACCGGTTTTGTCTAATCCCAGCCTGCGGATGCGCTCGCCCTTGCCGCCGCGCAGCACATCCAGTACCACGGTTTTGCCGAACCGCTGACGCAATTCGCTGACGCACTGTAAGATGCTATGCGCCTCGCGCGTCACATCCACCTCGTCAAATTCGCCCTCACAGTTAGAGCAATTGCCGCACGCGCTGCAGGCTTTCTCGCCGAAGTATTGCAAAATCGTCGCACGCAGGCACTCGCTCGTCGTGCAGTAATCCGTCATGCTCCGCAGCGCGCGTCGTTGATTTTCCCTCACCGCGTCCGCTTGCTCCGCGCTCAATTCCGGGTTATCTGCTTCATGATCGATCAAAAACTGATTGGTGCGCACGTCCTGCCGCGCATAAAGCAGAATGCAATCCGCAGGGCTGCCGTCGCGCCCCGCTCTGCCCGCCTCCTGATAGTACCCCTCCAAGTTCTTGGGCATATTGTAGTGGATTACAAACCCCACATTGCTCTTATCAATGCCCATGCCAAAGGCATTGGTCGCCACCATCACGGTCGCTCGATCGTACAGAAAATCGTCTTGGTTTTTTCGCCGCTCCTCGTCCGCCAACCCCGCGTGGTAGCGCGTCGCAGAGTACCCGTGCACATTGAGTACGTCGCAGACTTCCTCTACGCCCTTGCGCGTCGCACAGTAGACGATGCCGCACCTGTTCCGGAATCTCTGCATCAGCCCCAGCAGCTCCTGGTTTTTATCCTTGGGCGCGCGCACCTCAAAGCGCAGATTAGGCCGGTCAAATCCCGTGGTGATGCAGTAAGGTGTGCGCAACTCCAACAGCTTACCAATATCCTCCCGTACCTGCTCTGTCGCCGTCGCGGTAAAGGCTCCCACCGCCGGACGCACCGGCAATCCCGCAATAAACTCCCGAATGCGCAGATAACTCGGCCGAAAATCCTGCCCCCACTGTGATACACAGTGAGCCTCGTCCACCGCTACCAACGGAATCTCCATCCTGGCGCAGTTCATGTGAAACTCCGGCGTTTCCAGCCGCTCCGGCGCAACGTAGATGATTTTGTACATTCCCTGCGCCGCATTGTCCAGCGCCCTTCGGTACTGTCCGGGTGTCAGTGAGCTGTTCAGGTACGCCGCGCGCACGCCTGCCTCATTGAGCGCAGCTACCTGGTCCTTCATCAGTGAAATCAACGGAGAGACCACCAGCGTCACGCCATGCAGCAGCAATGCCGGAATCTGATAGCACAGCGATTTACCCGCGCCCGTGGGCATCACGCACAGCGCGTCTCTTCCGCTGCACAGCGCATCCACCACGCCTTCCTGCCCCGGCCGAAACGCCTCATAGCCAAAGTACCTGCGGAGCGCCTCCAGTTTGTCCATCGGATCATTCCTTCATCTGTTCGTAAAGATCGTTTAGATACACCCAGCGCTCGGTCAGCCGTTCCAGCTCTGCCTCTGCATTCTGCTTTTCCTCCATCAGGCGCTGCAACTCCAGGTAATCCGCCGCGCTGCGCTCGATTTGCTCATCCAGTCGGGCAATGCGCGCTTCCGCCGCTGCCACGTCGGCATCGATGGTCTCAAACTCGCGCTGCTCCTTGAAGGTAAACTTCACCTTTTTCTGTCTTACGGGTTCTTTTTCCTGCGCAGTGCCCTTTTCCACGCGCACGGGCATCTCTGGGTTGGGCCGTGCATCCAGGTAATCGGAATATCCGCCCGGGTACTGCCGAATCACACCCTCTCCTTCGTAGGCGAAGATGCGCTGCATCAGGCGGTCCAGGAAATACCGGTCGTGCGACGCAGCCACCACCGCGCCGGGAAAATGATCCAGATAATCCTCCAGAATGGTCAGTGTCTGGATGTCCAGATCATTGGTCGGCTCATCCAATAGAAGTATATTGGGTGCGCCTATCAGCACGGACAGCAGGTACAGTCGACGTTTTTCGCCGCCGGACAGCCGCTTAACCTGCGTGTACTGCAAATCCGCATTGAACAGAAATCGCTCCATCATCTGCGTGGCCGTCAATGTGCCCTCGTCCGTTTCTACACTTAGCGCAATGTCTCGAATCAGGTCAATGGCGCGCTTTTCGCCGTCCATATCGGCATTATCCTGTGCAAAATAACCGATCTTCACCGTGTCTCCAACCGTGATGCTGCCGCTGTCCGGCTGAAGCCTTCCCGCGATCATATTGAGCAGCGTAGACTTTCCGCACCCATTGTGTCCTACGATACCCACGCGGTCGTCGCGCAGTACGATGTAGGAAAAATCGCGGATCAGTGTCCTCCCCCCATAGCTCTTGCTCACATGGTCGATCTCCACGGTTTTTCTACCCAGACGCGACGCCGCCGAACCGATTTTGACATTCTCCTGTGCCTTGGGCGCCTCCACTGCCGATAGCTGCTCAAATCGCTGGATGCGTCCCTTCGCCTTGGTGCTTCGCGCCCGCGCGCCGCGTCGCATCCAGGCCAGCTCCACCTTGAGGAGCGCCTGACGCTTGCGCTCGGACGCCTGCGCCATATCCTCACGTTCCGCCTTCAGTTCCAAATACTTGGAATAATTCGCCGGATAGGTGTACAGCTTCCCCCCGTCCAACTCCACGATCTTATTGACCACGCGCTCAAGAAAATACCGGTCGTGCGTCACCATCACCAGCGCGCCCTGGAAGGACTGCAGCTGCTTTTCCAGCCAAGTCACCATCTCATTGTCCAGGTGGTTGGTTGGCTCGTCCAGGATCAGCAGCTCGCAGGGGCGCACGAGCGCAGCCGCCAGCGCAACCTTCTTGCGCTGGCCGCCTGAAAGCGTCTCCACCTTTGCTTCACAGTCCGCGATGCCCAGCCGCATCAGAATGCTGCGCGCCTCATAGTCCTTGAGTTCCCGCACGTCCGCCGATACGCCGTCCATCACGGCGGATATCACCGTTGCGCCCATCCGAAACTCCGGATTCTGTGGAAGGTACCCCACCCGCACGTTCTTTCCCCGACTAATGCCGCCCGCATCTGGTTCCTCGATCCCCGCTAAAATCTTGAGCAGCGTGGATTTTCCCGTTCCGTTAATGCCGATGACGCCCATCTTGTCGTCATCCTCCACATAGAGCGTCGCGCTGTCCAGAAGCGTCTTGAGCGTATAGGACTTGGATATGTTTTCTGCCGCAAGAATCATGTCTTACCTCTTTACGTCAATTCAGGCACAGCGCATATTTTCCGCTGTGCCCGCAAATTTTCTGAATTCAGCCGCCCAGATAGGCCTTCTTCACCTTATCGTCATCTACCAATACGCTCGCATCGCCGGACATCGCGATGCTACCTGTCTCCAGAGCGTAGACGCGGTTGGCGATCATGAACCCTCCTATTTTGATTTACCTGGGTATAGCAGTGAAACTATCACCTATGTTCACAGAGTTTACTCACCCATCAGGCGTCCTTCTATCAAGTTTTTGTTAATTTTTAGAACATGCAGCGCATCAGCCCATTTTTTCATACTACACGCGCTCGATGAACCGTTTTATATCGTCCAGTGCATACTCGCGGCTGTGCACATCCAAATGACAACCCGCGGGCAGCGTCTCCAGCACCGCCTGCTCCGCCGCCTGCCGCGCGCGGAAGTAGTCCAGCAGCCCGTCAAAATCCATGCCGCCTCGGCGCCTGCCGTAGGGAGAGTCGGCAAAGTATCGCAGCATCGTCTCGTACCATACCGGCCGGCCCTGGTCGTCCACACGCTCGCAGCGCACGTGGTCAAGGCCAGCGGCAAGGTCGTCCGGCACCAGCCGGATCAGCCGGAAGGCATCCAGATCCATTCGCGCCGTCATCTCCCGGTAGAAGGCCACGATGCGTTCGGTGGAGTACAGTTTGTACACCAACAGCTCGTCCATTATGTTCTGGAAGAAGGAGCACTCGAACACATTTCCCCTGCCCGAGAAGGTCTCCAACCGCCTTAGCACGATGCGCCGGAATTCCTCGTCGCTCCTGCGCCCGCTGTAAATCTCGTGCCGTTCCATATCCGTGTAGAAGTCGCTGCCCTCCGCCTTCACTCGCGTGTACGCCAGGATGTACTGCTCTCCCTCGCGCACCGTGCATGCCTCCATCTGCTGCGCGAGGTCCGGGTACTCTGCCCGCGCTGCACGAGCCTGTTCCCCGTCCATGTACGCACACCAGGCCAGTTCCACCGGCGAAATATCCCCTTCCCGGTAACAGCGGCATTCCGGATATTCGCGCTCCAGCATTCCCAGCAACGTAGACTTTCCGCTGCCCGGCACACCTTCAAGGTATACATTTTTTTCCATATATTCTCCCTTCGCATAAAACAGAGAGGCCCCCCTGATGCTTTATCCGTATTCGTGCTCCAGGGTCTGCAGAGTTCACTCCCGTTTCTCTCGCCGCTTCCCATTCTCGTCAAATTCCCGCCGCAGTGCTCATGCGCAAAACGCCAGGTATCCATGTTCTTCACGGACATCGTCGTCCGGTATCCCACCAGCGCATTGATCCGGCGCGGCACACGGCTGCGGAACGCCGCTCCGCACGCAATCATCACTGCTGGGATCAACAGACCCATCGCCAGCATAAAAAGGCAGAAGACCATGCTCATTTCTCCAGCATCGCGCGCAGCACCGGATACAGCGCCTGTGCCCACACCGCACACCCCTTTGCGTCCGGGTGTCCGCCGTACTTCGCTTTCTGCGGTTCTTCCAGGCTCTTTGCCAGCAGCAATGCTGCGTCGAAAAACGCATCTGCCTCGTTTTTCAGCTCCTCACGCAGATAGGCGTTGACTGCCTGCCACACTCGGGCGTGCGCCTCGTCGTAATCAAAGGGCGGCACGGTCTGCAGCAGCACACGGCAGCCTGCCCGCTTCAGCCTGCGCACGATGGACGTAAGATCCGCCATGATTTGTTCCGCATTGTGCCCCTGGTTGATGTCGTTGACGCCATAACACACCACGACCGCGTCGTTGTGCTTTGCCTTGTACAGCCAGGCGCCGTCGGATGCTGCATCGCTCGCCCTGCCATATCCAATGCCAAGATTCCAGCACGCCGCATCCGGCCCGAGCATTTCTGCCACCACTGCGTTCCAATGTGCATAGGAGTTGATTTCCGTGCCAATGCCCTGCGTGATGGAATCCCCCAGGAATCCCACGCATTGGCGCACCGCACGCCTGCATCCCACTCGTCCAGGCAGAGGCATGCGTTTGTTGTACCGCCATGCCATGCCTTCTTTTGCAAAGATGGGCAGCAGGCTCTCCTCATGATAAGGCAGCATGGACCCGGAAAATTCCATTTCCAGAACCAAATAGTCTCCTGCATCGAATTTCAATGTCACCGGATCGCTCTCAAAGAACTCTCCCGGTCCCACTTGCTTTTGCGCACTGCCTGCAAACGTCAGGTTCTGTACATCCTCCACCCGCACCTGCGGGCAGATCGCCTCGCCACTCCAGTGTAATGCCGCGCAACGCCCTATATATGCACTGTGGATCGTCCATCCGTCGCACACCAGGTTTGCGTGCGATACCGCGCCATCCGCATAGGTGCTGTCCATCAGATTGGAAAACAGCAGCGAATAATCAAAAGTCCCTCCGTGCGTCACCCTAAAAAAGGCACGGCTGGTTTTCCGCTCCTCCGATGCAAAGAACAGTTGATTTCCGCTGCCCGCAGTGGTATTAGATACAAATTCCCCTCCGAATGCCATAGTCTTCCATCCTCCGTCCGCAATTTTCTTTGAACATAGATGAAGGCTCCGAATGCAATGCACTCAGAGCCTATGGTGGACCGCCAGGGACTCGAACCCTGGACACCCTGATTAAGAGTCAGGTGCTCT
>DKYK01000012.1:0-8953 GCA_002492415.1 Christensenella sp. UBA7102
TGCCCGCCTTCCGCAGAACAGATACAGCGACGTCTCATCCATTTCCTGGCCGAATTGGGTTTGCACCAGTGCGGCCAGACCGTCTATCTGCTTGCGCATGTCCGTATAACCGCAGGCGATGTAATAGTTCTGGACGCGGCTGACATCAAGCATGGCTAAGTGCCTTCACGAACGCTGCGAGAATTGCGATATCCGTGCCCGACGGAAACTGGGCTTCCACGCCGTGCGTCCGAATCACGATTCTCCCGAAGGAGGCCTAAGACGATACAGTCTCTACTGCCGGCTTTTCCGGTTCTACTCTGACAAGCGCACCGCTCCTGTTCTCCGTCTCACGAAGAGCTTCTTCCCGGATGATTATCAGCCAGTAATAGTGGCTGCTCTCACGGAACCCGTTCTGCAGGCACCATGCCCGCACGCTTTGACCGCTCTGCTGCCACTCATGAATCAGCTGTCTCCACTCGTTCATCCTTGTGATTCGCTTTGCTTCCGTTATTGGTATTGTTCCTGTCATCTCTGCTGAAGCAGGGCCCCGCTATAAAACGGTTGCCTCATGCACCGTAAATTTTAGCCCGGTGTTCTTGGATATAGGGAAATGCACAACTATCGTAACCACATATGATACAGTTCAGTCGGCAACCATTGATATGGAGCTGCGTGAGTATAATGGATCCAGTTGGACTACCGTTGCAACTTGGCATCAATCCTACGATTCTGCGCCAGTCAAGATAGAGAAGCATTATGCTACCTTGCAGAAAGGCTACTATTATCAGGTAGTATCAACGATTAGCATTACTACGGATGCCGGAAGCGACAACTTTACGCTTAGTAGTATCGGAAGCAAGTATGAAGGCTAAAAGTTGTCTCTCACAAAAGGGACAAGCGACTTAATCATATCGAGAAGAGCAGCTCTCTGCTTTCCTGTCAAAGCAAGCGTGATATGATGAATGTCGCTTGACATGGAATCTGTATCAATGTAAAACTGACCACTAAACAACTGGTCTGCTGTACAGTTGAGCGCCATGCAGAGCCGATACAGGATCTCAACACTGAGCTGAGTTTCTGCGCGTTCAATCTTGCCAATATGATTGGCGGAGCAGTTGACCATCTCAGCCAATTCCTGCTGTGTCAGTTCAAGATTCACACGCCGTTTGCGAATGTTATTCCCAAGCATTAGCATATTAGGGCCATGAATATCCTCACGCATGTGCAACATCCCTCCCTAAAAATACGGTAACATGAATCACGCTCACAACAAACACATTGACAATACCTAAAAGTGGTTTATAATCATTATAGCCACTGAACGCTAAGAGCTTCCATCGGTGGGAGCTCTTAGTTTTGCCAGAAAAGACGGACTAGTCTGGAATAGGAAGAAAGGGGATTTATGGAATGACTCGAAGAAAGAACCTCATCGCTGTTGTACTGGTTCTGGTTAGTGCGCTTACACTTTGCGCATGTGATGTGCAAATCAATATAAATACAAATCCCAAAGTTACGCCGTCGCTAATTGCACAAGCGACAAAAGAGCCAAACACAGAAAAGTCCGACCTGGTTCCTACGCCGGTTCCTACGCCAAAGCCGAACGAAGAAAGCGCACCATCTGTTATTCCGGCAGAGTCTGAAGCGCCTGAGGATGTACCTTCATCAGAAATATGGACTTCAGCCTTTCCCTTTATTGAGGATGAGAAAGTGCTGGAAGATCTATGCGCAGAACTATCCGTCGAGGACAGCGTTTCCAGCCCTGCTATTTTCTCAGAAGTGTACACCATGGATGCCATTACTTATCGCTGCGATGGCGGGAAGTTCTATGTACGCTATGATGATCAGCTCAACCGCATCGCCAGCTTCTATCTCAAGAACAACGAAGTCGATGGTTACCCCGTGCGTACTGCGTCTACATACGGGTCAGGTTGGATGATTTTTACACAAACTGTTTTGATAGAGGATATTCCTTTGTATTGCAAGTTTATCCCCGGGCATGAAAAACCAGAGCAAGCCAATCTCCTGTATATTCTTAACGAACAAGGTGGGATCGAGCATGCCTATGCCGTGCCTTACACGAAGTCAATGGAAGGGCAATACCTCTCTGCGCCGAAAGCCATAGGGGATCTTATATGTGTTTATGTGGAGCATGAAGAAAGTATTATGCTGAATCCCAGTACTGGGAAGATTGTGGATATAGAAGGATACAATCCCAGCCAGTTCGTCATGATGAACGACGAGATCATTCTATACGAAGAATCTGTCACCGATGATATGCGTCAGATCCTATTTCTGGATCACGCAGGAAAAAAGCTTGGCAGGACGACAATTCCCAAGAGGCTTGGTATTCGCATGACCACAGATGGTAACATCTATATGGCCGGAAATACGGAAGAAAAAGATATAATAATTGATGATCGATCCGACCCGGTTTATTTCTTAAGCAACACATATGAGTTTAAGAAGATAGTTGACAAGAATGAAATCTATGATCGAGTCGTCGATGAGTTGAGAAAAAGTGAGGAAGTGTCTATCCGCTATCACATTCACACTCTAAACGTAAGGGCTCTATCTGAAAAGCAATATCATGTACTGTGCGGTGTTGTAGTATTCGATGGAGATGAGTTACTGCGCACTAACAGCTATGTTCTGGTGAATATAGAAATATGAGTCTGCCCCTGAGACAGGGCAGACTCACAATGTGGCTTGTGACTAGTAGTTAACAGTGAATCCAAGTGCAGTCCAAGTGGCTCTGCCGACAATGCCATCGACCGTCAGATTGTTCGCAGACTGGAAGTTGCGCACTGCATTTTCTGTGGAAGAGCCGAAACTGCCAGTACCAGACAGACCAGCATTGACCGCTTCGTTCAGAGCTAGCTGCAGAAGACGGACATCATCGCCGGAGTTGCCATTCTTAACATTGCGGAAGGGCTTGAATACAGGTGCAGCGTTGGATGCACCGTAGTTCGTGGCAAGGGTAAAGTCCAGCGCTCGCCAGGTATTCGGGCCGCAAATGCCATCGACAGTCAGTCCCTTAGACTGCTGGAAGTTCTGCACAGCTGCCTTCGTCGCGGTGCGGTAGTTACCAGTGCCAGAAAGGCCAGCATTGTTTGCGTGGTTCAGAGCAAGCTGCATGAGCTTGACATCATCACCAACATCGTTGTACTGCAGGGTACGGGTAGGATGGAAACTGATCCAGTCGATTTCGGGTGTGGGATCCGTAGCGCCGGAGTAGGTTACGCCCTCCAGATACCCCCAATGCGTAAAACGCGCGTTACCGTTAGTGTCGTAGAAAGAACCACGGCACACGCCCCTTGTAGTACTCATGGCTTCGACAGTGGGATATTGCGCAGTACGGTCAACAAGCAGGGCAATGTGTCCACTGCGCCAAAGCGCAATGCCAGGAATGTTGGGAATGTTGGCAAAAGAGGTAATCGCATACTTCGTGCCATTCGCCCACGGAACCGAGGAGGTATAGAAACGATCCAGCGTCATACCGTTTTCACGCATCGCTTTGTAGATGATGCCGGAACAATCGGCTACATTGCGGTACTTCCACAACTCCCATGCTCTCAGGACGTTGTTGTATCTGGTGGTATCACCGGCTGCGAGCGCATCGGCTTTGAACTGTTCATAGAGGCTTTCGTCAAAATACTGACCGCGCGCACCGAAGAGGTAACCCCACTCGTTGCTCTCCTGCCAGGTTTTGACCGTGTTCATGATCTGCGTTCCAGTTGGCATTTTTTCTCCTTTTCTAAACACTGCAGTATTTGGGGGTGTTTCTGAGCTCGCTATCATCATACTACCTTATTCTCAGTATTTACAGTGACACATCCATGCCATATGAATGGTTACAGAAAGGAAAGCCATGAAAAAGAAGACGATGAAGACGATTGCACATTCTCTCCTGCTGTTCGCGCTCTGCATATCCCTTGTTGGCTGCAGCCATTCCCCTCATCAAACGGTTACGCTTAACCCCACGCCGTGCGCTACAATCCCGACTCCTGTTGCAACGGACCAGATTTACACAGCTACGACGCCGCTTCCTGCGGTCGACATCGACTTTACGCAGGCGGAACCGCGACAGGTGCCTATGGTGCAGCTGGATCCCAAGACCTACACCGTGGAGCGCCATGCGATGCCCGTGCCTTCCACTGCGCCCATCCAGCTGGCGCATGTGCTGGAAGGCATGCAAGGCGTGCTGTATGTGGGAACGGACGAAAACGGCTGTCAGTACATCGCCGTGCTGGAGCCTGAGACGGGCGTCAACCGCAAGCTGTACACGGCGGCAGAGGGCATTGAGATCACGGCACTGGCCCGGAACGCGCAGCGAAAGCATTACACGGAAATTGCCGCGTTCAGCTGGATCGAGACGGACGGCGATCACTGGCGTCTGCTGTTCAACCCGGATATCCGTGAGGAAGTGATTCCGCCGCTTGGCGACGACAACTGCTATTACGATGGGGCGCTTTCGCAGGGCTCGGCTTTCCTGCCGGCGTATGACCATGAACCCTTCGGGCTTTCGGAGTGCTGTGTATTGCTCAGCACGCAGCAGATGGACTGCTTCCTGTTCCGGGGCGGCGACCTTCCGCTGCCCGCGCCGCTGGAGCCCATACTCCATCAGGACAGGCCTGTCTGGGCTTACAGCAAGCGGCAGTTCATCTTCGCGGAGGCCGTTCCTTTTGAGCCGGATCGTTTTTCGGTGTACACGGTCGATAGGGACCTGACCACCTGTGAACTGGAGAAACAGTACACCTACCGGCTGCCCGAGGGGGAGCAGATCAAGCAGTTTGTTCAGTGGTACAGTGATTGGGATTCTGACTACTTTTTTATCTGGACAGATCAAAACCGGCTGTATCGATTCCTGCCCTCTGAATTTTATCCCGACCTGACTGTACAGGAGGTCAGCGCATGGACTGGCCTGTATTGGGGAGGCATTGCCTGCGTCTCGCCCGATCAGACGATGCTGTACATCCATGCCGCCGGTGAGGACGAGGAAATCCATTTGACCGATCGTGAATCCATGCAGATCACGGCACTGACCTCCGGCTCGGTGAGCGCCGACCGGGACGAACCCGAACAGCTCTATGCGTTTGCACAGGAGGACGGCGCATCCTGCGTCTATGAAGTCCGTTTCCCCGAAAACTCCAAGGCCGAGCTGACATTCTACGATTAACAAATTCTCTCTGTTCACACAGATTGGTAACTTAGTCGGCCTTAATCAAAAACAACATGGAAAGATGGTGACGACTCCCAATGCTCAAAAGGGCATTTTCCTTGCTTCTAGTACTCTCCTTGATCCTGTTCTGTGGATGTTCGCAATCAACCGAAAAAAACAATTATACAGTATCTGTGACCTATTCCTTTGACAAGAGTTTAGATTGGATCGAACGCAATGTGAAACTTCAAACTCTTTGCGTCCGAGACTTTCTGCTGCTCCCAGGCGAAGAGAAAGAATTTTGCATGACGGACAGGCCCGTGCAGCTTATCGGGGAAGAAGATCAGACCCTCTGCACACAGGCGGCTTCAGGTGTCGGTGCGTGCGCAGTAGGCACAGCGATCTACGAATGTTTCCGGCAGATGGATCCAAAGTCCATCGTCGCCTATTCGCCGCACGAAGCGTCTCAGAGCGACCTTCTCACCAGTTGTGCATACGACCCGGAAGGGTGCAGCCGTATCCTGGCTGAGGACGGCAGCGGCATTCCGCCCATCTCGCTTCACGACGGGCAGACGCTGACCCTGCGCAATACCCAGGACGTGCCCATCCGCCTCTGGGTCGAGAATACCCTCTGTCCGCAGGGCCTGCGCATCACCGCGACCATAACATTGGACGAGACGCTTCCTACCGATATTTACAGTGAATATACCGAAGATTGGTACGGTACCCACTATACGCTGGATGACGTTGGCCTCGCAGACGATTCCATCATCGTGTTCAACCGCAAAACCATCGACCCATCCACCGGCAGACAGGCTTACTGCACCGAACACCTGATTTGCTTTGAATACGGTACCGGAGAGCGCGATTACTGGAAGATGGGGGAGGAAACAAATATCTACACACCCATCATCGCTGACCTGGATGAGGACGGTGTGGACGAGGTCGCGCTATTCGTTGATTTGATGGGAGCAATCGGGGATATGCATGTGATCAAAAATGAAAACGGCTCCATTGTGGAGGTCCTTACGGCAGGCCCCTGTGTCGCAGCATCGGATTCCCCGGATTCTTCTGCGTCCCGCCTCGACATTCTCGTATCCATTCCACCGGATGTGATCGTGGACAACTACAATACAGCTCTTTTGCTTTGGTTCGAATCAGGTAACGAGATCAACTATTGGATCGTTGACTGGAACGGCACAGAATATGCCATTGCCCACCATGCCAGTACCTACGGTGTATCATGACTTCAACCAAACAAACGCCGATAGAGAACCTCGTAATTCTCTATCGGCGTCTTCGCTCTTAATTCAGATCAAAGAACACGTCTCGCCCGATCAGACAGTGCTATACCTCTATGATGCCGGCGAAAGCGAAGAAATCCATCTGATCGATCGTGAATCCATAGAGATCACAGCACTGACCTCCGGCTCGATAAGCTCCGACTGGGATGTCCCCGAACAGCTCTATGCGTTCGCACAGGACGGCGGAGAGTCCTGCGTATATGCAGTCAGTTCCCCTGAAAACTCCAAGGCTGAGCTGACATTCTACGATTGACACCAATTTGTCACTGTTCAAAGGCATATACAGCTGGTATATTGGAGTCAAGCAAGGGCCCTGCTAATAAACCTTAGGAGAAAAAGCATGACTGCATATTCTACGAACAACTACGGTGCTGTCGTCTATCCCAGTACCAGCACCGAAGCCCCGTTTATTTCCTCCACGCTTCGCGCTTCGTATTTCAAGGTGTCTGAATTCAAGTGCAAAGATACTGCCGCCACTGAGATTTGGATTAACCCCCAATTGGCGGCAGCACTTGAAAAGCTCCGTACCAACTATTTCGCTCGTGCCATGAAGATCCGCTCCGGCTATCGCACGCAGAGTTATAACGACGGTCTCGGTGGCAACGGTACTGCGCCGAACAGTGAACATATGTATGGCACTGCGGCGGACATTGAGCCCAGCAGCAGAAACGGCTGGACGACTTCCGGGCGTCAGTGGGTTACCGATGCGATTTCCATCTATCGTAATCGTTCGACTTACGGTCTTCATGGCGTAGGCGTTTACGATTATTCGGGCAGTGATACCGCCAACAGCTATATCCACGTCGATGTTGGCCCTGGTTCCAACGCTCCTTCGCTGATATCCAATCGGTCCCGCGAAGCACGTCCTTCGTTCTGGTATCAGTGGATTCGTAACCCCTCTGACGGTCAGGCTTACGCAATTTACCTGTACGAGAGTGCAAAAATCACCAATCTTCTGAACAATCTTCAGCCTGGTGGCGGAGATCCCAGGAGCTACATCTCCGGGCTTACTGGTGGCCAGACGATTGTTGCCGTTCAGGGGGAAGACTCTGGCTCGTCCGACTACTCCCCTACCTTCACCGACTACCGGGGCAGGACCAAGCTGCTGCAGCTCTATCTCAAGTTCAAGGGGTATTACTCTTCTACTATCGATGGCGTTTATGGCAACGGCACGGCCAATGGTGTTAAGCAGTTTCAGACCGCAAATGGCCTTACCTCCGATGGTGTGATCGTTTGGAATAGCGGCAACACGTTCCCGAAGATGTTCCCGACGCTCCGTCGCGGTCAGAAGGACACCGATTCTACCGCAATGACCCGAAACGAGAACATCAAGTTCCTCCAGAAGCTGCTCGTAGAGCAGTTTGGCAAGACCTCTGTCGGTACTCCCGACGGTATCTTCGGCAGCAATACCGAAACCGCCGTCAAGGCCCTTCAGGGCAGCGGTGCAGATGGTATTGTCGGCCCTGCTACTTGGGATCTGTTCGCCGGGCTTCTGTAAGCATATCGTTCTCAATTACCCATTCTGGTTCTTCTGATCCTTAATAGAATCCAACTCCATCAACTACATAGGACAGATGATATAAATCATCAAAAAGGGGTGCCATTCAAGCAGGATGGTACCTCTTTTCTATAAAGAAACCACCCTGCAAGATAACCTGGAGGTCAGTTACTACATTACCCTTCCACACAACACCAGCGGATAGCTCGCAGACGACCACACATTGCGTATCACCACGCACCCCTTCGACGAACTCGCCTCGATCACTTTCCCTTCCCCGATGTAGATCCCGGTATGGTGGATCTCGTTCCAGCGGTCACCCTTTGTGCAGGCAGCGTTCTGCCAGAAAACCAAATCACCGGGCTGTAAATCGCTCTGTGAAATCACCCAGCCCTGGTTGTAGCAAAACTGCGCCTGCCCCGCCGCAGAAGTGCACATAGAATTGGCGGATGGAACACCGGCCTCCCTGAGACACCAGTAGACGAACCCCGAGCAGTCAAACTGATTCGGCCCCTTGGCTCCCCAGACGTACTTGCAGCCCACCTTAGTCAGCGCTGCCTGCACAATGGCCGAGCCCTTTTCGTTGGGCGGAAGGGACTGCAGTATGGTGTTGGGCAGGATGCCTCCGTAGGGATCGGTGCCCAGAAGATTGGCAAAGAGGGGCACGAATTCCGGGCCCATCAGTTCGTCCAGCAGGGCGCGCTCCTCGGCGGTGAACCAGTAGCGGTCTGCGCCCTCTGGGTAACTCAGACTGGTCAAGGTGATGCGCAGAGTTAGCGTTGTGCGTTCGACGATTTCAACATGTGCGTCCTCTCCTTCTCCAACGATAACCTCCGTCTGCGCGGTCTCCGTTTCCATATCATAGGCGACTTCATTCATGGCGTGGAATACACTGCGCAGCGCATGCCTGTCGTTGTGGAACGGGCAGCAAGCCATGCCGTTGTGGCTCACTTTCAGCCCGTAGTGTTCGGCGGCTTGCTTGACGCTGATTGCCGCCTTGATGGTTTCATA
>DKYK01000012.1:9219-26560 GCA_002492415.1 Christensenella sp. UBA7102
GATTGCCGCCTTGATGGTTTCATAGATTGTCATAGAAAACCCTCCGTTCATAATATTCTGGAAAGCACGAAGCACCCGCCGTGATTGGCAGGTGCTTCGCTCCTTCTATTATGGTTATGACGGATTTTTCAAAAAACAGGCTAATGACAGGACAATCCTGTTTCAAAAAACAGGACAACTTATCTGAGGACGTAGATTTCTTCACATTTACATGATATAATTAGAAAAATGAAAAAACAGGACAGGAGGGCAAGCATGAATCAAGAATTGATGACATTGGATTTCTGGCAGGATACGGTCATATATGAGAGCAAAACATTTCCTGTCGGTACGCTTGCCTGTGATGCACTGAATGTTCCTGTGAATACCATTGCAAAAATAAACGAGCAATGCGAGAAAATCAATCTGCTGCTTGGAATATTAAACGCCGGACAGGATGCTTCTGCACTCTGTCCTATTGCAAAGGAAGCTGCTCTGACGATGCTCGATATTCTCAGTCAAACACCGCCGTTCTCCTATATGAATATCTCAAAGCACAGAGAACGGATTGAAAAAGCCTTTACTGTGGACAATGCGCTGAAATATGTGGAGTTTGCCATAAAAGCCGCAACCAATTCTTTGCAATTTGAAGAAATCCAGAACTTTACCGATGCGATGATGCTCCAACGCTATACCGCAGTTTTCGGGCATCTGGCATACTCCCTTGGGGAATACCAAACGGCCATGCTTGATTTTGCAGAAAAAACAGACGGCAACGAAGCAGACCGCACCGCAGAGGGTTTTGCAAAAATGTTCGGCAGCTATTTCCCGCCGGAGTTTTCCATCACGGAAGGCAATGCCTGGATGTCTACCCTGAACAATTCCGTTCAGTATGTATCCGTCATCCGTCCCGGCGAAAAAGTTGCGAAGCTGGTCAAGCGGATGCACTATGTATCCTTTGTAGGGATGTTCCGGTCTGATCTCTTTGAGGGCCTGTGTGTGGGTCATGCACCGAAAAAATGCAAAATCTGCGGCAAGTGGTTTCTGACCACCAACGCACGGCACACCAAATACTGTGGCGGCTATGCACCGGGGGACAAGCTGCACCGCACCTGTCGGCAGATCGGCAACCTGAAAGGCAGAGAACAACGGGAACTTGCGGACGATCATCCGGTGAAACAGATTTATGAGAAGCGGCTGAATACCATAAACCGCTATGTAAAGCGTGGTACTCTGGACGCTGACCTTGCGGAGGTTATGAAAAAACTGGCAAAAGATAAGATGCTCCGGGCATTGAGCAATGTCGCTTACGCCAAGGGTGATTATGAAAAAGAAATGGGACAGGCTGCGTTGAAGAAAGAAGCAATAAAAAGAATTTGAATTTAGCTAAGAGGTGAGCAACGTTATGTTAGAAGTAGTATTTAGCGACAGTGCCGCAGGGACTATGGCGGTTGCGATTGGACATAAGGGTTTTTTAGGCGGAGCAACCAGTGTAATTATCTCTGATGGGACAGTTTCAAAAGAAGAAATAGAAAAGTTCCAGCATCAAGCAGAAGAACGGGAGCGTTCTGGTTGGGAGAATGCTATACCGTTGGAAGGAAATCGTAAGGACATAGTTAATCTTCCGCTGGCATTGTCTGTGGGCAACATCTCCGAAGCAGGAATTTGTTTGGAGCGTGAGTCGGCATTATCTTTGCTACTAAGCATACTGCCCGATATGGCATCTGAAATCGTAACTGAACTTCTCAATACATCCCGAAAGAACTATGCTACACTACTGGAAAAAGCACAAAACGGAGAGCCGATTCGTGTTTGGGTCGGACGAGACCCAGATGATGTGTGCGGATTGTATTGGCTTCTGGAACAACTACGACCAATCGGCTTTGAAAAATTGGATATTACCATTGTGGAGCTTCCAATGTGGGAAACAAGACCAGATGGATGCATTGTCCAGTATAACGGTTGGGGAGAAGTTGAACCTTATCACTTGGGACGGATGGCATCTCTTGGGAAGAAGTTGCCAACAAATTACCTTCGTAGTTTGGCTAACCGCTGGAGAGAACTCCAACAGGAAAATTCTCCTCTTCGTGCTGTTATAAACGGCAAACTGGTCAGCGTATCAGAAACTCTGTATGATACATTTATTCTTCGAGAATTGGATGCACTGGACGACGAGTTTAGGGAAAGCGTGCTCGTTGGACAGGTTCTTGGAAAGAATCAATTAGGGATCAGTGATGGGTGGATTGCTTTGCGTGTGGAACAATTTATCAAAGAGGGACTTCTGATCCCAATCACAACTCCTGCACCAAATGCACCTATTTATCACCGTATGTTAAAGAAAATAAAGTAATAAATAACCCATTAGTTGATCACGGGATATTTATGAGTATTACTAAACTGGAAGGAGGTGCGCTATGCTGAATGATTTTTCATGGAATATGACCGGATACATACCAAAGTATCAAGTAAATCCGCACGGTGACGGCATCATTTCCTATGTTGCAGAGCGCATTTTCCAACTGGAACCGGAGCCGCCAGCGGTGGACAGTCTGAATGAATATATCCTGTCTGCTTTGCGGGAAAAGAATTTGCTATATTTTTCGTTCTTTCTGCACCACTACGAAACGCAGCTCAACAAGCGCATCAAAGGCTTTCTCAGTGTGGACGGCGGCAATCTGTACGACACAGACCGATTTATCGATATAAAGCTCTCCTGCCGGGAGCAAATGCTCCAAAAGCTGATGGACTATGATCCTGCCAAGGGTGCGGAGTATGCTACATACATTTTCCCGTTCATCCGGGATGCTATGCTCCGTTTTCGCATGGGCGAAGAAAAATGGTCGGTGTCCTCTCTGACCAATTACAAAATGGTGCGGTCAATGGCTTGGCTGTACCACAATACCAAGGATGCGGTCAACGAATTTTCCAAGAAATACAACTGCGATCTTGCCCTTGCGGAAGAATATCTGAAAGTTGTCCGTGGAATCCGCAATCAGCAGCCATTCTATGTGACAGACGAGAACGGCGAGGAAACAGGCGAGGATGTAGCCCTTGACGATAGCTGGAACTATACCGATATCCTCTGGAACGGCATACAGGCAGAAAAGGTGCAGCGGGCATTTGAGAAACTGAATTACCGGGAGCAAACCTTGCTTGAAAAGCGGCTGGCGATCTGTATGACCTGTGGGCGTGTCGGCTCATGGAAGAACCGCCCCACCTTTGAAGAACTGGCGGTTATGTTTGAGGGCAGTACAGCCAGCGGTGCAGAACGAGCCTACCGAAAAGCAGTGGACAAGTTGACGGAATTGTTGGTTGCCGAGGGCGCAATCCATGCAGTCCGGCTAAAACAGAAATCCAAGATCAAGCGAAAAAAGAAAATCGCCGCCGCAATCTACGAATATCAAGCAGACTGCGACGGCGAATGGGGTGAGATTTCATTTGACTTTGAGAACGGCACAGCAGAGATCATCCGGCTTGCCGATTGGGATACGACAAAAACAAACCGCTTTGCGAACAAAACAATAGCCTATCTTCTGAACTGTGAGAATGAGAAGCTGCCAAAGGAAACGATGGTAGCATTTGAACTATAATCCAACAAACAGAAAAACCGCTGCAACTTCCATTCTATAAAGAATGAAAATTACAGCGGTTTACTATTGCTCAATTATTGAAATTACATCTTACAACATCATTCCGTAAGTCGCACTGCCAGTGGTTCCTTCTCTATAATCGGAACGGACGAAATATTGCAAATTGCATACCCCTTCATCCCACTGCCACTGGTACAACCAAAGCTAACCGAATAAGTGCCTGGAGCCCATGCTTCATCCGGATAGATATACCCGGTTGCCCCCGCCTCCACCTTATAGATAACGCCAGCAACATCAATGGTTATTCCACTTGTACCTTCATTTACAACAGCAATACACCAGTAATGCTTATCCTCGGTCAACTCCATTATTTGTCCGCCGGATGTGTTCCCAGCGAAACTAAAATCAAATACGGTTTCTGTTGTTGGAAACTGAATCTCTTGACGGGCTTCTTCGGTAGCAAAAATCCACCATCTGCCATTCATATAAATTTCAATGGTTCCTTCGGTTGCTCCGTACTGATAACCGTATCCTGTACCAAAATTGGATTGATCGTCAATCGTGGGTTGCTTACTCCCGTCAACCTGTGAAGTAATTTCTCCGTCCATCACGCCACATCTTGCTTCTATTGTGCTTTCGTGACCGGTATCAAGATACAACGTACCATTAACCATTACCATGGGGATCAAATCCCAAGTTTCTGCTTCTTCAACAACCTTAATGCCATAAACATCCGCAATTCGTGCAGGATAGGTTTCAAGAATTTCACCGGAGTATTCAATTTCGATCACATCTCCAACTTCTGGTTCGGGTGACGGATGAGTATTTCTAATAGGCACTTCAATCCGGTCTGCACTACTCAATTCCCAGCTCCCCTCAACCGGTTTCACAAGATAATAGCCATCATGGATTTCCAGAATTTCGGCTTGGAACACTTGGTGTGATTCGTTGGAAAATCCTTCAACCTGAATACAATTATTCTCAAACACCAATCGACCAGTTTCTACCAGTTCATCGGAATTGTACTTTGTTTTATCTACATACAAAAGGCCATCATTGCTATCCTGTCTAAGGGTGAAATCAAAATATCCTCTGTCAGACAGCTCATAACTTGCTCCGTTGGCATAATCACAAATTACAACACGACTGTCAATAACACCGGAACCCCAGGTATATGTGGCGCAGATTTCCGGGAAACCATCTCCGGTAAGATCAGTAAAATAAGCGTTCCAGATTGGCATACCGTCAATCAAAATTGTTTGGCCGGTAAGTTCCGAAGTGTCAAAGGGTTTTGACGCAATTATTCGTGTCTGGTTGTAGCTGAAAGTAACATCTGGATATATCGGCAGCTTTATAGTTGATTCATCATCCATAGCAGAGGGATTTTCTGTATAATCAAACCACTCTATTACGGAATTTATCTCATCCGCAATACGCACCTCTACATTTTCTACTTCGACATAAACAATAATGTCTTCATCAGTAGGGTTTTGCATATTTACACCGATCTTAAACCATGTATCTTTTTCTGCATCAAATTCCACTGGCATACCATGCGTAAGATAGGTAGCGGTATATCCAGCTTCTGTTGTTTCATCGACCGGAGATAAAAGGACTTCCGTATCACCCAATCCATCACCAGACCATATTTTGATTGAGTTCTTAATCGTGCTGACCTCTTCATCCGAATACACAAATTCCTCTTGACTGCCCGCTGGAACAACGATTCGCAGTGTGTAACTGTCTTGTTTCGGATTTGTCAGGAAGCATACCGCAACAATCACACAGGCAATAACTGACAAAATAATAATCCAGAACGCTGGTTTCTTATAATTCATCACGGACTTCACACGCTCCTTTACACCCACCTCACCAAAAGCGAGAGGGCAAGCGGCAATCATACGACGGTTTACGCTGCAGGCCACAAGAGCCTGAGTGTAATCGGCTCTCTGCTCATTGCCAAGTTCCTTGATGACTTTTTCATCACAGGCAAGCTCAATGTCACGGCACAGCAGCACATAGGCCAGCCACATAAGAGGATTGAACCAATGGATCGTTAGCAAGAGGAAACCAAGGGGCTTCCACCAATGGTCTTTACGACGAATGTGTGCCTGTTCATGGGCAACAACGTGTTCCAGATTCTGTCCGTTCATATTGAACGGGAGATAAATTCTCGGCTTGATGATACCAAGCACAAACGGAGAGTTTACATTCTCGCTCTGGAAAATGTTGTCCTTGTAGCGAACGGCGGTATCCACCTTGCGGCGCAGACGCAAATAGCTGATAACTGTGTATAAAGCTAAGATAGCCATGCCTGTAACCCATACAATGGACAAAACAGGAATAACCGTATTTTC
Source organism: Christensenella sp. UBA7102 (assembly GCA_002492415.1). Taxonomy (GTDB): domain Bacteria; phylum Bacillota; class Clostridia; order Christensenellales; family UBA1750; genus Spyradocola. The sequence continues at coordinate 15,146 of DKYK01000012.1, forward strand.
AATGGTTGCCGGTTCGCCCAACTGATCGTGCTTTGTCACTACATAGTATCCACCTTCTCCATCGGAGATAGGTTCTCTTCCAGCACCGATTGCTGCATCGTAATAAACTGAATCTGGATGATGAATGTCAATATCATCAATGTAGTCATCCATCCACTCTGAAACCAGTTCGCCGCTTCCAACAGAATCAGGAATTAGCGAAACAGAGCTTTCAATTGTAAATGGGCAGATCAATCTGACAGCTACAATACCCCAAAGCAGTACATTGACCCACTTGGGAGCTTTCTTCAGAACGAATCTGAGAATCAGCACAGCCAGGACAAGCCAGCTTGCCGATATGCTCATATTGATGATTTTCAAAAAGAGTTCGTTCATTGCGAACCTCCTTTCCTGATACGGTCAATCATACGCTGCACTTCGTCAAGATCATCTTCAGACATATCCTGATGCTTTGTGAAAGCAGCAATAAAGGCAGGCAGAGAACCCTCAAACTTCTTCTCAACCAGTTCGTCGATTTCACACGCCTGGGCTTCATCCTTGGAAACGAGAGAAGTGACTGTGCCGTTTTCATTCTTCAGCACACCACGCTCACCAAGGCGCTTGATAACGGTATAGGTTGTGGTTCTTTTCCATCCGAGCTGATCCTGACACAGCTTTACAAGCTCAACAGCAGTGACCGGTTCATGCTCCCACATAATCAAACAAAAACGATATTCACTTTCGTGGATCTTCGGAATTTCCATATATATAACCTCCTTGTCTACACGGTTAGACTTTGATTATAGTCTACACCATTAGACAACGAGAGTCAATGCATCTGGTAAGAGTTCATAAAGAATTAAGAAAGCCCACGACTATTGCTCCAAAAACAGGAGTCAGCCGTGGGCTTTTTCAATACATTATTTCTTTCTGGTGCGATAGAGTCCAATAACTGATACAACTGCCGCAAGCGCACTAAGCAATACAGGCTTCAACACGGAAAAATAGTACCATATTGGAATATATACCGGAACATCAGCACCACCAATTACAGTAACACTTGTTGATGCGTCCCCTATACTTTTCATTTGATATATTGAACCGAAGAAAAACACATACCTAACCAATGAAGCCGCTGAAACAACCAAAATTACAGCAAACACAATTCTCCAAATTTTACGTCGATGTTCATTCTGTTTAGAATACTGTTCGTTCAATACTTCCAGTTTAGCCGCCAGAGTTTTGATAAAATCCGGTTCCTCAGAACTTGGAATTTCCTCTCCGAGCAAAACACTAACTGTGGTTTCCAGAACCTCCGCAATTTGAATAACCATTCCGGCATCTGGAACCGATAAACCTTTCTCCCATTTTGAAACAGTTTGACGAACCACGTTTAATTTGATTGCAAGCTCCTCCTGTGACAAGCCTTTAGCCTTTCGGAGTACTTTGATATTTTCATTTAGCATGATTATCCCTCCTTTGTATGGGAACATTTTATCGCCGAAGCCCGTTGCATTCAAGCAACCAATGTTAACATCCGGCTATTTTAGTGCAAAAGCCGCCTGTAGGCTATTACCCACAGACGGCATCGCAATCAGTTATCCAAAGATTTATATTCCGTGACAGTTTTTAAGTACATTTCCGGATCGCCATTCAGGATAAGGTCTGCATACCCAATCGGGTCATTGTAAATCAGATAGTCCAGTTCTGACCGCTGATACATATTGTCGGCAACCTCATTTTCAACCGCAATCGTATCAATAGCAATCATACTGCCATCAAAGAATTTCAGTTCCACACAAGCGGTGTCCATGTTAAACTCACAAGAAATCAATCTATCCATAAGAAACCTCCATGTTGCGGGATATTAGATCATCCCAAAATATTTGAATGCTTCTCGGATTGCTTTCTCTTTTTCCTGCGGACACTGGGGCTGTCTGGAATCCTCGGATTTCGGCAGATTGTAGTTCTTGCCAACCTCAATCCCACATTTCCGTTTAATCTGTGAGATATAGAGGTTGGACACCTTTAACCCGGTATGCTCCAACACATACTCCTTGATCTGCGGATAGGTTGCTCCATCTTGGAACTCCGACATATCCATATCTTCCAAAGAGAACTCAACCCGAATCTTTTTCGAGTCGACCTCGCCCTTGGAAAGCAAGACAACCGTCTCCACGTGCTCCGTACAGGGGAACATGTCCACAGGTGTGGCACGCAGGGCGCGATAGCCGTGGGCGGTGAGGGTTTTGAGGTCGCGGGCGAGGGTTGCAGGGTTGCAGGAGATGTAGACCACGCGTGCAGGACGCAGGGTACAGACGGCGCGGAGGAAATTCTCGTCGCTGCCGGCACGGGGCGGATCCATCAGCAGCACATCGAGGGGGCGTTTTTCCGCGGCCATGCGCAGCATGAAGCGCCCCGCATCGTCGCAGAAGAAACGCGCGTGTTCAATTCCGTTGCGCTGCGCGTTGTGGACGGCGTCGCATACGGCGGCGGGGTTGAGTTCCACGCCGATGAGTTTGGCGCAGCGATCGGCGGCGCATAGGCCGATGGTGCCGGTGCCGCAGTAGGCGTCCAACAGCGTCTCTTTGCCCGTAAGGCCAGCGTACTCGATGGCCTTGCGATAGAGCTTCTCGGTTTGGATGGCATTCACCTGATAAAAAGACTGCGGCGAGATGCGAAAGGTCCTGCCACACAACTCGTCTTCGATGGTCCCCGGACCGTACAGCACGATGTCGCGCTTGCCCAGCACCATGGATGTGGCCCGGTCGTTGACGTTGAGCACGATAGTGGTGATTTCCGGGTGCGCGGCGAGCAGCGCCTTGACAAAATCGTTCTTGCAGGGCAGCAGAGGCTTTGCCGACACCAGTACCACCATAACCTGGCCGGTGACGTGCGCGGTGCGCACCAGCACGTGGCGCAGCAGACCCTGCCGCGCGTCCTCGCGGTACGGCCGTATTTTGAAGCTGCGCATCAAGCGGCACACGGTACCGATGATGCGGTCGGCCAATTCGTTTTCAATGAGACAGTGCTCCACGGGCACCACCTCATGCGTGCCTCGGCGATAGACGCCCGAGAATACGTTGCCCCGGCGATCCCCGGCGAGCACCGCGTGCGTCTTATTGCGGTAGTGAAACGGATCTTCCATGCCGATCATGGGCTCCACACGGCAATAAGGGCGCAGCAGCTCATTCACCCATGCTTGCTTGGCGTCCAGCTGCTCCCGATAGCTCATGCGTCCCAGCTGACAGCCGCCGCATCTGGATGCGACGGGGCATTGGAACCGGATCTCCTTTTCCATAATCGCTGCACGCTCCTTTCCTTCTATCAGTTTACCATGTTCCGCCCGCTCAGGCAACGGGCAACAACACAAAGGCTGCGCGCAAAAAAGGCCCCAGTCTGCCGGCAAAGGCAGATCGGGGCAGCGTTGCTAGATCAAGGAGGATGACTGTTGACTACCTCTGCACGCGGCCGGAGGCGTTGCCGCCCATCAGCGCGCGGACTTCGGATGCGGTGACGCGGTTGACGTCGCCTTCGATGGTCTGCTTGAGCGCCGACGCGGCCGCGGCGAACTCCACTGCCTCTTGCGGCAGGCAGTCGCTCAGCAGCGCGTAGATCAGGCCCGAGCCAAAGGAATCGCCGCCGCCCAGCCGATCCACCAGGCGAATGGAATACTTCTTGGAGACGTACATCTGCTGCGCAGCGCCGTCGTACAGCATGCCCGACCAGTTGTTGTCCGACGCGGAGATGCTCTCGCGCAGCGTGATGGCCACCTTACTGCAGCCAAAGCGCTCCACCAGCTGGCTTGCGACGGAGCGATAGCCCTCCACATCCAGCTTGCCGGCGTAAATGTCCGTACCCGCGGCGTGGATGCCAAACACATCCGCTGCGTCCTCTTCGTTGGCGATGAGCACGTCCACCATGGGCGTCAACTCGCCCATCACACGGCCCGCCTCTTCGCGGCTCCACAGGTTCTTGCGGTAGTTCAGGTCACAGCTTACCGTGACGCCGTGCGCCTTGGCGGCCCGAACGGCCTTTGCCGTCTCCTGCGCCGCACTTGCGGACAGCGCAGGGGTGATGCCGGTGAAGTGGAACCAGTCCGCGCCGTCAAACACCTCGTCCCAGTCGATGTCGCCGGGAGCGATGCGCGCGATCGCAGAATCTCTGCGGTCATAAATGACCTTGGAGGGGCGCATGGACACGCCTTTTTCGTAGAAATAGATGCCCAGCCGTTCGCCCTTGCGCACCATGTGCGCCGTGTCCACGCCGAACTGGCGCAGCTCGTTCACCGCGCTCTGTCCGATGGGGTTATCGGGAACCAGCGTCACAAATGCAGAATCCAGCCCATAATTGGCCAGCGACACCGAGGCATTGGACTCCGCGCCGCCATAGACCACGTCAAAGCTCTTCGCTTGCCCAAATCTCTGGAAACCGGGCGGCGACAGCCGCAGCATGATCTCGCCAAAGGTAATGACTCTTTTCAATGCAAACGCCCTCCCTTTTACCACTGTGCAACCGAGCCGTCGGGGTAGAACAGGCGCGGGGTATCCCAGTCGCCGTTGAAGGAATTGGCGCGCACGAAGTCCTCATCCACCTCCACGCCCAAGCCGGGGCCGGTGGGCACTTCGATGTAGCTGTCCACAATCTCAAAGGGCTTCTTGAGGTAGCCAACGCCGCGGTCCCAGCCCTCGGCCATGCCGGGATGCTCCTGGATCAGGAAGTTGGGGGTGCAGGTATCCACCTGCAGGCAGGCCGCCAGCGAGATGGGGCCCAGCGGATTGTGCGGCGCGACGGAGGCATAGTACATCTCCGCCATGGCCGCAATCTTCTTGACCTCGAAGATGCCGCCGCAGTGGCAGGTGTCGGGCTGCAGCACCACCGCCGCGTGCTGTTCGAGCACATTGCGGAAGGACCACTTGGTGAACAGCCGCTCGCCGGTGGCAATGGGCACGCTGGTTTTGGCCGCGATGCTGGCCATTACCTCCACGTTCTCGGGCAGCACGGGCTCCTCGACGAACATGGGGTAGTAGGGCGCGATGGCGTCGATGAGACGGGAGGCCATGCCCGCGTGGATGCGGCCGTGGAAGTCGATGGCGATGTCCACATCCTTGCCCACGGCCTGCCGGATGGCGCAGAACTTCTCCGCCAGCGCATCGACATAGGAGAGGTGGTCAATGTGCTTGACCGGCGCGTCGGGAGAGATCTTCACCGCGTCAAAGCCCTGCTCAACGCGCTTTTTGGCGTTGGCCGCGGCCTGCTCGGGCGTGTCGCCGCCGGTGTGGCTGTACATGCGGATCTTGTCGCGGCAGCGGCCGCCCAGCAGCTCGTACACGGGCACGCCCAGCTTTTTGCCCTTGATGTCCCACAGCGCCTGCTCGATGCCCGAGATGCAGCTGGTCAGGATGGGGCCGCCGCGGTAGAAGGTGGTGCAGTACATGGTCTGCCACAGATGCTCGATGCGCATGGGATCGGCGCCGATGAGCACGGGCCGCAGCTCGTTGATGGCCATCTCGACGGTCTTGGCGCGGCCCTCCAGCACGGGCTCTCCCCAGCCGCAGATGCCCTCGTCGGTGGAGATTTTCAGGAACATCCATCTGGGTTTGACGTGGAAGGTTTCCAGGTTCGTGATCTTCATAATGTGAGTCCCCTTTCGCAGCAATATTTATTGTTTAATAAAAGTGTTTTCCGCCAGTACAGGCAGCAGAGAGCCGCCGTCGATGCTCAGCGTGGTGCCGGTGATGTATCCCGCGCTATCCGATGCCAGGAACACAACCGCGTCGCCGATTTCCCAGGGCTGGGCGAAGCGCCCGCCGGGGATGCGGCTGAACAATTCATCCCTGCGCTTGAGCGCCTCGGGAGTGGGGAACCAGTTACGCTCGGGCAGCTGCGTGTAGCCGGGCGCGATCGTGACCACGCGGATGCCGTAGGGCGCCAGCTCCATGGCCATGTTCTTTCCCGCCTTGTCCAGCCCGGCCTTTGCCGCCGCATAGAAGGTGGCGTTGGGCCAGCAGCCCAGCGCGTGGTTGGAGGAGATGTTTATGATGACGCCCTTTACGCCCTTTTCCACCATGCTGCGGGCGGCCGCCTGCGCGCAGAAATACGTGCCGCGCAGGTCGGTGCCGATCACAGTGTCAAACATCTCGGGCGTAGCCTCCAGAAACGGTTGGAAGCGCGTGATGCCCGCGTTGTTGACCATCAGATCGATGTGATCGTACACCTTGAAAAACTCATCGAACATCGCGTGGATCTCATCCACATTGCGGATGTCCGCGTGAAACAGCTCCGCCTTTGCGCCGAGCTGACGCACCTTTTCCAGTGTATCCTTTGCGCCGTCCGCCGTGGTGGAGTAGTGGATGCCCACATCGTAGCCGTTCTTTGCCAGCTGCAACGCGATTCCCTTGCCGATGCCCCGGCCCGCGCCGGTTACCAATGCGATCTTGCGACTCATAGTCTCTTCCCCCCAGATGTTTATTTTCCCGCAGCGCGCACGAAGCCCGCCGCTCGCTCGGTGATCTGCGCATAATCTTGCGCATCGATGAGCGCCTTGCTCACCAGGCTGGAACCCACGCCGATGCAGGCCGCGCCCGCCTTGAAGAACGCCTCCGCGTTGGCAAGGTCCACGCCGCCCACCGTCATGATGCGCGCCTGCTTGAGCGGGCCCAGCACGTCCTTGACGTAGCCCGGCCCCAGGGCGCCTGCGGGAAATACCTTGACAATGTCCGCGCCCGCTTCGATGGCGGTGAGTATCTCCGTGGGCGTCAGCACGCCGGGCACCGCGGCCTTTCCATAACGATTGCACATGGTGATCACATCCACGTTCAGCGTGGGTGAAAGCACGAAGTCCGCACCCGACAGGATCGCGGTTCGGCAGGTTTCGGTATCCAACACCGTGCCTGCGCCCACCAGCATGCTGTCTCCATATTCCGCTTTGAGCGTGCGGATCATGTCCGCCGCGCCGGGCGTGTCGAACGTCACCTCTATGCTGCGCACGCCGCCCTCCAGCAGCGCGTCCGCCGTCTTGCACAGGCTGTCTGCCGCGATGCCGCGCACAATGGCGGTCACGCGCTCCCGCAGCAGCGTCGATACGATTTCGGTCTTCATACCGGTATGCCCCCTTTGTTTTTGGTATATTCTTCCCGCTTGAGCGTTTCGCTCCAGGCGGCGGCCATCATCAGCGCCACACAGCCGGGCAGCAGCAGTACCAGCCCTACGCCGGTTGCCGCGCAAGCCATCAGCGCCAGCAACATCACACACCAATACAGAAACACATAGCCCATATTTTTCAGAACCATGCCTGTGGCGCACAGCATGAGCTGAGGCAGGGTCAACTGCTGGTTGAGCGCCAACGCCGGATAGCGGTACAGCGCCGTGGACAGGCAGAACAGCAGCAGATATAACAGTATCACGCTGGGAAGCGTCTGCGCAAAGCCTTTGCCCGCGATCAGCCACGCAATGCAGCTGATGCACGCCACCGCGCCCGCCAGGTCGATCAGCCCCATCGCAATCGCTCTGCCCGCCACGGGCCGCACCATTTTAAGCGCCGAGCGAAAGCCGATCTGCTCGCCCGCCTCCTTGTGGTGCATGTACAGCGCGCCCGTGCACAGCGCGAACCCCATGGTCACAACGGGCAGCCCCAGCAGCGTCATCAGCAGGGAGGCGTGCATCACGGTGTGCGGCTCGCGCCACAGCTGCCTGCCAAACCTGCGTATGGCGGACATGTAGAAGATCATTTTCTCACCCTACCCCTTCAAGCCGGACATGCTGATGCCCTGCACGATATACTTTTGCGCAAACATGTAGCAGATGATGACGGGCAGCGTCGCACAGCCCAGCAGTACCATGATCTGGTTCCATGTAGCACTGGAGGAGGACTGGATGGCGTAGATGCGCACCATGATGGTCCAGTTTGCCGAATCGGGCAGCAAAATCAGCGGGTAGATGAACTGGTTGTAGCACGCCATGAAGGTGTTCAGGATCACCACCGCGAACACCGGCTTGGACAGCGGCATCACGATGGACCATAGGATGCGCGCGCTGGACGCGCCGTCGATGCGCGCCGATTCCAGCAGATCCTTGGGGATGCCGTCAAAAAAGCTCTTGAGTATAAAGATGGCCCAGGCCCACGCAGAGAAGGACAGGATCAGCGACCAGAGGTTGTCGATGAGCCGCATGCCGAAGAAGTTGGTGAACATGATGTAGGTCGGCCAGGCCAGCGCCTGGGAGTTGATCATCATCGTGCCCAGGAAAAAGGACATAACCCACTTGGAGCCCTTGGGCCGCAGCATGGACAGCGCGTAAGCCGCCAGCGTGGAGATGGTCACCTGCAGCAGGATGACGCCCACGCACAGCAGCAGCGAGTTGAGCACGTTCTGCCCGAGGTTGTACTTTTCAAATGTGCTGGGGATATTCTCCCAATGCCACTCAGTCGGGAAAAAGGTCGGCGGTATGGAGCGAACCTCCTTATTGGTCTTGAACATGGACAGCATGATCCACGCATAGGGGAAGATCTGTACCGGGATGCCGATGCACAGGATGGCCATGATGGTTCCATAGGTCAGTTTTCCCTTTTTAGAATGGAGTTCGACTCTCTGCAATGCGGGCACGGATCATTCCTCCTTTCCGGCAGCCGCGGGCGCAGCCTGCAGCCGCTTCAATTTCTGTGCTTTTTTTGCCTCCTTGGCGCGGCGCTTCTTGTCCCGCCTGGCCTCCTTGTCGTCGCCGATGGACATCTGGATCACCGTCAGAACAAACACGCACAGGAAGGTCAGGCAGCTCAGCGCGATGGCGTATCCGTAGTTTACAAAGGTGTACGCCTGCTCATAGGCGTAGAGCACCAGCGTCTCCGTGGCGCCCGAGGGACCGCCGCCCGTCATGATCTGCACGTTATCGAACATATTGAACACGTCGATGACGGCAAGCACCAGCATGGTGGACACCGTGGGCAGGATCTGCGGCAGCGAGATGCTGAAGATGCGACGCAGAAAGCCGGCTCCGTCCAGCAGCGCCGATTCGTGCTGCTCCTCCGGCACGTCCTGCAGCGCGGCCAGGTAGATCACCATCGTCATGCCGCCGCCGATGATCAGCCCTGGAAACTGCATGCACCACTTGACCAGCACGGGATCGTTAAGCCAGCGCTGCGTGGGCAGGTTCAGCACCTTCATCAGGTAGTTGGCCAGGCCGTAGTCGGGCTGCCAGATGTATTTCCACAGCACGCTCATCGCGATGCCGGGCGCGACGGCCGGGATGAAGTACATGGTGCGCATGAAGTTCTTTCCCTTTCGCACCTCGTTGATGAGGGTCGCAAGGAAAATGGGCACCCAGAAATTGATGAGCAGCGAGATGATTAAAAATTGAAAGGTGTTCTTAATTGCATTCCAAAACGCAGGATCCTGGAAGGCTTTGATGTAGTTATCCAGTCCGATGAACGTACCTGGCAGGTTTACAATATCCACCTTAAAGAAGGATACGAAGAAGCCCAATATGATCGGGTAGTACTTGAACATCGCAAAGCTGATGACGGCGGGCACAAGGAAGAGCCACGGCACGACGTCTCGCTTGATGATGTCCCCACTCACTCTTTTTCTGTTCACGTCTCTTCCCCCTCATTCCTCAATGCTTGCTGCTGATGAAAAATCAAGGGCAGGCAGGTTGCCCTGCCTGCCCTTTCTGCCGGTCCTGTCAAAGGCAGGCGTGTTACGGCTTTCTGTACGCATCGGGGAAATCGGTGTAGAGCTTTTCAGCGCATTCGTCCAGCAACGCCTGCGCTTGCTCGCGAGTGCAGTTGGGATCGCCGAGGATCTGCTGGAAGGGCGCCACGATGTAGTCCTTCAGGGAGTTCCACTCCGCGCAGTAAGGCTCGGGACGGGAGACTTCGTTCAGCGCCGCGAACTCAGCCTTCCAATGCTCAGGCCAGTTGGTGGCGTAGGAGTACTTGACCTCGACCAGGTCCTGGCGGCAGGAAGGCTTGGGGTCGATGAGGTTGAGCTCATTTTCCAGTTCCCAATACTCGCGCAGGAATGCCTCGTCGTAGGAGATCAGATTGAGTATGTTCCAGCAGGCGTCCATCTGCTCCTTGGTGGCCTGCGGGTGCATGGTCCAGGTCTCGCCGCCGGCAAAGCCCACCGCGTGGTCCGCAATGTCGCCGGGGATCGGAATGACGCCGAAGTCTTCCTGCTTGGCGTCGTAGGCAGCCAGCTTCTCCGCGTCCAGGGAGGTGGGCAGACCCCAGCCATAGCAGGCATAGCCGACGGTCATGTTGGCCATATAGTCGGAGTAGTTCTCCAGCAGGTCGGTCTGCGTGCACTGGTACTTGTAAACCAGGTCATGCATGTACATGATGGCGTCCACGCCCTTTTCCTGGTTGAAGCCGATGGAATAGGTGCCGTCGTCATTGGGAATGACCATTTCGCCGCCCGCAGACCACACCCAAGGGGTCAGCGGCCAGGCGCAGAAATCAGAACCCAACAGCGTGTAGCCAAAGCGCGGCACGCTCTTATCGGTCAGGCTCTGCGCCGTCTGGCCAAACTCCTCCCAGGTCGCGGGGACCTTGCTCACGTCGCCACCGCCGGCCTCAATGGCGGTCTTATTGTAGAGCATGCCCATGATGTAGGGAGCGAAGGGCACGGCGTACCAGTGGCCTTCGTCGTCGTGCAGCGCGTCCTCGATGGAGGGATTGACCTTGCCTTCGTTGCGCAGATCCCAGTTGACCACATACTCGGTGATGTCGGCGATGGTGCCGTTGCGCATGCGGGTCTGGATATCGACAAAGGGCAGCGAGTTCCACAGCGTGGGGCCGTCGCCGGACATCAGGAGCTTGTCGTACTGTTGGCGATAGTCCGTGCCGGGCGCCATGCGCGTCCACTCGATTTCATAGTCGGGGAAGGTGGATTCTACCTTCTCCTTCATAAACTCAAAGCGGGTCTTGACTGCGTCGGAATCGTCGTCCTGCGGCAGCATATAGAGCTTGATCTTGACCTTTTCGCCGGATGCTGCGGGTTCGGCGGGCTCAGCGGGCGTGTCTGCAGCGGGGGCCTTGGTGGGATCCGCCGCAGGCGCGTCCGCAGCCGGCGCCTTGGCGCAGCCGCCCAACACAGCCATCAGCATGGTCAGCGCGAGGATCAGAGCAACCAACTTGGTCTTTTTCATACTTCCATCTCCTTTTCCTACCCTTCGCGCGCCGATTTTATCAAGACCGTTCCTCCATCGTTCTTAACAAATCAGGCTCGCTTGTTAACTTTATGCTAACATGTGGGCAAAGGAGATACAATGTTCATTTTTGCGTCTTTATTAACAAAGTTGATGCTATTTTCTGCGATATGTTTCTAGACACGAATAACGAAATCGACATTCCCGGCACTTTTCGGCATATAAACTGCAAATCGATTTTATTGAGAATGTACAGATAATATGTCGAATATCATAATCTATACTTTTTGA
>DKYK01000012.1:26914-54619 GCA_002492415.1 Christensenella sp. UBA7102
TCAAAAAGTATACCATTTAACACCCAATCTCACAATTTTGCCCTCTTCCTCATCAAAATTGTGATGATGCACGCATACTGCGCGCTCGGCATTCATATACTCTATTGTATACATAAATTGTTTACAAAGGAGAGGATCTTGTGAAGCTGCACATCCAGCACCGCCTGTCCGATGCCAGCGTGGCTTGGGGGGATTTTCTGCGCCTGGGCACCATTTCGCACCTGCAGCTGCAGGATGAATCCTTCGCCCATACGCTGTGCGCGCAGCCGGAGTATCTCCTGCTCTACCTGGCCGAAGGCAACCTTTACTTGGTGCGCAACCGCGTCGAGTCCATGTACAACGTCGGCAGCCTGGTATTGCTGCCGCCCGAGGAGGAGTACCACCTGTACTTTCCCGGTTCGGCGCGCACCTGCGCGTGGTGGATCAGCTTTTCGGGCTATAGCGTCACGCGCCTGCTGACGGACTCCGGCCTGGGCAGCCGCCCCGTGTTCCAGCTGCCGCCCGAAGCCGAATTATCCTATCACTTTGACGGCATTTTGCGCCAGTCCATGCCCTCCCCGACGGATCCGCGCTGCGTAGCGCTGAACTGTACAGGGTTGTTCTTTCAGTTGATTGCCGCGGCTATGCCCTATACCCATCAGCGCCAAACCGGTGCCCCCGCCGCGCATGCCCGCATGAGCACGGGCCGCACCAGGGCCACGGCGCTTGCCGTGCAACAGATCCAGAGCGACCTTGCCGCGCCGCTCAATGTCGAAGAGCTGGCCCGCAGCCTGCAGCTGAGCCCCTCGCACTTCATCCGCTGCTTCAAGGCACAGATGGGGTATTCTCCCCTCGCCTATCAGACGCGCCTGCGCATGGAACGCGCCAAAGATCTTCTGCGCGGCACCACGCTGCGTGTCGGCGAGATCGCGGCCAAGGTGGGGTACCAGAACCCCATGTACTTTTCCTCCACCTTCCGGAAACACGTCGGCATGACGCCGCTCGAGTACCGCGAGCGCTTTCTCACCCCCTCGCGCGAGAGCATGCAGCTGCTCTGAGCGCCGGCAGGATAAACGCGCCGCCGTGTCGAATAGGTGTAGGACGAAAGATCGTCGCGGCTGTTTTGCTGTCGCCGCATACAGAAGGAGAGATGCACATGGCCCTGTTTGTCAACGATCATGGCGTTCTCAAGTGCCGTTTTCTTGGAGAAAATCTCTGGCTGATCCCCTGGGGCAGGGACGCGCTGCGCGTGGTGTCCCGTCCCATGAGCGAGCCTGAGCTGCCTGCCTGGGCGCTGCTCGAACCGCAGCATGCCGAGCCCCTCATCGAGATCACCGAGCGCTGCGCTACCATTGCCGTGGGTCGGCTCAGCGCCGTCGTGCGCCGCATGGACTGGCCCGACCGCTTGGAGATCACCTACTACAACCAGCGCGGCGAGGTGCTGCTGGCCGAGCGCCCCGGCACCGGCGCGCTCAACATCCGGCCCCGCTTTTTCAAGCCCATCGTCGCGGGAGATTTTAAGCTCACCGTGGGCTTTGCCGCCGACGATGACGAAAAGCTCTACGGCATGGGCCAGTATCAGCAGGACGTGCTCAACGTCAAATACTCCACCTTTGAACTGGCACAGCGCAACTCGCAGGCCAGCGTGCCTTTTGTTCTGTCCAGCAAGGGTTACGGCTTCCTGTGGCACAACCCCGCCATCGGCCGCGCCTGCTTTGGCAAAAATCTGATGGAATGGGTGGCGGACAGCACCAAGCAAATGGACTACTGGATCTGCGCGGGGGACACGCCGGCCCAGATCGAGGCGGCCTACGCCGACGCGGTGGGCCACGCGCCCGCCATGCCCGAATACGGCCTGGGCTTCTGGCAGTGCAAGCTGCGCTACTGGAACCAGGAACAGCTGCTCTCTGTCGCGCGCGAATACCACAGACGTGGCATTCCGGTGGACGTGATCGTGGTGGACTTTTTTCACTGGCCGCACATGGGGGACTTCCGCTTTGACGAGGAATTCTGGCCCGATCCCAAGGCGATGGTGCGCGAGCTGAAGGAAATGGGCATGGAGCTGATGGTGTCCATCTGGCCGCAGATCTCTCTGCTGTCCGAGAACTACAAGGAGATGGACGAGGAGGGCTATATCGCGCGCTGCGACAAGGGCATGAATTGTCAGATGCGCTTTGTCAATGAGGATGCAATGTTCTTTGACGCCACTAACCCCGACGCCCGCAAGTATCTGTGGCGCAAGATCAAGAAAAATTATTACGACAGCGGCATCAAGGTGTTCTGGCTGGACGAGGCCGAGCCCGAGTACGGCACCTACGACTTTGATAACTACCGCTACTACTCCGGCACCGTCGCCCAGACGGGCAACCTCTATCCGCAGTGCTATGCCCGAACCTTTTACGACGGTCAGAAGAGCGAGGGGCAGGAGAAGGTGGTCAACCTGCTGCGCTGCGCTTGGGCGGGTTCCGCCCGCTACGGCGCGCTGGTGTGGTCGGGCGACATCCACTCCGACTTTGCCACGCTGCGCCGGCAGGTGTGCGCGGGTTTGAACATGGGCATCGCGGGCATTCCGTGGTGGACGACGGACATCGGCGGTTTTTCCGGCGGCGATCCCACCGACCCCGCCTTCCGCGAGCTGATCGTGCGCTGGTTCCAGTGGGGCCTATTCTGCCCCGTCATGCGCCTGCACGGCAACCGTGTGCCGGATGAGCGCGTGTTCCGTGCGGACGGCTCCGAATGTCTGCCCTCCGGCGCGGCCAATGAGATCTGGTCCTTCGGCGAGCCCGCCTATGAAATCATCAAGAATCTCATCGGCTTCCGCGAGGTCATGCGCCCCTATACCCGCCAGCTGATGGAGCAGGCCTCCTTAACCGGCGCGCCCGTGATGCGCACCATGTTCTTTGAATTTCCCGAGCAGGCGGAATGCTGGGATCTGCGCGATCAGTACATGTTTGGCCCCGACGTGCTTGTCGCACCCGTGCTCGACGCCGGGGCGATCCGCCGCACTGTCTACCTGCCCGCGGGAGCCGATTGGACGGACTTGCACACCGGCAAGGTGTTCTCCGGCGGACGCACCGTCGACTGTGACGCTCCGCTCTCCTCCATCCCCGTCTTCCTCAAAAATAACGCCCATCCCGATTGGATCGGCAAGATCTGACGCATCCTCTCCGCATCAAAAACTCCATCCATTTCCCGGCCTAAAGACGCCTCCTGCCGCAGTTTACTTGCCGCGGTCAGGAGGCGTACTGCATACGGATCTTATTGAACTTTTCTTGAATAAAAAATGGCCGTCTGCGCGATTTTCCTGCTTTTTCCGTCCTTTTTGAGCGAAATCGATTCTGCTTTTTATGCGTCCGGCGGCAAATCCATAAAATCGCACTGTACCAACCATGTACCTTTATGCTATACTGTATTGTGTATGAGTTTACCCGGTTGGGCATACGCGAAAGGAGCGCTGGACTATGACGAATAAACCGCCGCGGCGCGGTCGTTCCTACCGAAACGAGAGCAAAGGGCCGACCATCGGTCTGGAAAATATACGCTGGTCGGCCGTGATTGTGACGGGACTGCTCATCGTCGTTCTGCTTTTTGCGGCGGTGTTCGGCATCCGCGCCTGCGCCGCGCGCGTCGGCCGCGATGAGCCCGCCGTCGCCGCGCCCACGAGCACCCCCGTGCAGGCGGGTTCGGACGATCCGCTGGTGGTGACGGAACAGGCGACGCCCGCGCCGGACGCGCGGGAGGGGGCCTCGCTGGAGCATCCGCTCGACTTATCCGACGGCATCGTGGAGATCAAGTCGAAGGAGCGCAGTGTCAACACCCCGGACGTATTCGGCCATGAAATGGTATACTCGGCGGGCACAGGCTCGCTGCTGGAGCCGCTGCTCAAGACGCTGTACCTCTATGACCTGGATAGTGAAACCGAGACGGAAGTGGCCAAGGTGCGGCTCAAGGACGGCGAAATCTTTGAGACCGTGCTCAACTCCAACTATATCGCCTGGCTGGACACCGACCAAAGCGGCAAAAACGCGATTTATGTGCTGGACCGCGCGACAGAGGGCGCGCAGCCCCGGCTCATCAAGGAATGCTCCTTCGCCGTGCCCAAACTTCGCCTGTCGCAGGACTACCTGATGTGGATCGAGCAGAATGAGGAAAAGGAAGAGCGTCTGTACGTGGTGGACCTGGTTTCCGAGGAAAACGCGTCCATTCCGGGCTTTGCCGAGTCCATTGAGCGCATGATGTCCACCTACGGCGTGTCCGCGCCGGGCATCTACGATACGCAGATCATCTGGGCGGCCTCCGACCCCAACCAGACGGAGGAAGACAGCATACGTAACGGCGAAAAAAGCGCCATCTACTACTGTGACCTGGAAATGTTTGCGCAGGACGACTATGAGCCCAGCGTGTACTGCCCGGGCATGTACGTGCACGACCCCATCACCAATGGCGAGGTCTGGGCATGGATCGACAAGAACAAGGCGCCGGATTCAACGCTGTACTTAAAGGTGGGCGACGATGTGCGGCGCATCGCGCAGGGCGTCATCACCTATGCGCTGGGCGATGAAATGCTGGTGTTCGGTCAAGACGGCGGCATTTACGCATATTTCTATAAAACCGACACCTACGCGCGCCTTAACCGTCCGCAGGAGCGCGGCATCATGCCCGTTGTATCCGGCCGTCGCGTCGTGTGGTTCAACAAATCCGCAAAGGACGGAGATCGGCTGGACTATCTGAGCGTGCCGTACTTTGAGTAGCCGTATCCCTCCAACTCACAGCTTTCGGACCGGGAGGTCATCATGCCAAAAAGCAAACTGCTCTATGTCTGTGCGGACTGTGGCTATGAGTCCGCAAAATGGATGGGCCGCTGCCCGTCGTGCGGGGCCTGGAATAAAATGGAGGAGCAGGAGGCCGCTCCCGCGCCGGCGCCCGCTGCCGGCCCGCTTCGCAGGAGCACCGTGTCCAAGCCCGCCGCGCCGGCCATGACGCTGACGCAGATTGAGGAGACCGCGGAGGAACGCGCCCTGTGCGGCATCGCAGAATTTGACCGGGTGCTGGGCGGCGGCATCGTGCCGGGCTCCCTGGTGCTCATCGGCGGCGACCCGGGCATCGGCAAATCCACGCTGCTGCTGCAGGTATCGGCGCTGCTGGCCGAGCGGGGTGCGCGCGTGCTGTATGTCTCCGGCGAGGAATCCACCCGGCAGATCAAGATGCGGGCCAAGCGCTTGGGCGTGGGCTCCAGCGGCATGTACGTGCTCAGCGAAACCAACTTGGACGAGATTGAAGCCCACAGAGCTGCGCTCACACCCGACTATATGATCGTGGACTCCATCCAGACCGTATATGTGCCGGGCAAGAACACCTCCCCTGGCTCCGTCTCGCAGGTGCGGGAGGCGACAGGAGTTCTAATGCGCGCCGCCAAGCAGTCGGGCGTCACCATCTTCCTGGTGGGGCACGTCACCAAAGAGGGCGCGCTGGCCGGTCCCCGCGTGCTGGAGCACATGGTGGACGCCGTGCTCTACTTTGAAGGCGACCGGCACCAGGAATATCGCATCCTGCGCGCGGCAAAGAACCGCTTTGGATCCGTCAACGAAATCGGCGTGTTCCGCATGGAGCAATCCGGCATGGAGCAGGTGCCCAATCCTTCGGAGTTTCTGCTCTCCGGCCGCATCTCCGGCGCGTCCGGCTCCGCGGTGGCCGTATCGATGGAGGGCACCCGTCCGGTGCTGGTGGACTTGCAGGCGTTGGTCGCGCCCTCGCCCTTTGGCAATCCGCGCAGGCAGGCGTTGGGCTTTGAGTATAACCGCATGGCGCTGCTGCTGGCAGTGCTGGAAAAGCGCGCCGGACTGATGCTCTACAATCAGGACGTCTACGTCAATGTCGCGGGCGGCCTGGAGCTGGATGAACCCGCCTGCGATCTGCCGCTGGCGGCCGCGGTAGTCTCCTCTCTGCGCAACAAACCTCTTCCGCCCGACTGGGTGCTCATCGGCGAAGTGGGCCTGACGGGAGAGGTGCGCGCAGTGGGCATGATGGATCGCCGCCTGGCTGAGTGCGTGCGCATGGGCTTTGTCCACCTCATCGTGCCCAAGAGCAACCTGCGCGCGCTGCACGTGCCCGAGGGCGTGGAGGTGCGCGGCGTGTCCACACTGGCCGAAGCCCTGGCGCTGCTGTTCTAAACTCAATCTTGTGCATGACGGAGGTGATTGCATTGCAGAAAAAAACCGCGCGCCTGCTGCTGACGGCATTGGGCGCACTGCTGGGCGCGGGGCTGATCCGGGAGCTTCTCGCCTTTATGGTGGAGATTCAGCTGCTCACGCCGGATCACGCCAGCGTCTATCCCTGGATCTCGCTGCTTGCTTACATACTGGGTGTGGGAGTTTTCACGGTATTATCTTATTTCTTTTCTCTCCCGTGCTCCATGGCGTTCATCCGGCTGATGCGCTGGATCGAGGGCAAGCTGTCCAGCGTCCCCATGATTGACATGATCTTCGGCTGTGCGGGCCTGTTGGTGGGTTTGCTCATCGCGTTTTTGATCACATTCCTGTTCCTGTCCGGGTATTCGACGTGGGTGGCCACGCTCATTGGCATCGCCATCTACGTGCTGTTCGGCTATCTTGGCACCACGATCGGCGTTAAACGCTGGCGAGAGCTCAATTTCTCCTGGGTGCGCAAGCTGCATCAGCAGACGGAGAGGGCCAACGCCATTCCCGAGGCGCGCGGCGCGTCGGTCAAGCTGCTGGACACCAGCGTCATCATCGACGGCCGCATTTTCGACCTGTGCGAAACGGGATTTGTCGAGGGCACGCTCATCATCCCCAACTTCGTGCTCAAGGAGCTGCGCCACATCTCCGACTCCGCCGATCCTCTGAAGCGCAACCGTGGCAGGCGAGGGCTGGACGTGCTGGCGCGCATCCAAAAGGAGCTGGAAATGGACGTGCGCGTGGACGACCAGGACTTTGACGACACGGACGAGGTGGACGTCAAGCTTCTCAAGCTGGCCAAGCTGCGCGGCGGCAGCGTGTTGACCACCGACTACAACCTCAACAAGGTGGCGGACGTGTCCGGCATCCACGTGCTCAACATCAACGACTTGGCCAACGCGCTCAAGCCTGCGGTACTGCCCGGCGAGGAGATGTCCGTCCAGATCGTGCGCGAGGGCAAGGAGCAGAACCAGGGCGTCGCCTACCTGGACGACGGCACCATGATCGTCGTGGAAAGCGGAAGGCGCGCCATCGGCGAGACGGTTTGGGCCGTCGTCACATCCGTTCTGCAGACCTCCGCCGGCCGCATGATCTTCGCCCGCCTGCGCGACCAGAAGGACTGATCGTGGGCCCAATCACAATCGCATAGAAGCGCGCCCTGGCGGGAAAATCCTCCCTACCGGGGCGCGCTTTTGTGTGCTTCGATGCGCTTGCGCTTTGCTCAGTTGGCTTTCCCGCCAATCTCATCCTTTTTCAGGAGTGTGAAAATGTTCTTTCCATGGAACAGCGCGGTCAGGATCATAAAAAGATCCGCCATCGGTATGAACAGAAAGGACGGAACCATCATGCGGGTGCAGCGATTTTTCGTCGTCCGCATCCTGCGCACGTTCACGCCCAGGCGCACCATGCAGTAAAGGACGCCCCCATTGAGAAACAAATAGACCGCCAGATTTTTGAGCAGCGGAGCCCAGTGAGCAAGGGCGGCGGGCGCACCCATCGCGTACCGGATGAGCTGGCTCAGGATGAAGACGGCAAAAATGACGGGATACACGATGGAAAGCACATAGAACATCTCGCCGCCGCCGACGCCAATGCCGCCGCCCCACGCAACGTCCGCGCGCCTGCACCAGCACTCGTACATTTTCAGATGCACTCGATTGTGGCTGCCCTCTATGAATCCATTGTTGGAAATCGCATAGAAGACGAAGCGGCAGTGATTTTCCCTGCAGAACGCCTCAGCCTCCTGCAGAAACTCAATCACATGAGACGGAATCCCATCCACATAGAGCGGCGCTGCGAGGATGAGCACGTCAATCTCCTTGAGATGCTGCAGGATCTCCGGGAACTGTTTTTTCGTGCGGATCGAGGCATGCCATACCTCCCACCCAGCCAGAAAACAGCCCATCGCCCTGCCCAGAAGTCCGGATGTGCTGCCCTTCTTTTTCGGGCTGCCATTCAGTATCATGGCCTTCATCGTCCGATCCCCCCGATCTCCTCCGCGCGTTCCACAAAAAAGACCTCGTGAGCATCCATGTCAAAATTGACAGCCTGGCGCTCCACGTATTCTCTGGCAGTCTCCCGTTCAAACGCGCTGCAGTCGCCGTAAAAATACACCGACAGCTTCCGTTTCGTTTTGTAGCGGCCCAAATGGTAGGTCTTCCCTTTTCTATAGGTAAAGAACGGCAGGGACTCGGAGATGGACCGGTCAAAAAAGCGCTTGATGGGCGCGCTGTATCCGCCATAGCAGAGCTGGCTGACCACCACAATTTTCTCGCTGTTTCCAATGATTGCGCCGCTGTGCTGCAGCTCGTCCGCAATCGCGCAGTACCCCGCATTTTTCGTCCAGCACTGAAAACACCCCTGGCAGGGCGCGGCCTTCCTTGCGGCGTCAATGATCTGAAACTCGCCGCTCAAATTCCGGAAGCAGGGCTCCGGCAAATCATGGATCAGGATCTGCATCCACGCTCCCCCTCTGCTCGGTTCTGAATCTCTATACTCAGTATACCACACTTTTTTTCATTGGTACAGATAAAAAAACGCCCCCACTGCGCAGCGCCTGTGGCGAACTGATCGCCTTCCCGCCGATACAAAAAGGGAGAACGACCGAAAACCGATCGTTCCCCCTTCAGTTTTTGCGGACGCAAGCCCTGCGCTTAGCGCTGCACGCGGCCGGAAGCGTTGCCGCCCATCAGGGACTTAACCTCGGCCACAGTGACCATGTTGAAGTCGCCCTCGATGGTGTGCTTGAGCGCGGAAGCCGCAGCGGCGTACTCCACGGCGCCCTGGTTGTCGTAGCCCGCCAGCAGCGCGTAGATCAGGCCGGAGCCAAAGCTGTCGCCGCCGCCAACGCGGTCCACGATGCGGATGGAGTACTTCTTGGAGATGGAGATCTCGCCGGACTTGCCGTCGTAGAGCATGCCGGACCAGTTGTTATCGGAAGCGGAGAGGGACTCGCGCAGGGTGATGGCGACCTTCTCGCAGCCGAAGCGCTCCACCAGCTGGCGGGCGACGGACTTGTAGCCCTCCACGTCCAGCTTGCCGGAGTTGATGTCGGTCTTATCCGCATGGATGCCAAAGACATCAGCGGAATCCTCTTCATTGGCGATCAGCACGTCGACGTAGGGAACCAGCTCGCCCATCACCTGGCCGGCCTTCTCGCGGCTCCACAGGTTCTTGCGGTAGTTCAGGTCGCAGCTGATCTTGACGCCATGGGCCTTGGCAGCCTTGCAGGCCTCCAGCACAACCGCGGCGGTGCCGTCGGACAGAGCGGGCGTGATGCCGGTCCAGTGGAACCAATCGGCGCCCTCAAAGATCTTGTCCCAGTCAAAATCGCCGGGCTTGACGTTGGCGATGGCGGAATCCGCGCGGTCATAGACCACCTTGGAGGGACGCATGGAAACTCCCTTCTCGCAGAAGTAGATGCCCAGGCGCTTGCTGGAGCGAACGACGTCGGAGACGTCCACGCCGAAGGTCTTGAGAGCGTTCATCGCGGCGTCGCCGATGGGGTTGGCGGGCACGGCGGTAACGTAGTGGGCGTCCATGCCGTAGTTGGCCAGCGAAACGGCCACGTTGGCCTCCGCGCCGCCGTACACTGCGTCAAAGCAGTGCGCCTGCTGGAAGCGCTGGTAGCCCTGGGGCGCCAGGCGGAGCATGATTTCACCGAAAGTTACGATTTTTGCCATTGAGGTACACTCCTTCTTTATGCTGCACGCATAAAATATATTTATGCGGACGCACACTAAACGCGGCGCACCCGCGCAAGCGCTGCGTCCATTGGGTACAAGGTTCAGTCGCGGTAGCCCATGCGGCGAGAGATGGACAGCGCCGCATCCATCACAAAGCCCGCAATCTCTTCATCGCGCGCAGGTGTGATGATCTGCTTGAGTCCCGCGGTGCTGACCGCCGCGATGATGTTGCCGCGGTAGTCGTAGATGGGCGCCGCGATGCAGCGGATGCCCGGCTCGTGCTCCTGATCGTCTCGCGACCAGCCGCGCTGGCGCGTCAGGCGCACTTCCTTGATGAGCGCCTCCGGATCGGTGATGGAGCGAGAGGTGTAGGTGGGCAGCTTGGTGGACCGGATGCGCTCGCACAGCTCCGCGTCCGGAAGGCCGCTGAGCAGCGCCTTTCCCGAGGCCGTGCACAGCGCCGGCGAGCGCCGGCCGATCTGTGAGTACATGCGGATGGAGTGGATGGTCTCGATCTTGTCGATGTAGACGATTTCCAGACCGTCGAGCATGGACAGGTGCACGGGCTGCTTGGTCAGCTGCAGCAGACGGCGCAGATAGGGCTGCGCCTCGGTCTTGAGTTCCACCTGGTTCAGGTACAGGCTGCTCAGCTCCACGATCTTCATGCCCAGCCGATAGGCGCCGCCGCTGCGCTGCTCAACATAGCCGCGCTCACCCAGCGCCGAAAGCAGGCGATGCACCGTGGATTTGTGCAGGCCCACACGCGTGGAGATCTCCGTCACGCCAAGGCCCTCTTTCTCTCCCGCCAGCGCCTCTATGATCGATAGGGCGCGGTCTATGGACTGAACGGTGGCTTTTTCCATGATCTGATCTCCTTCCCGCGCACAGTTTTACAATGCAAAACCGCGTTTTACACGTTTAGTATACCACAATCCCCGTGCCGCTGCAACTATTTTTGAAACTGCGTTTCGTATAATAAAACTGTTGTGCTGTGCGTAAAAATTGTCGAACTTTACTGTCTGGTTCTTGATAAAACAATCGGGAAAAGCTATAATTAAGAAATAAATTCATACTTTGTTTTTCGATTTGCATGGAGGACGAGCATGGAGTCTAACAGGACGGCGATGATCATTGGCGCGGGCAAGATGGGCCGCGGCTTTTGCGCGGAGATATTGGCCAGCGCCGGATGCCATCTGACGTTTGTCGACAGTGATGAAACGCGTGTGGAGCGCCTGCGCAACGCGGGTGGGTACACCATCTACAAGGCGCGCAGAACCTATTTTGAAACCGTGACCATCGAGGGCTTTGACGTGTTGCCCTTGAGCGCCGAGGGCGAGCTCTCCGATCTGGTGGCAAAAAAGGGCATGCTCGTCATGCTGGCCATTCCCTTTGAGCAGCTGGAGTCTGTGGCGCAGCTGCTGGCCGTGTGCATCGCCCGCAAGGCGATGGAGACGCCGGAGGAACCATTGGACATCCTGCTGTGCATCAACCACATCGACGCCAAGCACAAGCTGCAGACCTATTTTGAAAACATGCTGGGCGGCAGCGCGCTGGACTATGTGCGCCGGCATGTGGGCATTGTGGAAACGGTGGCCATCTGCATGTGTCCGGAGCTTCCCGACAACCTGATCGAGCTCGACCCGCTGGGCGTGCTGACCAACGGGTACCCCGAAATGCCCATGGACGCCACGGCATTCAAGGGGGAACCGCCCCGCTCCGAGCGGATCCGCCTGACCTTTCATCTGGATGCTGAGGCACACCGCAAGATGTTCACCTTCAACACCGCCTATGCCTCCATCGCCTACCTGTCCGCGCCGTGGCACTATGTCTGGGCCACTGAGGCCATGCGCAGCCCTGGCATCAAACAGGCCGTGCTGGACGCGCTGCGCGAATCCTCTATTGGGCTGTGCGGCGAATACGGCTTCACCGCCGACGAGATGGCGGAGTGGAACGAGCGCATCCTGCAGGTGATTGACAATCCACTGTTGGGTGACACCATCAACCGCCTGGGTTCGGATACCCCGCGCAAAGTCGGGCCGCAGGACCGCCTGGTGGGCGCGGCGCTGCTCTGTCTCAAGCACGGAGGGCATCCCGACACGCTGGCCCGCGTCATTGCCTGTGCCTACCGGTATCAGGTATCGGACGATCCGCGCACCACGGCCTTTATGCGCTTTATCGAATCCGAGGGAATCGAGACGGCGCTGGAGCGCTACTCGCGTCTTGCGCTGCGCAATCAACTGCACCGCCAGGTGCGCGATATTTATGAAAAACTGGGCGATCTGACGTAAGGGGCGCCCATTCTGTTTCAAAGGAGGCAGCTTATGATCCGACGCATCGCGTTTTTATCCGACGTGCACGGCAATCTGACCGCGCTGGAGGCCGTGCTGCGCGATCTGGACCGTCGCGGCATTGAGGAGGTCTACTTTCTGGGCGATGTGTTGGGCAAGGGCCCGGCTGTGCACGAGGCGGTGGCGCTGCTGCGGCATCGGTGCTCCGGCGCGGTGTACGGCAACTGGGACCGGCTGGTACTCAAGGCCTTCGCGGGCTGCGATGGCAGATTCGGCGAACCCTATTATGTGCAGCGCCTGACGGAAGAGGATCGCGTCTGGCTCTCCGCGCTGCCTGAAACCCTTGAGCTGAAGCTGGGCAGCCGCACCCTTCTAGGCTACCACGGCCGCTTTTCCATCGACCGAGTGGTCACGCCCATGTTCAACAATGAGCGCGAGAACGTCGAAAACGCGATGTACCACTTCGGCCCGCACGATATAACCGTGATGGGCGATGCTCACCATCCCTTCATCCTGACGCATCAGGGCCGTTTTCTCATCAATACAGGCGCTGTAGGCAACCCCTGCGACAGCATCCCGCAGGCGAGTTACCTGATCCTCAGCGACGAGGACGGCATCTTTAACGCGCAGCTGGTACGCGTTCCCTATGACGTGTGGGGGGAGATCAGTCGTGCGCTGCGCACACCGGATCTGCCGCAGCTGCCCACCTACATTGCCGAAACCGCCACCGCGCGCTACATGCGCTCCTACCGCGCTCCCGCCTGCAACGGCTGACCTTCCCTCTTCCGGGAAAAGGCGCCCCGCCGTAACATTGGGCTAAAGCAAGAAGCCCCATTGCATCGCTGCAATGGGGCTTCAAACAAATTACGGCCAGACGTTGGAATGTTCGGAATCATCGGACGGCGTCGTGGGTATGGGCTCGGGCGTGGGTTCAGGCTCCGGCTCGGGTCCGTAGTTGACGATGGCCGTGATGGCCGGGTAGGTCGTGGTGAAGAGCACCTTTTCCTCGACGACCTTGCCATCCTTGATGTACTGGATATAGGTGGTGGACTTTTTGCCGTTGCGTCCCTTGCGCACGGTTTTGGTCTGACCGGGGGCGAGGGAGGCATCGAACACCATCTTGTCGTCGCCGCGGCTGATGGTGGAATCGGTGGTGGAGCGCAGATCGATGGTCATGCCCTCTTCGAGCACAGGCTTGCCGTACACCTCAATGGTCAGCTTGCGGTCCTCAAAGTGCGTCACCAAGTAGATGGGCGCATCGGAGGTATTGCGGAACTTGAAGTCCTTGGCCGGATAGTCAATGGCAGCGTCCATGCCGATCTTGACATAGTCGCTGGGCCAGGAATGACCCCAGCGCTCCACGATCTCCATGCCGGCGCGGACCACGGCGTTAAACAGCGTGGAGGACACCTGGCACACGCCGCCGCCCGGCTCGTCGATGAGAATGCCGTTCTGGATGGACCCCGCGTTTTTATAGCCCTTGGCCGTGGTGCGGGGGCCGGTGACGGTATTGATGGAGAACACCTCGCCGGGAGCGACGACATAGCCGTTGAAGGCCTCAGAACACAGGCGGATGTTGGTGTTGCGCGAGCTGGAGGAGGTGGTCGTGGTGGTAAAGGTCGCCAGCAGCTGGTTCTGCTGCTCCAGCTGTGCGCGCGTGACGGTCGCGGGGACCTCGTTGACCACGGGGGTCAGCGTCGCGGTAAAGTCGCCCGATTCGATCATCTGGTCGATTTGACTGCGCAGCAGCTGCGCGTCCACGCTGCGGCCGTTGACCTCGTCGGTGAAAGCGAAGGTCTTGGTTTCCACGTCAAAACTGCCCACCGTTGCGTCCTGCGCGGGAACGTCGATGGCCTGCACGATGCTCTGCACAAAGGCGTCCACGCCGTCCACCGAGACGGTGCAGGTGGTCGGGAAGTCCAGGGGCTGCGATTGCAGCGCCGTGACCAGCTGGTAGCGCTGCTCCAGCTCGCCCTCCTTGGCATAATTGTACGCGTCCACAATCACCTGCTCGGTATCGTAGCTGGACTGCGCGGGCAGCGTATAGGTCTGTCCCTCGTAGCTGACGGTGATGACGCGCGCGTCGGCTTCGGCCTGCTGGCGCGTGAGGATCTCTTCGCGCACCTCTTCATAGGAGCGGCCGCCCACGTCCTGTCCATCGATGGTGATGCCGGGATAGAAGCCCTGCACGTCCACCGCGGCCTTCATTTTCTCAAGGTTCTGATAGGATTGATAGTAGAGCAGACCCAGCGCGCCGCCAGCGATAAACATCAGGATCGCCAGCACCAGCAGCACGATGGCCACCACGCTCCTGCCGCTCCTGCGGCGGGGAGGCTGCGCCTCGGGGAGTTCGTCCTGCAGCTCGGGCTGCCGCCCGTCCAGCATCTCGTTTTCTTCCTGCGGATGCTTTTTTTTCTTCTGATTAGCCATGCTTGCCCCTTCCCTTTCCCATGGCGGAGGCCCGCCAAACTTTCCGATTCTATCATACCACGAAACGGGGGCGCACGTACAGTCCACGCGCCGAATTTTGCGATGAAGAAACGGTAAAAACATTCCAATACAATAGACCGTCGCAGAATAAACCCGCGACGGTATCATAAACGAGTCAGTCCACGGGAATGTTCGCATCGGGAGACTGCCCGGCAAGTTCCATCTGATGCAGACGGTAGGTGAGCACGAGCAGACTATCGGTGAGATGGACGTTGTTGACCACGACATTGGCAGGAACCTTCAGGTCGATGGGCGCAAAGTTCCAAATCGCGCGCACACCGCCTTCGATCATCTGCTGGGCCACCTGCTGCGCCACGCGCGCGGGGGTGGACACCACGCCGATGAGCGCCGGGTGCTCGGCAAGATACGCGCGCAGCTCGGTGACGTTGTAGACAGGCACGCCGCGGATGACCCGTCCGATCATGTCGGGCTTGACGTCGAACATCGCGATGGGCTCAAAGCCGCGCTGTGAAAAACCGGGATACCAGGCCACTGCCTGGCCGATGTTGCCCGCGCCCACGATGATCAGTTCATACTTTTGCCCCAGGCCCAGTATGCTGCCGATGTGGGCGCGCAGCTCGGCGACATTGTAGCCGTAGCCCTGCTGACCCAGCGTGCCGAAGCAGTTGATGTCCTGGCGGATCTGCGATGCGGTCAGCCCCATGCGCGCGCCCAGCTCCTGCGAGGAGATACGTGTGATGCCGATCTTCTCCAGATCGCGCAAATAACGATAATATCCCGGCAGGCGGCGAATCACCGCGTCGGAAATCTTATGTGAAGCCATCTTCTTCCCTCAGTTTCTGTTTTCGGTGCCGGCAGAACGCCCGCACAAGTTTGCTAAATCTTTAACATCCCGTCGCCTAGTATAACATTTTTGCCGTGCAAACACAAGGCTTAATTCGCGTCGGTCACAGCGCCTTGACTGCGCACAGGATCCAATAACCGGCATCCTTTTCCAGCGTTATCACCCGGTCAAACAGCGTGCCCAGGTAACGGATGGCAGAGGGCGCGCCCTGTTGCTTGCGGATGACGATGTACAGCGCGCCGCCGGGTCGCAGCTTTTCGTGCGCCTGCGCAAAAAAGCCGTAGACCACCTGCTTCCCCGCGCGAATGGGCGGGTTGGTCACGCAAGCGTCCAGCCCGGGCGGAACCTGCGCCAGCGCGTCGCTGACATAGGCGCGGGCGTTGGCCGCGCCGTTTGTCTCCGCGTTTTTCTGCGCAAGAGCCACTGCGCGCTCGTTGACGTCCACCATTTCGACGGTAAGCTCCGGATTTTTGACGGCCAGCGCCACGCCGATAGCGCCCCAGCCGCAGCCGATGTCTGCGCAGCGGCCGGACAGCGGCGGCACGGTATCGATGAGCAGGCGGCTGCCGGGGTCCAAATGCTGCTTGGAAAAGGTGCCCGCGTCGGTCTCAAAGCGCAGGCAGCGGTCGCCCGCCTGCACGCTGACGTGCCGCTCCTCGTGCGCCGAGGTGGGGGAATTGGTATAGTAATGCTCCGCCATGAGCGAGCCCTCCCGTGCTTATTTTACGATGCCCAGCGCATACACCTTCTCATACTCCGCCAGGCGGTGAAGCTGGTCGTCCCGGGCGGGATCCAGCACGAAAAAATCCTCCTCGTCCGCGCCTGTGACGCACAGCCAGTGCACATGCTCGCCGCGCAGCACGCGCACCATGCACACGCGGCCCTTCTTCAGCTCATTGGTGATGGTTTCGCCGTCAAAATCGCGAGGCGCGGAAAAGGCAACATCGGGATAGATCGTGTCCAGCTGCGCGACGTTGACGGTTTTGCCGTCCCCATACAGCCCGGCGTCCCAGAAGGCCTGGTTGAGCTGCGCGGGGGTGACGGAAATCCCGGCGTTGTTCTCCAGCAGCATGGACAGGCAGCAGAACAGGCTGCCCTCCTGCTCCATGGTGTAGCCCGTCTCGCCTAAGCTCTCCCGCGCCCAGTCCGGATCGGTCTGCGCGCGATAGGTCACGGCGATGGGCTCGACGGTTTTGCGCGGCGTGGGCAGGATGCCGTCGCCGGCGATCTGGTTGGTGTTGAACCAGCGAAGAAACAGCGCAATGGCGATCACGAACACGAGGGTGCCCGCGTACAGCTGCACGCGCTGGGAGAAGACCTGCTTCTCTTCCTTGGTCATGTCCTTGTATCTTTTCATCTGTGTGAATTGCCTCCGGGTGATTGATGCACTTCAGAGCAGCAGCGCAGGCTCATATAGGGTCAGCAGCCTGCAGGACCTGCCCTCCATTGCGGAAACGAAATCCGCGGGATCGGCGGTGTTCTCGGCGAACATGCCGTAGTGGGTAGGAATGGCCAGGCGCACATCCAGCTCCCGTGCCAGGTGCGCGGCTTCCTCGTGACCCATGTTTCCCCAGCGTCCGTTGACGCAGACCACCATGACGTCGGGCGCGAAGGGGCGAACGTTTTGCGCCAGCAGCGGGGTATAGAGGGTGTCGGCGGTGAAATAGACGGTGCAGCCGCCCGCGCGCACCACAAGGCCGATGCTGTCCTCCGTGTGCTCGGCATGCACGGCGTACAGCTCCGCATCGCCGATGCACAGCCGGTCGCCGCGCGCGAAAGGGAGCAGCTTTTCCGGATCGACGCCCAAGCACAGCAGATGGTTGCGGCAGGAGGCCGGTCCGGCAAACAGATGACCCGCAAGATCGATGCGGCGCAGCGTGCCCTCGTCCAGGTGGTCCGTGTGGTCGTGCGAGAACACGAACAGATCCGCATCGATGGAAGCGGGGTCGATGGGCGGAGGCCCGATGCGCGTGTGTCCGCAGTTCTCCTCGCAGCTGTGCGATAAATAGGGGTCCAGGCAGACGCTCGCGCCGCCGCAGCGGATCAAAAAGCCGCCCTGCCCCAGCCAGGTCAATTCCATTGCCATGTCCTTCCCTCCCTGCGCGTCTTTTCAACAGTATACCATATTCCGGATGGTTTTACAGCATATATTTTGTTTGCCATTTTGACGGAAAGGGTCTATAATAAATCTGTATGCAATGCGGGAACTTTTGGGCGAGAAGCATCGTGATCAATATGGAGAATTTAAGGCTCGCAGGAGGATAAAGAATGTCAAATTATTACTATAATGATGGACGCGGCAGGAGTGCCCAGCAGAGAAACGGCGGCAGCCGCAGCAGCGGAAAGAGCGCGGCGGGACGGCCCGCGAGCTCCGGCGGCGGAAGGGGTAGACAACGGAAGAAGAAAAAGAACCCCGTCGGGCTACTGCTGTTGCTGGTGCTGCTGTTGACGGTGGGTATCGTCGCGGGCGTGAACTATGTCAAGGCCCAGAAGGAGACGCAGGCCCAGCAGCAGCTGGCGCAGGAGGCGCAGCAGAAGGCCGATCAAGAGGACGCGCTGCTCAGCCAGCAGACCATCTATGAGGGCGTGACGCTCAACGGCATTTCGCTTGCTGGCATGACCCGAGAGCAGGCCGCGCAGGCGGTGGAGAGCGCGCTGGGCCTGGAGGAACACGCCCTGATGCTGACCTATGGGGAGCAGCGCTTCGCGGTTCCCCTGATGGCGGGCACCGACCTGTCCTCTGTGCTGGATCAGGCATATCAGGTGGGCCGCGACGGCACGCGTGAGGAGAATCTTGCGACCATCGAGCGCATCAAGACGGAAAACGTGGACTTTACCGTGGAGGCGGGCTATTCCCTGCCCGATATGACCGAGCTGCTGGAAAGCTGCGCCGCAGCCATCGACAGCGCCCCCGTCAACGCCACGGTGACGGGCTTTAACGCCAAAGAGGCCTCCTTTACCTACGCGGAGGGCAAAAACGGCATTTCCTTGGATAAGGACGCCACGCTCGCCGCAGCGCAGGCTGCAGTGGACGCGGGAAATCTGGATGCCGACGTGGAAGTCAAGGTCACGGAAGTCGCGCCGGAGCTGGACCAGCAAACCCTCAAATCCAAGTTCAAAAAGCTGGCTACCTTTACCACCACCACCACGTCCAATTCCAACCGAAACACCAATATCCGCCTGTGCTCGACGGCCATCAACGGCGCTGTGGTGCAGCCGGGCGAGGAGTTCTCCGTCAACGCCACTACGGGCAAGCGCTCCGCAGAAAAAGGCTATAAAGACGCGGCTGTCATCAAAAACGGCGTATATGTGCAGGAGCCGGGCGGCGGCGTATGCCAGGTATCCTCTACGCTGTTCAATGCGGTGGTGCGCGCGGGGCTGAAGATCACCGAGCGGCACAACCACACCATCGTTTCCTCTTACGTACCCATCGGCGAAGACGCGGCCATCGATTATCCCAACAAGGACTTTAAGTTCGTCAACAATTCCGAGGGCCCCATCGCCATCGTGATGAGCTTTGACGAGAGCGGGAAGAAGCTCAAGGCCACGGTCTACGGCATCCCGATCCTGGAAGAGGGCGTGACGCTGGATCTGACCAGCGAAGTGACCGAGACCATTCCCGTGCCCTCGCCCACCTACACCGAGGATCCGACGCTGGCCTACGGCGAGGAGGTTACGGTGACGACGGGCCTGGAGGGCAAGAAGGTCACGACCTATCTGATCACCCAAAAGGACGGCAAGCAGGTGAGCAAGGAGCGGCTGCACACTTCAAGCTACCCGAAGCGCACGCCCGTCATCGCGACCAACACCAAGGGGGGCGTCATCATTCCCGAGGAGGGGGGCGGCGGCACGGACACCAGCGCACCGGATACCGGCCTTCCGGACGAATCCCAGGGAAGCAACGGGGGCGGGGATTTCGTGATCCCGGAAGAATAGCCCCCGGCAGAATCAGTCCGCGCGGCGCGGCCCATTGGGCTGCGCCGCATTTGTGTCAGCACCCTTGACAGGCAAAACGGTGCAGCGTCCTCTTTCGGCGCTGCACCGTTGTTTTTTGTCAGAAATCGATCCGCATATCGTTCCACTTCGCGCCGCCGTGGCTGGAGGCGGAGACTCCCTGGCAGGTGAAGCCCGCGCGCTCGTAGAAGCGAATCATGTGGTCCTTGCAGGTGAGCACCACGCCCTTTTTGCCGCGGGCGCGGGCTGCGTCCACATAGTGGCGGATGAGCCGGCCGCCGATGCCGTTTTTGCGGAACTCGGGCAGCACATCCAGGCCAAACACCGTCTGGTACGCGCCGTCGGGGCGATGAAGCGAAACGTCGTGGTAGAGCGCGTCGGGCAGCGCGGGGGCGTCCGTCGTGCAGCCGTTGATAAACCCCGCGATCCTTCCCCCCTGCTCGCAGACAAAAAAGTTCTCCGGGAAGGCGGCGTAGCGCGCGCGGACATCCTCGGGCCGCGCGGCCTCAGCGGGCGGAAAGCACACCGCCTCGATGCGGATGATTTCCTCCACATCCTCCGGTTTTGCGTTGCGGATTCTCATACCGGCTCCCCTTTCTCGGGCCGCTGTGCCCTGCGTGCGGCGCGCGGCAGCGTTTTTCGTGCGGCGTTGCGCCTGGCCATCACGTCGGCAATGCGCTCCGGGCTGGCCAGGTAAGCGCGCTGATGCATCACCAGCTTATTGTTGTACAGGCGCTTGAAGTGCATCTGCGCAAAGGACGTGCCATGCTCCGCGCACTCGCACAGCGCCATGTACCGGCCGTGTCCCGTGTCGAACCAGGGCAGCGTCATGCGCGTGCTGCCGCCGCAAATGGGGCAGCGCACCGCGACCATGCGCTCATTGCCCAACACATCATCGTGGCTGGTGCAGCCCGTGGGCACGGAGCGCGTATCGCTCAGCGCCGCGAGCGCCTCCTCCGCGTTAAACTTGCGCAGCGTCTCGATGGCCTCTGCAGACGCTGCGTCCACATCCCGCTGCAGCACGGCCATCACCTTTGCCGTGTAGATGGCGTCATTGAGCGCGCGGTGGGCCGGCAGTTCCATCTCCATGCCCAGCTGCTCCATCGCGGCGGAAAGGCCCACCTGCACCAGCGGCTTATCGGTTTTCAGGTGCGAGAACACCATCTGCACATTGAGCGGCGGCGCAAGCTCAACCGGCAGCTTGTAGTAACGCGTATTGCGCAGCAGCACGGGGTAATCGTCGCGCCCCCAGGTGCACAGAAAGGCGCCCGGGCCGCACCACTTGAGGAACCGGTGGTAGGCGCGCTCAAAACTCAGGCCGTCCTCCAGCTCCTCGGGCTCGATGCCCGTCACCTCGCGGATGTGCTTATCCAACACTGGGTAAACGGCGGGTTTGATGATGTACTGCTGTTCGTCCAGGATGCGCAGGTCCCGATCCAGCTTCACCGCGCCGATCTCGATGATCTCGTGCGGAATCTCGTGATTGGGCTTGCTCGCGTGCTGGTTCCACTCCAGATCCATCACCACAAAGCACTGCGTATCCTCGGGTACAAATCGTAGCATAACGGGTTAACTCCTTTTATTTGAACAAAACAGGGCTCACCAGAGCCGCGGCAGCGAGGAGAGCGTCACGGCGCTGGGGCTGGCGTAGACAGCGCGCAGCTGATCGGGCGTGTTCCACTCCCCACCGGTGGCAAAGCCGCCGCACCAGGTCATAGTCCACAGCCACGGCGCGCCCTTGCGGATGGCGTTATCAGGGTCAGGGTTTGCGCCGCACTCGGTCAGCGCGATCATGCGCCCTTCGCCGGGCAGCGCGCGCGCCATGTCAAAGTCGCACTTGCAGCAGCCGGGGTTGCCGGGCTTGGTGTACAAATCCGCTCCGATGATGTCCACGCAGTCATTGCCGGGATACCAATCCGGCTCCAGCGAGTTCCATACCCAGATCAGGTTGTTGAGGTGATGGAGATGGACCATGCGGTCGTACATCAGCCGCCACAGCTTCTTGCAGGGCTCCGCGCCCTTTGCGCCCCACCAGAACCAGCCGCCCTCGGCCTCGTGCAGCGGACGCCAGAGTATGGGGATGTCCTTTTCAGCGAACGCCTTCAGGTGCCCGGCGATTTCGTCGATGTCGCGCACGGCGGCCTCGTACTCCGGCGTGCCGGGGGTGACGGCCTTAGCGCAGTCAAAGTCGGTGTGCTCGGTATAAAACGCCTTGTCATTGCCGCCCAGGGGCGAGAACCAGTGCCAGCAGTAGGCCACAATGCCGTGCTCCTGCTCCGCCCAGCGGATGGCGCAGGGGATGGTATTCTGGTTGTTCCGCGCCTCCTCCACCGTGGGTTTGTCGGAGGTCTCCCACTGGATATTGGGCGAGTAGCCCAGCAGCTCAAAGCCGCACAGCGCAGGCTTGTCGCCTGTGACGGAATGGATGTATTCGATCTCCCCCATCGGGATGTCCTTGGTGTGCTGGCCCGTAATGACCTTTTTCCCGTACACGGAGCCCAGATACGACATCAGCTTCTTCGCATTTTGGGAGGCATTGGGGTTGGAGAGCGCCAGGTGCGGCGCGGGCAGCGGCGCAGGCTGCGCGCAGGGCTCCACGATCAGCTGCTCTAGGACACCGTCGCCGTCGCGGTGATCCAGGGTCAGTTCATGCTCACCCGCGGCAAGCTCGATGGTCACAATGTCCGTCTCTGTCTTTTCCCTGGGCAGGAACAAGTTGGACAGGCATTCGCTGTCCAGCAGCACGCCTTCCTGGTTGCGCCGCCCTGTGGCGGTATACTTTGCGCTGATGCGATACCAGCCGTTTTTTTCGACAGAAAATTTCACTGCGATATCCCCCTTATTGATCCTATGGGTGTGCGCATGTTTATTATTGTACGGAAAAACCTCGCTTCTGTCAATGACTGCATGGGCAACAGAAGGCAAAGAAAAAACAGAGCGCAAGTGGTAGAATAGAACTGCCACACACTACGAAGGAACTCTCTGCAATGGATAAGATTGACCCTGATCCAGACGAATAATGGCGCTGAGGGATATGGTTATTCCCTGCCAGCGCATCCGAATCGCTACGCCCAGCTCGCCCGCTGCCAGCGGGCTTTCAACAACCGCTTCATGACCTCGGCCTACGCTCTGCCAAGGATATCCTTTGCGATTGTCCCCACCCACTCTGACTGTCACTTATGTTTAACAATCCTGCAGAATTTCCAATCATAAAATTGTAGACTTTTTCATTCTTATAAACTATAATAGGGGATGAAAAATTAGGCTTTTTCGAGCACAATTTGTGAATACTTTCCGTGCCGATTTTGCTGATTTTCCTCCCTTCATACTGATAAACAGTATGAAATTTTATTTACCAGGATTTAATCATGCTTGAACGAAAAAGTCTACATTTTCGGAAACGGCAAGGATAAAGCGTCAGGAAACGGGAGTGTTGCAGATGGAATTCTTTGAACTGGAAAAAGGGGAGCGTGCACCGATGTGCCGAAACGGTGCGAAAAACAAGAGGAAAATGCGGCGCAGAATGGTTAGCGCGATGCTCTGCGTACTGTTGCTCGCGACGAACACGGTAGGTGCTCTGGCCGTCGAGGACATCGCCGCGACGCCCGCGCTGGAGACAACGCCTGCGCTGGAGGCAACGCCTGCGCCAGAGGCAACGCCTGCGCCAGAGGCAACGCCTGCGCCAGGGGGCGCTACGCCCACGCCGGGGGGTACGCTTGCGCCAGAAGCTACGCCTGCGCCCGATGGGGGAGGATCTGCGGAGGAGACGCCCGCTCAGGGGAGCCCTCTGCCCTCGGAGGGCGAAAGCCAACCGTCGCCGACCTGCGTCCACCAGCACACCGAGGCATGCGACCCGGCGTTGGGCGCAGTGTGCACTCATGTCTGCACGGTGGAGAGCGGATGCATCCCTCCGCAGACGCAGCGCATCGAAGAATGGACCTGGGTGGATGAGGAAGAATTCCTGACCCAATATGACGGCGCTTGGTACCTGAGCCTGCCCGGCGCGGACAGCGAGGATGTGACCCAGGAGCTGCTGGAGGAAATGCTGCCCCGGGAGATACTCGCGGCGCTCTCGGACGGCACGGAGGTACGCCTGCCCATCACATGGACGTTCCCTGCATCCTTTGACGGGGCCGCGGAGCAGCCCTGCCGCCTGGACGCCGCCGTGGGCGGGAGCTGCTCCCTGG
Organism: Christensenella sp. UBA7102; assembly: GCA_002492415.1. Taxonomy (GTDB): domain Bacteria; phylum Bacillota; class Clostridia; order Christensenellales; family UBA1750; genus Spyradocola. Next base: position 50,498 of record DKYK01000012.1, read on the forward strand.
CCGACGGGGTGCAGCCGCCCTATGTGCTGTTCACCTTTGGCGGCGCGGAAGTGTACGCTAATTATCCCGGGACAAGAGAGCCGCGTCCAAGCGATGCGCCTGTGACGGCTCATGTGGTAGAGGGCATCACGCCGGCGGGCACGACCATCAATCTGTTCGACTATGACCCTAAGATCGGCAGTAACGGGAACGATGTCCTGCCTGCTGGCGCGAAATTTGAGGATTACAGCGACGGCATCAATAAAGACGCATTGCTGCTCTTCGGCGGCTCCGCTATGCAGGAAGCCGGCTTTTGGAATCTGGGATCGGGCGCCGGCCGTCCTTGGGGCCAAAACAACGTGAACATGAAGGGCATCGTGAAATCCACATTGGAGGACAATTATCCTTATATTAACCTGGATCAAGCACGTAGTACACTTCAAAATCCGACAATACCAATAATTACGAAAGATGATCCTTGGGGTACTCCGAATCGCAAACTTATGGACATCGCTAATCTAAATCATGCGGAACATGAAAACGCCGGTGTGGATAAGGCTCGAGCGCTCTCTATGAAGCTTTTGCAGAGCCGTAGGCTGACAGTGGATGAAACGACTGGCGTGGTCACGGGCGATTGCGAAAAGGCATCTCTGCGGTATCTGTTTGATCCGGAAACAGAAACGGATGGCAAAATGTCCTATAAAAACGTCACCGGCCTGTTCCAGGTGGATGAAGAAGGCTACTATTACTACGACGCCCGGAAGAACTTCGCGGAGTTTAATCCGAATGCTGACGGAACCACGACCAAGGACGGCATGCCAAGCGACGGCTCCTTTACGCTGTACGACGGCCCCGCCGTATGGCGCACGGACGCAGGATATAATCCTGACACAAATGCATTCGATGGCGACATGAGCCTGGGCAACTTCTTCCCGTTTGACAGGGCGGAACACCTTTTCGATCGCATTCAGAGAGCGGACAAGGATGGAAACCCGACCGATATTCTCTCCTGCTCTGAAGACAAAACAAACGCCAGTAATAAAGTGCTTGCGAACCACTACCTGGGCATGACCATGACGGTGAAGTTCGCGCAGCCGGAAGACGGCAAGCTCAACATGGGCTCCTCCGGCAGGCAGCCCATGATCTTCCAGTTCTCCGGTGACGATGACGTTTGGGTCTTCATAGATGATGTGCTGGTGCTGGATTTGGGCGGCGTTCACAGCGAGCTGTACGGTACCATCGATTTCAGCACCGGTGATGTCATCACCGGTCAGAGCTGGCAGACCGGCGGTCTGCCGGACAACCCCGGCAGTTTGTTACACGATGAGAGAACAACGCTCTACAATCTGTTTGTAGCGGCGCTGGGGCAGGAGGAGACGGACAAACTCCACTGGGTTGACAAAGGAGATGGAAAAAAGATATTCCCCACCGGCACCGAGCACGAGCTGAAGCTGTTTTACCTGGAGCGCGGCAACTACGACTCCAGCCTGCAGATGCGCTTCAACCTGCAGTCTCCGCTCTACCACAGCATCAAAAAGGTGGATCAAAACGGCGACCCGCTGAAGGGCGTGGAGTTTGAACTGTACAAGGCAAAGGCAACGAATGGAAACAGCAGCAACGTTGACGACTATACTTATACTCCTGACGATCTCATCGGCACGATGACGACCGGCGCGGACGGCAAATCGACGTTTACCAGAGCGGACGGCTCGCCGTTCAGCTTCACCGACCAGTATCACGCCGATGGCACGATCTACTATATTCTGAAGGAAACCCAAACGGCCGGGGGATACCGCGCCCTGCCCGTGGACATTGTTCTTCGGTTCGAGACGGATATGTCCATGCTGGTCGTCGCGAACCGCTACCAGACCGGCGCGTACGCCAGCTTCTTTTCCAACATCCGCGAAGCGGGTCAGCTGACCTATGGTCAGTTTGATACAAACAGCGGCGTCATCGCGCCAAGCAGTACAGAGCTTGATCAGGCCGCGAAACAGCAGGGTCTGATCATCGCCGTTCCCATGCTGCTGCAGAGCGGAATGTCCTACGAGAGCGAGGAGAGCAGCAACGGGGGCAGGTGGCTGGCGGTGTACGGCAGCAATACCGAAGGGTATGGAACGGTCGCGCCGGCGGAGCGCACCGCCCCGGCGTGGCGGGAAGCGATTCTCAAGGCGGCGCTGTACCAGGCCAGCGATGAGCGTTGGCCCGGATGGCACCTTACGTACAACGAGGACACCGGAAAGCTGGAGGGGCTGCTGGAAGACCTTCCGGGCCGGTCGGATCGCTATGCGCTGAACAACGCAAACGGCGATATGAAGATGGTGTACGGCATCATACAGCCCAGCGCGCTGAAAAAGCTCGGCATTACGGGGAGTACCTCCGCGGAGCGTTACCATGCGTTGGAAGCCTATGTGTCCAAAGCGGTCAAAGATGGCGCCGCGGACGGCAAGTCTACCGAAGAGGTGATCAATGAGATCGCGAGAAAGCTGAGCGTTACGGGAGACAGCTTTAGCGATCGTGATTTCTCCTTTCTCAACACCGATCAGTTCCAGCGGGAGTTCCGTTCCACCATCTACATCCCCAACGAGCGCCGGGAGCTGCGCGTGCAGAAGGTGGATGAGGACGGCAAGGGCGTCAACGGAGCGGAGTTCACGCTCACAAGAATCAAGGACGGCGCCACCATCACCGGCACGACCGCGACCGTGGATGACCAGGCCGGCATGCTGATCTTCCGGCCGGACGCGGAAGAGAACAAGCCGGGCTACGCCCGAGCGGTGTGGGGGGCGGTAGGCGACAAGTACACCCTTGAAGAGACAAGCGCACCGGCTGACTATCAGAAGAACGATACGAAGATTCCGGTGGTCGTGGGCGTGTATTCGATCTACGCCGACGCGGGCACGCCGGAGGACGGCGTTACCGTCATGGCCGGGGTCGGTAAGCTGATGCAGACCATGACGAAGTACGCGGCGGACGATACCGTCAACATCACGCTGCGGGACATTACTGCGATCGCCCAGAAGCAGGCGCGCGGGTCGTTCGACCCGAACGGCTGGGAGGACGATTTTCTTGTGGGAACCGGCACGCCTCCAATCCCCCGCAGCATGAACCTGCACTACGGCAAAAACGCGGTGGTGGATTACGGCCTGCACGATGAGGACGGCGGAAAGAACATCTATCCGTTCTTCACTACGGACACCGGCTTTCTGCGGACCCGCGTCGAGCAGAACACAGCCGCGCTGGAAAATCAGCTGTACGAAGGCAGCAACAACACCGCCAACTGGGACAACCTGGAAAGGCAGCATCTGACGAATCTGTTCAGCCTGCTGAATATCGTGGTCGTTACCGACCAGAGGGTACAGCCGGAGGATACCGGAGAGCTGCGGGTCAGCAAAACCGTGCAGGGAACCGACTTGAAAGCGGCGGATTATACCCGCAACTTTACCTTTACCGTATCTTTGAAAAAAGCCGATGGCTCAGCACTGACAGATGCGTACTACTACTACGGCGAGCAGCGCGCCGGCTATATCAAGGACGGCGAAACGCTCTCTCTGCGGCACGACGAGGCGCTGACGATTCTCGGACTGCCCAGCGGTACGAAGTGGAGGATCACGGAAAAAGCTGAGAGCGGCTGGTCGGTGGTTCCCACGAGCGGTGAGGTCAGCGGCGTGATTGAAAAGGATCAGACGGGCGAGGCAAAGTTCACCAACTATAAGGGGGATGTGGGCTCCCTGACGGTTTCCAAGACGGTAGCGGGCAATAAGGGAGACAAGAACAAGGAGTTCAACTTTACCGTAACGCTCGGTGATACAAGCATCACCGGAACCTTCGGCGATATGACGTTTGCGGACGGCGTTGCGACCTTCACGCTCAAGCACAACGAGAGCAAGACGGCGACCAATCTGTCGGCGGGCGTTACCTACACAGTGACGGAAACCAAAGCAGAAGGGTACGTCACGACCAAGACCGGCGATACCGGAACAATCGTCAAAGGCACAACGGCGAAAGCTGCGTTTAAGAACACAAAGGATGAGTTTGGCTCCCTGACGGTTTCCAAGACGGTAGCGGGCAACGCGGGAGATCAAGCCAAAGGCTTCCACTTTACCGTGACGCTCAGCGATACGGGCATCAACGGAACCTTCGGCGATA
>DKYK01000012.1:55030-55199 GCA_002492415.1 Christensenella sp. UBA7102
CCGAAGCAGGACAGGATGGATATACCACGACTGCGGTCGGCGCTAACGGAACGATTGCCAAGGACACAACGTCCCAAGCCACGTTTACGAACACAAAGGATTACACTTCGCCTGATCCTACTCCGCAGACCGGGAAATTGACCGTTTCCAAAACCGTATCCGGCAACGC
>DKYK01000064.1:0-14589 GCA_002492415.1 Christensenella sp. UBA7102
GCGGCCCAGACCATCGTAGGTGCCGGTCTTCTCAGACTCGGGCAGCGCCTCGCCCTTGCGATCCAGACCGTCGTAAACCTCAACGTAGTACGTGCAGCCCTCTTTGTCAGGGCAGTAATAATAGCCCTTGACAGCGTCGGCCATGACGCTGATGGTAGCCAGAGACAGAACCAGCGCGATGACGAGAACGGGCAGCAGGGATTTGATCAGAGACTTTTTCATGACGACGACTCTCCTTGCAGATGTTTTTTTGATGATCCGCAGATCATAAGACACAAACCTGGGAACAATTCCGCATCGATGCTCGTCTTACATATGTAGGATATGCAGCGCCAAGAGCAGCGATTACAAAATTGTTACAGATATAATACCACAACTTGCTAGGGAATACAATAATCAAAACGGGGAAAATTTGCTTTTTTTGAAAATTTCCTCCGCTTGCGTCTGCGCGCAGCAAGAGGCGCGTCTGTGCCCGTCCGCGGGGGATTAACCTGCGGACGGGCAGAACTTTTGCCTGTATTTCGCGGTTTTACGCTTCTTTTACCAGTATGCGCCAGCCGTGCGGGGGCAAAGTAAAGCAGGAGAGTTCCTCGCCTGTTGCAAAGTCGCGACCGGACAGCGTCACAGTTCTGTCACAGGGCGTAAAGTTCATCACGAAAACGTAATCGTGCGTCCCGTCAGTGCGGGTAGCTGCGGTCACGCCCTCGGGCAGTTCGTGGGCGGGAATGTTCTTTTCGGCGCACAGGCCGGCATAGAAATCCTTGAGGAAGTCCGCGCCAAAGCGTCCGGCGACGTAATAGGCCTGGCCCTTGCCGCAGTCGTTGACGGTCAGCGCCGGCATGCCGGCGTAGAAGTCGCTGTCATATTCGGCCAGTACGCGGGCGGTCTTTGCATGGAGGAGCGAGGCGTAGTCCGTCAGCTTGTAGGTCTTGCCGCGGAACTGCGCGCTGTTTTCCATGCCGGGCATCAGCACGTCGATTTCCTCTTCCCAGATGCCCAGGGTATCCGTCAGCGGGCCGGGGAAGCCGCCCAGGAAGCACAGATCGTGCTCGTCCACCCAGCCGGTGCCGTAGGTGGTCACCAGCGTGCAGCCGTTTTGCACGAAGTCCTCCACGCGCCGCGCAAAGTCGCCGCGCAGCATGTAGGAGAAGGGCAGCACCAGCACGTCATGGCCGGAAAAATCGCGGGTTTGGTCCACAATGTCCACAGAGACGCCCAGGCTCCACAGCGCGGCATAGTGATCCATCACGGTGTCCACGTACTTTTTGTCCACGTTGTTGAAGCCCTGCGCGTCCTCAAGCGCCCAGCGGTTCTCCCAGTCGTAGACCAGCGCGACGCGGGCGGGGGCGGTGGTGCCCACGATGGCGTCCATGGTCTTGAGCTGCTGTCCCACCTGCGCGATCTGATCAAAGACGCGGGTGTGCTCGTGGCCGCAGTGATCCACCACGGCGCCGTGGAGCTTTTCCGAGGAGCCGCGGCTCTTGCGGAACTGGAAATACTGCACGGAATCCGAGCCATGCGCCACGGCCTGCATGGACTGCAGCAGGTGTACGCCGGGGCGGTGCAGGCGGGGATAGGGCCGCCAGTTGGTGGCCGAGGGGCAGCTCTCCATCAAAAGAAAGGGCTGGCCGTCCTTGAGTCCGCGCGTCAGATCGTGCTCAAAGGAGAAGAACTGCGCGATGGAAACGTCGTTCATGGTGTTCTCCCACTGGGGGTAGCTGTCCCAGCAGGCAAAGTCCATGCGCTCGGCCAGGCGGTAGTAGTTGATGCCCTCGTAAATGCCCATCAGGTTGGTGGTGCAGGGAATATCGGGCGTGATGCGCTTGAGCGGCTCGGTTTCGATGTCGTACCACTTGACGAACTGCTCGGTGGTAAAGCGCTTCCAGTCCAGCTTGAGCCCGTGGACGGACTGCTCCCCGATGGGCGAGGGCGACTCGATCTGGCTCCAATCGGTGTAGGTATGGCTCCAAAAGGAGGTCCACCAGGCGGCGTTGAGCGCGTCGAGCGTGCCGTATTTCTCCTTGAGCCACAGGCGGAAGTTCTCCTGACAGGCGGGGCAGTGGCACTCGCCGGACAGCTCGTTGGAGATGTGCCAGGCGCCCAGGGCCGGATGATCCTTGTAGCGCTCGGCCAGCAGCGCGTTGATCTGCCGCACCTTGTCGCGGTAGATCCTGCTCGACAGGCAGTGATTATGGCGTCCGCCGTGCAGCTGCTTTTCGCGGCGCTCGTTGACGCGCAGCACCTCGGGGTACTTCTGGCTCATCCACGCGGGGCGCGCGGCGGAGGGGGTGGCCAGGATCGCGGTGATGCCGTTTGCGGCCATCTTGTCCATGATCTCATCCAGCCAGGTGAAGTCGTACACGCCCTCCTCGGGTTCCAGCGCCGTCCAGGAGAAGATGCCCACCGACAGCGAGTTGATGCCGGCCAGCTTTGCCATGCGCATGTCTTCGTTCCAGATGACATCCTTGTCGGCCAGCCACTGATCGGGATTGTAGTCGCCGCCATGGATCATGTGCGGGATTTTGGGGACGAGCGGAGGATATTTTTTCATAAACAGCATACCGCCTTTCTGAAGGTGTCGGTTTTCATAATTTGATTTTAACAGAGATGTGATATAAATTCAATTGTAATCTCTTTGCAAGGAGGTCATCGCGATGTGTGGCATTGTCGGATACATTGGACCGGAGCGTGCGACGGACATCTTAATGGAAGGATTGACCCGCTTGGAATACCGCGGATACGATTCTGCGGGCGTGGCGGTCTATGAAAATGGAAAAATACAGGTGATCAAGGCGCGGGGGCGGCTGGACTGTCTGCGCAGCAAGCTGGAGGGGCAGCCGCTCTACGGACATGTGGGCATCGGGCACACGCGCTGGGCCACCCACGGCGAGCCCTCGGACGAAAATTCGCATCCGCATCTGTCGCAATCGGGGCGCATTGCAGTGGTACACAATGGCATCATAGAAAACTACGCGCCGCTGCGCGAGAAGCTGATGCGCAAGGGGTATGAATTTGTCAGCGAGACCGACACGGAGGTGTTTGCGCACCTGCTGGAGGACACCTTTTCGCGCGGCAACGGCGACATCCTAAAGGCCGTGCGCGACACGGTGCTCAAGCTGGAGGGCGCCTACGCGTTGGGCGTGCTGTGCTCGCGCTTCCCGGACCGCATCATCGCGGCAAGAAAGGACAGCCCGCTGATCGTCGGCCTGGGCGAGGGCTGCAACTACATCGCCAGCGACATCCCTGCGGTGCTGCCCTACACCCGGCGCGTGTACCTGCTGGAAGAAGGCGAGATGGCCCAGGTGTTTGCCGACCATGTGGAGATCTACGACATGGACCTGCAGCGCGTGGACAAGGAGGTCTACGAGGTCACTTGGTCCGTGGACGCGGCGGAGCGCGGCGGGTATGCGCACTTCATGCTCAAGGAGATCTACGATCAGGCGCGCGCGATGCGCGATACCATCTCTCCGCGCGTAAAGGAGGGCCGGTTCAATCTGGCGGAGGCGGGACTGACCGACGAGATGCTGGAGAAGGTGCGCCGCGTGGTCATCACCGCGTGCGGCACGGCCTCCTACGCGGGCCAGGTGGGCCGCAGCCTCATCGAGAAGCTCTGCCGCGTGCCCGTGGAGATCGACGTGGCTTCGGAGTTCCGCTACCGCGACCCCATTCTCTCACCGGAGGACCTGTTCATCGTGGTTTCGCAGTCAGGCGAGACGGCGGACACGCTGGCGGCGCTGCGCCTGGCCAAGGCACGCGGGTGCAAGGTGCTGGCCATTACAAACGTGGTGGGCTCCACCATCGCGCGCGAGGCGGACAACGTGCTCTACACCTGGGCGGGGCCGGAGATCGCCGTGGCCTCTACCAAGGCCTACACCACGCAGGTGCTCTGCTTTATGATGATCGCGCTGCAGCTGGCGCTGGTCAAGGGACGGATCACGCAGGAAAAGTACGATGAGTATATGAAAGAATTCCTCACGCTGCCCGATAAGGCGGAGAAGATCTTGGAGGACGTCACGCCCATCCAGAAGCTGGCGGCGCGGTTCTTCTCGCAGGAGGACATTTTCTTCATCGGCCGCGGGCTGGACAACGCGCTGTGCATGGAGGCTTCGCTCAAGCTCAAGGAGATTTCCTACATCCATTCCGAGGCGATGCCGGCGGGCGAGCTCAAGCACGGCACCATCGCGCTGATCGAGCCGGGGCGGTTGGTGGTGGCCATGTGCACGCAGACCGCCACGATGGATAAGCTGTTTTCCAACATTCGCGAAGTGCTCACGCGCGGCGCGGTGGTGCTGGCGGTGGGCTACGAGGACTCCACGCGCGAGGACGAGGCGACGTCCTACCGCATGGCCATCCCGCGCACGGACGACCTGTTCGCGCCGGTGCTGGCGGTGATCCCCGCGCAGCTGTTTGCATACTACTGCGCGATCCAGCGCGGCTATGACCCGGATAAACCCCGGAACCTGGCAAAGTCCGTGACGGTGGAATGACACAATGAAAAAATAATATTAGGAGGAAAACAAGATGGACAAACGTGCCATTGGCGACGTGATCGCCTACTACGACAATGAGAAGCTCATTGCGCACACGCTCAAGGTGTTCGGCTACGCGCAGGGCATTGCGGCGGGCGAGGGCCTGACGGGGGACGAACGGGAGATCGTCGAGTACGCGGCGCTGTTCCACGACGTGGGCATTCCCGCAGGGCTTGCGGAGTGCGGTTCGGGCGCCGGTCCCATCCAGGAGCGCCTGGGCGCGCCCATCGCGATGGAAATGACGAAAAAATACGTCTCCGATCCTGCAATCGTGGAGCGGGTGGGGTACCTTGTGGGGCACCATCACTCCTTTGGACTCAAGGGCCAGCGGGATCTGCAGATTTTGTTTGAGGCGGACTGGCTGGTGAACCTGATCGAGTCCGCAGAACAATACAATCGCCAGATCGTATATGAGAAGCACTTTGAGACGGAAACGGGCAAGGAGTTCTTCCATCACGTAATCGAGGGCAAAAAGTAGCACGGAGGACGGCATGGCCTGTTTGTACATGGTGGGCACGCCCATCGGCAACCTTTCTGAGGTCAGCCCGCGCGTGCGGGAGACGCTGGAAAACTGCGACGCGATCCTTGCCGAGGACACGCGCGTGACGCAGAAGCTGCTCACCGCGCTGGGGATTCCGGGCAAGCAGCTGATCTCCTGCCATCAGCACAACGAGGCGGGACGCGCGGAGCAATGGGTCGCGCGCATGCTTGAAGAGAACCTGGCCGTCGCGATGGTGACGGACGCGGGCACGCCCTGCATCTCCGACCCCGGCTACCGCGTGGCGGCTGCCGCGGCGTCCGCGGGCATTCCGGTGATGCCGGTGTCCGGGCCGTCGGCGGTGGTGGACGCGCTTTCGGTCTCGGGACTGAATGTGGACGGATACGCCTTTTTCGGCTTTCTCCCGCGGCAGGGACGTGAGCGCGGCGAGGCGTTTGGCCGCATCCGCGGCTGCCGGATGGGCGTGGCGGTGGTGTACGAGTCGCCCCACCGCGTCAAGGCGCTGCTGGAGGACGTTGTGCGCGAGCTATCCGATCCGCAGCTGTCGCTCTCCTGCGATTTGACCAAGTTCTACGAATTGACGCTGCGCGGCAGGGCGAGCGAGGTGCTGACGCGGCTGGACGCCAACCCCAACGCCGAAAAGGGCGAATACGTCTGCTGCATCGACCTGCATGAGCTGCCTGCGCCCGATGCAGGCGTGTCCGGCGTGTCGGCGCACGGATTGCTGCTGGAGCGGCTGTTCCGCGGCATGAACATGAAGGATGCGGTGCGCGAGGTGTCGGCGCTGCCGGGATATGCGCGCAACGAGGTGTATAAGGCGTCGCTGGAGGTCGCCGCCTTCCTGGATGGCGGGGAAGAGGAAGAATAAAACCAAAGGGTGCCACGAACGGCGAGATTTTTCGGTCGCGTGGCACTTTTCTTTTGGTAGGAAAGCAGATACAATAGAATGTGGAAGCATGTGGAAGGAGGCGAGGGCATGGACATTGAGCTGAGCGGCGGCGACGGCAGGCCGCTGTACCTGCAGCTGCGCGACGCGCTGCGCGCCCGCCTGCTGGGGGGCGCCTTTGCCTCAGGGCAGCGTCTTCCCTCTTCCAGGGAGCTGTCCGCGCTGCTGCACGTCAGCCGCAACACGGTGGACGAAGCCTACCGCATGCTGGAGGGCGAGGGACTGGTGCGCATCGTGCGTGGGCAGGGCGCGTTTGCGGCGCAGCAGGTCCGGCAGGAATGGGAAAAGCCGGACCGCGCGTTTGACTGGGACAGTCACATCAGCGCCGATGCGCGGGATTACGCGGACTTTCGCGAGCACGAGGGCCGCGTGGATCTGGGAAACCGGCAGGTGATCTCCTTTTCCTCCCTGGCGCCCGACTACCACGCCTTTGAAAACGACGCCTTCCGCCGTGCGTTGAACACGGTGATGGTGGACGAGGGCGCGGTGCTGCTGGCCTACGGCTACACGCGCGGGTACGAGCCGCTGCGGCAATATGTGCGGCAATACCTGGCGGGCAAGGGCCTGCGCATGGACGGGCAGGAGGTGCTCATCGTCAACGGTTTTCGCCAGGGCGCGGGGCTGGTGGTGGAAACGCTGGTGGACGCGGGGCAGGCCGTCGCGGTGGAGGCCCCGACCTACAACGGGTTCCTGGGGATCCTTCGGGCGCGCGGCGCGCGAGCCGTGCCCATCGACTGCGACGCCGAGGGTATGAAGCCAGACGATCTGGAGCGCGCGATTGTGGACAAGGATGTGCGGCTGGTCTATCTCATTCCCACCTATCACAACCCGACGGGGCGCAACATGAGCCTGCGCAGGCGGCAGCAGGTGCTGGATGTGTGCAGGCGGCGCGGTGTGCCAATTCTGGAGGACGGCTTTAACGAAGAGCTGCGCTTCCGCGGCGAGTGCCACCCCGCCATCAAGGCGCTGGAAGGTTCGGGCAATGTGGTGTACGCGGGCAGCTTCTCCAAAGTGCTGTTCCCGGGCATCCGCGTGGGCTGGGTGGTGGCGGACCGGTCGCTGGTTCGATATCTTACGCATGAAAAATACAACCAGGATATCCACACTCCGCCGCTGCTGCAGGCGGCGCTGCGGCAGTTCTGCCTGGAAGGGCATTTGGATCGGCACATCAAGCGCACGCGCGGACTGTACCGCGAGCGGCTGGATGCGCTGTACGACGCGCTGGATGAGCACTTTTCGGGCCGCGCCGTCTGGCGGAAGGTAGAGGGCGGGTTCTCCGCGTGGGTGGAGTTCCCGGAGCGGCTGGATCTGCGCGCGGCAATGGAGGAGGCGAAGGAGTTCGGCGTGCTCTACGCGCCGGGCGACGCCTTTTATCCCGATGGGCGCGGGCGCAACTGCATCCGCCTGGGCTTTTCGCGGCTGGAACCGGAGCAGATTCGGCGCGGGATCGCGCTGTTGTCGGAGTTTATCGCAACGCTTGGAGGGTAGAGCATGGAGATCAGCATCATGGGGCGCGCCTGCCGCTATGAGCAGGAAGGGCAGGGGCGGGATGTGCTGCTGCTGCACGGCTGGGGCGGCGGCGTGGATTCCTGGATTCCGATATTCAACCATCTCAAGGGCGAGTGTCGCGTCACGGCCATCGACTTTCCCGGCCACGGCGGCAGCGGCCTGCCCGATGAACGCGGCTGGTCGGTGGACGAATACGCCGCCTTTACCGCGGAATTTATGGAAAAAACCGGCATCGTCGGCTGTGACATCATTGCGCACAGCTTCGGCGGGCGCGTGGCCGTCAAGCTGGCCAGCGAGCGGCCGCAGCTGGTGGGACGGCTGCTGCTGACGGGCGCCGCGGGGCTCATCCCCAGGCGCGGCGCGAAGTACTACGTCAAAACCTATGCCTTTAAGGCGCTCAAGCGGGCGACCTATCTGCTGCCCGGCGGCGCTGCGCTGCGCGAGAAGCTGAGCGGGCGCTTTGGCTCGGCGGATTATCGAGCGCTGCCGCCCTCGATGCGCGCTACGTTTGTCAAGGTGGTCAACCAGGATCTTGCGCCCTGCCTGCCGCGCATTGCGGCGGAGACGCTGCTGGTTTGGGGGCGGAACGACAGCGCCACGCCGCTGTGGATGGGACAGGAGATGGAACGGCAGATCAAGGGTTCAGCACTCATCGTGCTGGAGGACGCAGGGCACTTTGCATACCTGGACAAGTGCGACCGGTTCATCCGGATCATGGACGCATTCCTGTTTCCGAAGGAGGGTTAAGTCATGCGCGTAATGCTGTTCAACGCCAGCCCCAAGGCATATGGGGCGACGCAGGAGATTCTCAATATCATCAGGCGCGCCCTGCCCGGCGGCGTGCAGGTTGACGAGGTCTGCCTGGGAAATGTGCCGCTGGAGTTCTGCCTGGGCTGCAAACAATGCTACGAAACGGGCGACTGCGTGCGCGGCGGCCAGGTGCGGGCGATCCTGGACCGGATGAATGCCTGCGACGCGGTGGTTATCGCCTGCCCATCCTATTGGGCGGACATTCCCGCGCAGTTCAAGGCATTCATCGACCGGTGCACGCCCTATGCCGACACCGCTCCGGCCAACGGCCATTGGCATCTGCGCAGCGGCATTTGCTGCTACGGCATTGCACTGCGCACGGGCGGCAGGACGGAGGAGTGCGAGCACATCCTTTCCTGCATCGAGCATTTCTGCGGGCACATGGGGCTGCGCTACGGCGGCGGACTGTGCCTGACCCGCATCGAAGGAAAGGAAGACATCGCGCCGCATGCGGCGATGCTGCAGGATGCGGCTGCACGCTGGCTGAGCGCGGAGGAGGGGCAAGCATGATCGAATTCATCAACATGATCGTACCTGTGGCGCTGCTGACGGCAGGTATGACGCTGGGCGCCATCGAGTACATCCATATGCTGCAGCTGGAGAGCTACCAGCTGGACGGGCTGCGCCGATGGATCGCGGCCAATCAAAACCGCGCGTACCTCAAGGGCTTTGTCGTGGCCATTGTGTCGCTGCTGTCCATGACGGCGCTGTCCTTTTTTGCCGGGGTGTGGACGTATCTGATCGCCTCGTGCATCCTGTTTACGGGCGGTCTGGTCAGCTTTATTCTCTACAAGCGCGTGCCCGCCAAGAAACAGCTGGTGCTCACCCGACGCGTGCAGCGGCTGCTCGCCGTCCACATCGCGTTTTATGCGATCCTGTTCGCCATCGTGGACTGCGTGGGCGACTACGTGGTGCAGGTGCGCGCGCTGCCCTTCGCGCTGCCCGCCCTCTGGGTGTGGACGGTCGCGCTGAGCGCGAAAATCGCCCAGCCCATCGAAAACCACATCAACAAGGGCTTTTTCAAGGATGCTCAGCGCATCCTGTCCGGCCGTCCGGGGCTGATCAAGATCGGCATCACCGGCAGCTACGGCAAGACCAGCACCAAGTTCATACTGGGCACGCTGCTGGCGGAGAAGTACAATGTGCTGGTCACGCCCTCTTCCTTCAACACGCCGATGGGCATCACCCGCGTGGTGCGCGAGCAGCTGAAAGCGGAGCACGAGGTGTTCGTGGCCGAGATGGGCGCGCGGCACAAGGGCGACATACGGGAGCTGGTGGAACTGGTGCATCCCACCATTGGTCTGCTGACGAGCGTGGGTCCGCAGCATCTGGAGACCTTTGGCTCCATCGAGACGGTGGCGGACACCAAGTATGAGCTGATCGACGGCCTGCCTGCGGACGGCGCGGCTTTTTTCGCGGCCGACGGCGGCTGGTGTCAGAAGCTCTACGACCGCTGCGGCATCCGCAAGACGCTGGCGGGACTTTCCGACGGATGCCCCGTCCATGCCGAGGACATCGCCGTCTCCAACGAGGGTTCCTCCTTTACGCTGGTGACGGAACAGGGGCAGGTGCGCTGCGTGACGCCGCTGCTTGGGCGGCACAACATCCAGAATGCCGTGCTGTGCGCCGCCGTAGCGCTGCACCTGGGCCTGACGCCGGAGCAGATTCAGGCGGGAATGGGCAAGCTACAGCCTGTGGAGCACCGTCTGCAGCTCATCTCTGGAAACAACGGCGTCACCGTCATTGACGATGCGTTCAACGCAAATCCTGCGGGCGCAAAGGCCGCGATGGAGGTGCTCTCGGGCTTCCCGGGCAGGAAGATCTGCGTCACGCCCGGCATGGTGGAGCTGGGCGCGGAGGAGGAAGCGCGCAACCGCGAGTTCGGCCGCCAGATGGCCGCGGCCTGCGACATCGCGGTGCTGGTGGGCGTCAAGCGCACGGAGCCCATCTATCAGGGACTGCTGGAGGCGGGCTTTAAGGCCGACGACGTGCTGCGCGTCGGCACGCTGGCGGAGGCGTCGGATTTCATCGCCAAGGTCAGCCGCCCGGGCGACGTGATCCTGTTTGAAAATGATCTCCCCGATAACTACAACGAGTAAAGAGGTGTATGCGCAATGATGAATCTTCTGGTATTATACGGAAGCCGCACCTGCGAGCACGACGTATCCATCATCACGGCGGTGCAGGCGATGGACAATCTGGACAAGGAAAAGTATGCCGTCGTGCCCGTCTATATCGACAAAGCCGGGCGCTGGTTTACGGGAGACGCGCTCAAAAAGATGGAGTTTTACACGCATTTTGACGAAAAAAAGGTCACGCCATGCATGCTCGTTCCCCGGCATGGCGGCGGCGCGCAGCTGGTCAAGGAAAAGGCCGGGCTGTTCGGCGGCAACGCGCTGCTGTGCGAGCCGGACTGCGCGCTGCTGGCCTTTCACGGCCTGAACGGTGAGGACGGCACCGTGCAGGGCCTGCTGGAGCTCTATGGTGTGCCCTACACCTCCGCGGGCGTGCTGGGCTCCGCCACGGGCATGGACAAGATCGCGATGAAGCTCATTTATAAGGGCTGCGGCCTGCCCGTGCTGGACATGTGCTGGTTTGAGCGCAGCGATTGGGAGTGCGACCGGCAGGCCGTGCTCGACCGCGTAGAGAGGGAGGTGGGCTATCCCGCGTTTGTCAAGCCCGCCAACCTGGGCTCTTCCATTGGCATCTCCAAGGCCAAGGACCGCGCGGGGATGGAGGCCGCTATCGATACCGCGGCGTCCTTTGACCGCCGCATCCTGGTCGAGGTGGGCGTGGAAAAACCGCAGGAGGTCAACTGCGCGGCGGTGGGCTACGGCGGCGACGTGACGGTGTCCCTGTGTGAAATGCCCGTCTCCTGGGAGGAATTCCTCACCTTTGACGACAAGTACATGCGCGGCGGCAAGGGCGCAAAAGGCAGCAAAGGCGGCGCAAAGGGCGGAACTAAGGGCGGCATGCAGTCGCTGGCGCGCAAGCTGCCCGCCCCCATACCGGACGAGATGACGCAGCAGATTCAGGAGATGACGGCGCGCATCTTCCACGTGATGGACCTAAAAGGCGTGGTGCGCGTGGACTACATCATTGACCCTGCCACAAATTGCGTCTATGTCAACGAGGTCAACACCATACCGGGCTCTCTGGCCTTTTACCTGTTCGAACCGATGGGCATTTCCTACCCGAAGCTGCTGGACAAGATGGTGGAATCGGCGCTTGCGGCCTATCGCGAGCGGCAGGCGTCCTCCTATTCCTACGGCTCCGCGATTCTTTCCAAGGTGGCGGGCGGCGCCAAGCGATAAAGCGGAGTTATTTCCCAAAGGCGGGTCGGTCAGGCCCGCTTTTTTGCGAAAATTTTCCGGTTTTACAAATG
This sequence comes from Christensenella sp. UBA7102, assembly GCA_002492415.1. Lineage (GTDB taxonomy): Bacteria > Bacillota > Clostridia > Christensenellales > UBA1750 > Spyradocola. Next base: position 11,679 of record DKYK01000064.1, read on the forward strand.
CTCCGTTGTGAAAAGCACAGGGGGGTGTTATAATACCGTATTGGCTCAAATCACTTTTACAGGAGGGAGTACAATGGAAGCAAACGAAAAAATCGCCTCGAATTTTATAGAGGAATTCGTGCAGCAGGATATTGCCGAAGGAAAGGTGATCGGGCAGGTTCAGACCAGATTCCCTCCCGAACCCAACGGCTATCTGCACATCGGCCATGTAAAGGCGCTGTACGTCGATTTTTCCGTCGCGGAAAAGTTCGGCGGCAAGTGCAACCTGAGATTTGACGACACCAATCCCGCCAAGGAAGATGTCGAGTTCGTGGAGGCCATCCAGGACGACATCCGCTGGATGGGCTTTGACTGGGACAAGCTGGTCTATGGCTCGTCTTATTTTGACCGGACCTATGAGATTGCGGTGGAATTCATCAAAAAGGGTCTGGCCTACGTCGACGAGCTGACGCCTGAACAGATGAAGGAATACCGCGGCACGCTGACGGAGCCGGGCAAGAACAGCCCCTACCGCGATCGCCCCGTTCAGGAGTCGCTGGATTTGTTTGAGCGCATGAAAAACGGCGAGTTTGCCGACGGCACGCTGACCCTGCGCGCCAAGATCGACATGTCCTCGCCCAACATCTGCATGCGCGACCCCACCATCTACCGCGTGCTGCACAAGCACCATCATCAGACGGGCGACAAGTGGTGCATCTACCCGATGTACGACTTTGCTCACCCCATTCAGGACTGCATCGAGGGCGTGACGCACTCGCTCTGCTCGCTGGAGTACGAGATCCACCGCCCGCTCTACAACTGGGTGCGCGACAACTGCGGCTTGCCTGCCTGCCCGCGCCAGATCGAGTTTGCGCGCCTGAACATGACCCACACCAAGCTTTCCAAGCGCTATCTGCGCCGCTTGGTGGAGGAGCGCTTCGTGTCGGGCTGGGACGATCCCCGCATGCCCACGCTGGTCGGCATGCGCCGCAGGGGCTATACGCCCGCCTCCATCCATGACTTCCTGCGCCGCGCGGGCATTGCAAAGGCCGATTCCATCGTGGACATCGGCCTGCTGGAGCACTGCATCCGCGAGGATCTGAACGAGACCGCGCCCAGGGCCATGGCGGTGCTCGACCCCATCCGCGTGACGTTGACCAACTGGGACGAGGACAATCTTGTTTACCTTACCGTCGAAAATCACCCCAATCACCCCGAGATGGGCACGCGTCAGGTGGCGTTTGGCCGCCATATTCTCATCGAGCGCGAGGACTTCATGGAGGACGCGCCCAAGAAGTTCTTCCGCCTGGCCCCCGGCCGAGAGGTGCGCTTAAAGGCCGCCTACATCATCCGCTGCGACGAGGTGGTCAAGAACGAGCAGGGCGACATCGTGGAGCTGCTGTGTTCCGTGGATCTCAATTCCGCCTCGGGCAGCGAGGGCGCCAACCGCAAGGTCAAGGGCACGCTGCACTGGGTGGAGGAGACTACCGCCCAGCCCATCGAGGCGCGGCTGTATGACTACATGCTCAAGGAAGAGGACGCCGGCGACGAGTCTGACCCCGAGGGCGATGAGGATACCGCCGACGCGCCCAAGAAGGACTTTACCGAAGATTTCAACTGGGATTCCATCCAGGTGATGGACAAGGCTGTGATCGAAGGGGGCCTCAAGGACGCCAAGGTGGGCGATCACTTCCAGTTCCTGCGCCAGGGCTACTTTGTCGTGGACAAGGACTCTACGCACGAAAAGCCCGTATACAACCGCACCGTGGGCCTCAAGGGTAGCTATAAGCCGGAGTAAGGCCGTGAGAAGGGGAAGAATCGTCTACCTGAGCGGACTGACCAGCACGGGCAAGAGTTCCATCGTGCGGGCGCTGCAGGCGCGCACGGACTGCCTGTGGTGCGCGCTGAGCTTTGATCTGTTCGAGGAGACGCTGCCCGTGTGGGCGTCTACGGACGACGCGCTGTACGCCAAGGCCATCCGCGCCATGTATGATGCGGCAAAGTCGCTCTCCGATCAGGGGTTGGACGTGCTCCTCGACGGCCTGGTGATGAATCTGCCAGGGCTTGCGCCCATTACCGCGCGGTGGAGGAGACCTTTGCCGGCTATCCGCTGACCCTGGTACAGGCGGCCTGTCCCCTGGACGAGCTGCGCCGCCGCAACATCGCGCGCGGCGACCGCAGGCCGGAGCAGTCCGAGCAGCAGGCCAAGCGGGTCGATCCGGGAGCGAAATACGACCTTGTGCTGGATACCTCCGCGCGCACGCCGGAGCAATGCGCACAGGCGCTGCTGGACGCGCTCAGGCAGCGCGAGAACACAGAAAAATAAGGAGAATCGATATGACGGTTCGCACGAGATTTGCGCCCAGTCCGACCGGGTTCATGCATCTGGGCAATCTGAGGACGGCGCTGTACACCTATCTGTTTACAAAAAAACATAACGGCACCTTCATCCTGCGCATCGAGGACACCGACCAGGAGCGCTTTGTCGAGGGCGCGACGCAGGTGATTTACGATACGCTGACCGACTGCGGCATCCACTGGGACGAGGGTCCCGACGTGGGCGGCGCGTACGGCCCCTATGTGCAGTCCGAGCGCAAGGACCTCTACCTGCCCTACGCCAAGCAGCTGGTGGAGCAGGGCGACGCCTACTACTGCTTCTGCACCAATGAGGAGCTGGAGCAGCGCCGCGCCGAGGCCGCCGCGAAGGGCGAGACCTTCAAGTACGACAAGCACTGCCTGCACATGAGCAAGGAGGAGATTCAGGCAAAGCTTGACGCAGGCGTGCCCTACGTCATCCGCCAGAATGTGCCGCTGACGGGCGAGTCGGACTTCGACGACCTGGTTTTCGGCCACATCTCCGCGCCCAACGACACACTGGACGATATGATCCTCATCAAGGCCGACGGCATGCCCACCTACAACTTTGCCAACG
>DKYK01000064.1:14903-15828 GCA_002492415.1 Christensenella sp. UBA7102
GCCAACGTCATCGACGACCACCTGATGGGCATTACGCACGTCATCCGCGGCATGGAGTATCTGTCCTCCACGCCCAAGTACAACCTGCTCTACCGCGCCTTCGGTTGGGAGATTCCGCAGTACATCCACACCACGCCCGTGATGAAGGATGCGCACAAAAAGCTCTCCAAGCGGGACGGCGACGCCTATTACAGCGATTTCATCGACAAGGGTTACTTGCGCGAGGCGCTGGTGAACTACCTGGTGTTTCTGGGCTGGAATCCCGGCGACGAGCGCGAGTTCTTCACCATGCAGGAGCTGGAGCAGGTCTTTGATGTGGACGGCCTGAGCAAGAGCCCCGCCATTTTCGACATCAACAAGCTGCGCTGGATGAACGCCGAGTATATCCGCCGCATGACGCCCGAGCAGTTCACCGCCGCCGCCCTGCCTTGGTATGAGAAGGCAGGCATAGCGCACATGGACAAGGACATCCTGCAGCGCAGCTTGCAGCCCCGCGTCGAGGTGTTCGGCGAGCTGCCTGACATGGTGGACTTTCTGCGGCAGCTGCCTGAGTTCTCTACCGACCTCTACTACTCCAAAAAGATGAAGACCAGCGCCGATACCGCGCGCGAAGATCTGCCCGCCATCATCGCTACGCTGGAGAGTCTTCCCGAGTGGACGGAGACCTCCGTCCATGACGCGCTGCTCGGTCTGGCCGCCGCGCAGGGCAAGAAAAACGGCGTCATTCTCTGGCCCGCCCGCATCGCCATCGCCGGCAAGCTCGTCACGCCCTGCGGCGCCATCGAGATCGCCGTCCTCCTCGGCCGCGACGAAACCCTCCGCCGCCTCCACGCAGCCCTCGCACAGCTGCAAGGGGCGTAGGGGACGGGAATACGGGGGAACGCGCTTTTCTTCTCTGAGAGAAGAAAAGCTGCAAAAGAAGAGC
>DKYK01000062.1:0-11706 GCA_002492415.1 Christensenella sp. UBA7102
TTACCTTTGTTTGACACTCCTACATTAAATGCGCGCAACAGCCTTGCAACGCACGGGCAGATACGGTATAATTAACATAAATTTGTGTGATTTGCAGCACTTAGGAGGATTTAAAACAATGAAGCTTGGCGTTGTGGGACTGCCGAACGTGGGCAAGAGCACGTTGTTCAACGCGATCACCAAAGCGGGCGCGCAGGCGGCGAATTATCCGTTTTGCACGATAGAGCCCAATACCGGTGTGGTACCGGTGCCTGATGGCCGTCTGGATGTGTTGGCTGAAATGTACAATCCAGAAAAATACACCCCTGCCATCATTGAGTTTGTGGATATTGCGGGCCTTGTGCGAGGCGCATCGCGCGGAGAAGGCCTGGGAAACAAATTCCTTTCCCATATTCGCGAAGTGGATGCCATTGTGCATGTGGTGCGCTGCTTTGAAGATGAAAACATTACCCATGTTGACGGCACGATTGACCCGGTGCGCGACATGGAAACCATCAACCTGGAGCTGATCTATGCCGATTTGGAGTCGGTGCAAAAGCGCATGGACCGCACCCGCAAGATCGCCCAGTCCGGCGATGCCAAGGCCCGCCAGGAGATGGAGGTCCTCGAAAAGATTGCCGATGCGCTGGATAAAGGTCTGCCCGCCCGCTCTGTGACCTTTGGCGATGAACAGGAGGCGTACGCAAAGTCGTTATTCCTACTTACCAAAAAGCCTGTGCTCTACGCGGCCAATATCGCCGAGGATGACATTGGCCCCGGTCAGGACGACTTGCCCATGGTTCAGAAGGTGCGTCAGGTTGCAGCAGCCGAGCACGCCGAAGTCATGGTCATTTCCGCCCGCATCGAAGAGGAATTGGCTCAGCTCGAAGATGAAGAGCGTATTGAGTATCTCTCTGAGCTCGGCTTGGAAGCCTCCGGTCTTGATCGTCTCGTTCAGGCCAGCTACAAACTATTGGGCCTCATTTCCTTTCTCACAGCCGGTCCCAAGGAGGTTCGCGCCTGGACCATTACCAACGGCATGACTGCACCGCAGGCTGCTGGAAAGATTCACTCCGACTTTGAACGCGGCTTTATCCGTGCTGAGGTCGTCTCCTACGATGCTCTTGTGGAAAACGGCTCCATGGCTGCCTGTAAGGAAAAAGGCCTTGTCCGTTCCGAAGGCAAGGACTATATCGTCAAGGATGGCGACATCATGCTCTTCCGTTTTAACGTGTAATGGAGAGAAGGGGAGGGGAGCGCGCTGTTCTTTTCCCAAGAGAAGAAAATGCGTAAAAAAAGAACGAATATGAGTCTTGCGAACGGGGACATCGGCGTCCTGGAGTTTGCAGGAACCTTTCTCTTTGCAGCATCTGTCGAAAAGATAATACATTACATCAGAAAAGGGGTTATGCAGGCTAGAACGCTTGCATAACCCCTTTTCACAGTCCATATCTGTCTTTCTTTGCACAGCTTTTTTCCTTAGAAAACAGCGCGTACTTTCTCCGTTACTCCGCTTTCGCGCCAATGACGGCTTTGATGCGGCGGACGCCGGCAGAGGAGGATTCCTCCTTTTGGATCTTGAAGGAGACGAGCTCTGCGGTATTGGAAGCGTGAGGACCGCCGCAGATTTCCTTGGAAGCAGGGCCCATGGTGTAGACCTTGACGCGCTCGCCATATTTGCTCTCAAACAAGCCGATAGCGCCTGCAGTCTTGGCCTCCTCGACGGTGGATTCCTCCATCGTGATGGGATAGGCGGCGGCGATGTTGGCGTTGACGATGTCTTCCACCTTCTTGAGTTCATCCTTGGTCACCTTGCGGCCAAAAGAGAAGTCGAAGCGCAGGCGCTCGGCAGTGATGTTGGAGCCCTTCTGCGCGACCTCTTCGCCCAGTACCTGGCGCAACGCAGCATGGAGCAGGTGCGTGGCGGTGTGCAGGCGCGCGGTCTGCACACTGTGGTCGGCCAAGCCGCCCTTAAAGCGCTGTTCAGCACCGGCCTGCGAGGTGGCCTGGTGCTTCTTGAAATTTTCATCAAAACCGGCCTTGTCCACAGTGAGACCATGCTCGGCGGCCATTTCCATCGTCAACTCGATAGGGTAGCCGAAGGTATCGTATAGGTGGAACGCCGTCAGGCCGTCGATTACTGTAGAACCGTTGAGTCGGCCGACCGCCTTGTCAAATTCCTTCTGGCCCTGGCGCAGTGTACGGCTGAAGCGCTGCTCTTCCAGTTCAAATTGCTCCAGCACAAACTTGCGGTTCTCATTCAGCTCGGGATAGACGTCCTTGTACTGCTCGATGACCACCTCGGCGAGACGTGCCAAGCTGTTTTCGGGCAGCCCAAGCTTCATGCCCATGCGTACCGCGCGGCGAATGAGACGGCGCAACACGTAGCCCTGATCCACGTTAGAGGGGGAGACGCCTTTGCGATCGCCCATGATCATGGTCGCGGTGCGGGTGTGATCAGCCACGATGCGGAACGCGCGCACATTCTCTGCATCGTCGGGATCATAGGTCTTGCCGCACAGTTCGCCGATCTTGGTCAAAATATCAGAGAACGCGTCAGTTTCGTAGACCGACTTTTTGCCGTTGAGCACGCAGATAGTGCGCTCCAGACCCATACCGGTATCCACATTTTTCTGCACGAGCGGCAGGAAGCTGCCATCGGCTTGCTTGTTGTACTGCATGAATACGTCGTTCCAGATTTCCAGATAGCGGCCGCAGTCACAGGCGGGGGAACAGTCAGGGCCGCAAGGCTCTTTATCGGTGATGATAAACATCTCGGTGTCGGGGCCGCAGGGGCCGGTGATGCCGGCAGGACCCCACCAGTTGTTCTTTTTTGGCAGGTAGAAAATGTGATCTTCCTTCACGCCCATCGAGCGCCACAAGTCGTGCGCTTCGGTATCCGCAGGGCAGTCGTCGTCTCCTGCAAAGACGGAGAAGGCCAGGCGATCAGGGTCCAAACCCAGCCATTCAGGGCTGGTCAAAAATTCCCAGGACCAGGAGATGGCTTCCTTTTTGAAGTAATCGCCCAGCGACCAGTTGCCCAGCATCTCAAAGAAGGTACAGTGAGAAGCATCGCCCACCTCGTCTATATCGCCGGTGCGGATGCATTTCTGCACGTCGGTCAGCCGAGTGCCCTCAGGATGCTTCTCTCCCAGCAGATAGGGTACCAGCGGATGCATGCCCGCGGTGGTGAACAGCACAGTAGGGTCGTTTTCCGGAATGACGGAGGCCGAAGCGATCACTGCATGTCCCTTCTCTTTGTAGAAACGCAGGAACATCGAGCGCAACTCGGCGGAGGATACGTTTTTCATGGATCCAATTCTCCCTTCATAAAAATAAAAACCCTCGCCCAAAATCAATTCTTGGGACGAAGGCGAGGCTTCGCGGTACCACCCAAGTTGGCAGCATACGCCGCCCAACTCGTTTACTCCCCGATATCGGTGGGAATCCGCCTGTATTGGCTTACAGGTGCTCCGAAGCGGCAGGCGTCGCTCATCCTCCCATCCGCTCGCAGCCAACGCAGACTCTCTGTAAGAAAGGAACCGAACGCGCATTTCTTCTTCAACGCATTGTATGTATTATAGTGCGCTGCGGGCGGCTCTGTCAAGCATTTTTTGTGAATTTAACGAGGTTAATTTGTGAATTTAACGAGGTTAATGCACACGTATGTCTATCGTGTGTGCACTTGCATTTGGTACCGCGTCGTGCTATACTTTCACCAATTCCGAACATGATATGAAATAACTTGGAGGAGGAAGCAGAAATGGCGCATTTTTTTATGACATGGCATGCGCGCCCGCTGCCTGATTATACACTGCCCGCGGGCTATACCCTGCGCACCTATCGCCCGGGAGACGAGGCAGATTGGCTGCGCTGCTGCCACGGCGGCGAGCTGGGCACAGAGAGCTGGTCGACGGAGGACTTTGCACGCGAAATGCTGGGCAAGTCTGGCGTTACTGGAGAGCGAATTTTCTTTGCCGTGGACGCCCAAGGGCGCATAGCTGCCACTGCAACAGCGGTTTGCCAGCCTGAGCAGGGTTATGTCCACATGGTGGCAGCGGATGCGGCTTATAGGGGAAAGACGCTAGGCAAAGCGGTCTGCATCGCTGTCATGCGGTATTTAGTGGATTTCGGCTATGAAAAGATCGTGCTGGAAACCGACGACTGGCGTCAGCCCGCCATCCGGACCTATGAATGGCTGGGCTTTACCCGTGATGTCGAATCGGAGTGCAAATCTACGGAGGAATAAGACAATGGCGCTGGAAAAGGCAAAAAAACATCTCGAAAAATTTGGTTTGGAAGACCGCATTCATATTTTTGAAGTCTCTACTGCGACAGTGGAGCTTGCAGCACAGGCTGTAGGCTGCGAACCCGCGCGCATCGCTAAAACACTTTCTTTCGAGCGGGACGGTGGTTGTGTGCTCATCGTGTGTGCGGGCGATGTCAAGATTGACAATCGTAAATTCAAGGATGCTTTCCATACTAAAGCAAAAATGCTTTCACCCGACTGTGCAGAGGAGCTGACCGGGCATCGTGTGGGCGGCGTATGCCCCTTTGGAGTTCCGGACACCGCAATGGTGTGCTTGGACGAATCGCTGCGCCGCTTCGACGTGGTTTATCCCGCCGCGGGTACCGATAACACCGCCGTTCGGCTGACACTGGCCGAGCTGGAGCGAGCAACTGGTGGAGAATGGGTGGATGTGTGCAGGAGCACGCAGGCCTAAAGGGAGAAAAGAATGAAAAATTTTGGCTACATTCGCGTGGACCGGATTGAGGAGGGCAGACTCATCTCGGTCATGCCTTTTGACACGCTCGTGCTTTCTTTTTGCGCGGACACCCCCAAGGGAACCTGGATAGAGCTTCAGGCACGCGTGCGCATTGCGGAAGAGATGACCAACTGGTTTTCCTGGGGTCTGTGGAGTCCCTTCATAGACCGGCACAGCATCAACGCTGCAGATGACCATGCCGCGTTGGATACGGATACATTGAAAATTAATAACGGCAAACTCGCTGACGGCATTCAGCTTCGCGCAAATCTGCATACAAATGAAGCTGGACAGAAACCCGTGCTGCGCAGCGTACATCTGGCGGTAAAGAATACGCAGGCAGCCTGCGAAGAGCCTCTGCATGCCCGCTGCGATGCCTTTGCACCCACGCCTTGTTATTCGCAAATGGTGCGCGCGCCGCGCATCGGCGGGGTGATCTGCTCCGCGACGACCATCGCGATGCTTCTGGCACAGAAGGGCGAGTGCGTTCTGCCAGAAGAAATTGCGTTGCACAATTTCGACAGTGCCTATGAGGGATGCGGAAATTGGTGCTTTTCCACTGCTTGCGCCGCCAGCTATGGCTATGAAGCTTATGTGCGCTACGCCAGCTTGGACGATGTATTGGCGGAGTTGACTGCGGGTAATGCCGTCGGTGCGTCGGTAAGCTATTCCAACGACCCCAATCATGAGCGCTTGCCCTATGTGGAGAATGCACCTTGTTCGACTCCCGGTCATCTGCTGGTGGTTTGCGGCTTTGAAACCAGTAAAGAAGGGCAGCAGTTTGCCATCGTGCACGATCCCGCAGCAAAATCCAATGATGAAGTGGAACGCCGCTATCCGTTGGAACAGTTTTTGCGCGCGTGGAGCAATCGGCTCATCTATGTGGTGCACGCGCCACATAGTGAACCGCGCAGCATCCCTGTGCGCGTGCCGGCTGGCCTTGAACCGCTGAAGGAGAGGGATACCTACCGGCTCCTACACTACGGTCAGCCGGTGCGATTGCCCAATGGGCGCTTTGAGGCTGCGGTGGGCTGGATCTTATCGCGCAAAGGAGCGTCCGATGCGGAGTGTGATTTTGCCTATGGAGAGGTCACGCCGGAGGGGCTGCTGCATTTGCCTGGTTACTGCGGCCAACCATTGTTTGCAATGGGCAACCGTGGTGTGACCTATACCGTCAACGTGCAGTGATAAAAAGGCCGTGGTGGAAAGCATCTTCCATCACAGCCAGATTTTGGGTCGTTTACAGCACGACGGCCAGGAATTTAACCGGTTCTGTACCCACTGCCTGCAGGCCATGCGGGTAGCCGGAGTTGAAGTAGAGACTGTCTCCGGGATTAAGGATAAGCTCGGAGCCATTGACCACAAAGCGCAGCGTGCCCTCAATCACATAATCAAACTCCTGTCCTTCATGTGTGTTGACGACAAGCGGCGTACCCGCGGGCACGGGGCCAGCGGTAACGATGAAGGGTTCGGCGATCTTCCCGCCGAAGTTATACGCCAAGGACTGATACTGATACTCCTTGCGACGCTCCACGCCCACGCCCTGCCCATCGCGGGTCAGACAGTAGACGTGCAGCTTGGGCTCACCACCAGTCAATAGCGCGGAAGGCTCAACCTGGCAAGTGTTGGCTATAGCCAGCAGTACGCTGATGGGAATATCAATTGCGCCGCTTTCATATGCGGCGTATTTTGCGACGGGGACGTTGAGCTTAGCGGCCAGTTCCTCCTGTGAATACTCGCAAATCTCGCGCAATTCCTTCATACGGGTGGCGACGCCGACAATTTCATTGGCCATATCGTACAACCTCCTTAACTTTGACAGTAAAAATTTTATTTTCTATGTTTAGTATACAATGCACTCTTTATTTTTGCAATGAGTTTATGCTATACTAAGTAAAAAGAAAACCATGGAGGGGTGTACATGATCCGACACATCGTACTGTTTCGCTTAAAGGATGCCCGACCGCACAAGGTCGAGGCTGCCGCGCAGATGCTGCGCTCTATGAAGGGCAAGATCGAAGGCCTGCTGGAGCTGGAGGTCGGCACCGACTTCCTTGGCTCTGAACGCTCCTATCATCTCGCTCTGACCTGTACTTTTGATAGCGAGGAGCACTTCAAGGCATACGTGGATCATCCGGTACACAAGCCCGTCAAGGCATACATGCATGCTGTGCGGGAGAGCTCTGTCTCCTGCGATTACCACATCTGATATTCCCGGAGGAATCTATCCATGGCAAATGAGATCACGCTGGCCTATATGCAGGAAATGGTGCGCCGCAGGGAGGGCCGTCTGGGCGAAAAGCAGCAGATTCTCCGCCTGATGAGCGCCGTCGGCCGCCTTGCAGACTCGCTGGAGGATGAAAAAGAAATCAGCGTGTCGCTGGGCGAAGTGCTGTACAACACGCTGGCCCTTGCCAACACCTATGGCATTGATATGGAGGACTGCGTGCCCGAGTCTGTCCCCATGCCGCAGCAGGATAGAAAGCCAGCGCGCAGTCTCGATTTTCGCCCGCTCTGATCCATTCCTATGCATTTCCTAATTAGATTTATGGAGGTATTGACTCATGCTGAAACTCAAAGTAAAAAAACTCGACCGCGAATCCTTCCGCCCTTACGGTGACTATGTAGAGTTGCTGCGCCCCGATTCCTTCTACGGCGACGTTCCCACTATGTTTACTCCCGATATGCTGCAGCTGCCTCTGGCACAGCACGATCTGGCTTCCTTTTCTATCTGCCGCGTCGCGCCCCGCCCCAATATCGTGACGGCCTCTGAATACCATTCCGCCGCCTGGGAAGGCAATATTCCGCTGGACGGCGACATCGTGGTGCACGTGGCGCCCGCCAATCGCGGCCAAATCGAGCCTGAAAAGTTTGAGGCATTCCTCGTTCCCAAGGGTACTATGGTGACCTTCAAGCCCGGTGTATGGCACTTTGCGCCGTATGCGGTGAACGGCCCCGTCTCCACCATTGTAGTTCTGCCGGAACGCACCTATGCAAACGACTGTGTGGTTGTCCGCCACACCGAAGAGCAGAAGCTCGAGATCGAAATGTAATCACAAAAACACTGATCCGGGGGGTTACTGTCATGCAGAAGGGTATTTTGGGCACCAATATCGTCACGCAGATCGGCTTTGTGGTCCATGACGTGGAGAAGACTGCGCAGGCATTTGCAGATTTCCTGGGGGTGGAAAATCCTGGCTGGAGCCTTACGGACACCATTGACAAAACGCGGGGCGAATATAACGGCAAGCCTTGTCCTGCGCGCGCCAAGCTCGCTTTCTTCCACGTGGGTGATACGTTGGATATTGAGCTGATCGAACCTGACGAGCAGCCCAGCGTCTGGCGTGACGCTCTCAATAAGAAGGGAGAGGGCGTACACCACATCGCGTTCGTCATCAAGGGCATGAAAGAAAAGCTCATCGCGCTGGATGGCGAGGGCATGAAGCTGATGCAAAAGGGCGAGTATACCGGCGGCCGTTACGCATATGTCGACGCAGTGGATCAGCTCAAGACCATCGTCGAGTTGCTGGAAAACGACTGAGTAAAGGCTGACAGGGGCGTTCCCAATCAGGACGTCCCTGTGCTGCATTTTGTTGGAGGAAAATTTATGGATAGGAAAGCCCGTCTTGCGCAATGTGTCTTCGTGGCGCTGCAGGTGATTCTGTGCATTGCGCTTGGGATTGAGGTGTTTGGGGAACTGAACGTTACGGTCATCCGCATACTCAGCATACTATTTGCAGCCACGCTTCTGGGAAATCTGGTCTGCGCACTGCTTCGTTTGTCTGCCCAAGAGAGTCATGGCTGCTGAACGCATCTTTGGCTTCCCGCCCGTGGTGGGCGTGCTTCCGCGAATCCTGATCCTCGGTTCCATGCCCTCGGTCAAGTCGCTGGAAGAGACGCAGTATTATGCCCATCCGCGCAATGCCTTTTGGCGCATCCAGGCTGCATTGTTCGAAGAGGAGTTCACCTTAGACTATGAAACGCGTATTTGGCGCCTTCAAGAACATGGCATTGCGCTGTGGGACAGCGTGGCTTCCTGCATGCGTCCCGGCAGCCTGGATGCCCGCATCACGCAGGCCGTACCCAACGACATTCCCGGGCTGCTGCATGACAATCCTTCAATCGGGCATATTTTCTTTAACGGGCGCGCCTCGCAGCAGGTATTTTTGCGCCATCACAGGGCTCTTGCGCAGTATATCCCCGTCACGCTGCTGCCGTCAACGAGCCCGGCGGCCGCGTCGCTGTCCTTTGCGCAGAAGCTGGATGCATGGCGCGCGATCCTGGTTCCACTCGGCCTGCAGGAAAGGAGCTAAAGCCTCATGGTGGATATGGTTGCCATTATCGAAAAAAAGAAAAACGGTCTAGCTTTGTCACAGCAAGACATCGCGGCCTGGGTGCGCGGCGTGTATGGCGGCACGGTACCGGATTATCAGTCCGCGGCGCTGCTGATGGCTATCCGCCTGCGCGGGATGAATGCAGAGGAGACCACTGCGCTGACCCTGGAAATGGCGTATAGCGGTAGTGCAGCGGATCTGTCCGCCATTCCCGGCGTTAAGGTGGACAAGCATTCAACCGGCGGCGTTGGCGATTTGACTTCGTTGGTGGCAGTGCCGCTCGCAGCTGCCTGCGGTGTACCCGTCGCCAAGATGAGCGGACGTGGGCTGGGACACACAGGTGGAACGCTGGACAAACTGATGTCGGTTCCGGGGATGCAAATCGATCTGACCATGGAGCAGTTCATGGATCAGGTGCAACGCATCGGGTGCGCCATCATCGGGCAGACAGGAGAGCTTGCACCGGTAGATAAAGTGCTTTATGCGCTGCGCGATGTCACCGCCACGGTGGACAGCCTGCCGCTGATCGTGTCGAGCATACTCTCTAAGAAAATCGCCGCGGGTTGCGATGCTATACTGTTGGACGTCAAAACTGGTTCGGGCGCATTGATGCCTACGCTGCATGAATCGGTGCTGCTCGCACGCGAGATGGTACGCATCGGCAAGCTCGCTGGACGGCGCATGATGGCGTTGGTAACGGATATGGACCAGCCGTTGGGACACAATATCGGCAATGCGCTGGAAATCGTCGAAGCGGCGGACATTCTAAAGGGTTGTGACCACGGACGGGCGAGCCAGCTGTGCCTGGAGGTCGCCGCCCGCATGGTGATGCTCTGCTTCGGATCCGATCACGAGACAGCGCACGCGCAGGTGCACAGCGCGCTGGTCAGCGGTGCAGGGCTGAAAAAGTTAGGGCAGATGCTGCGGGAACAAGGCGGGAACTCAAATGTGCTTCAGAATTATGCACTCCTTCCTGCCGTTGCGCAGCGCGTCGCTGTAAGAGCGGAGCAGGATGGCTTTATTTCCTCCCTTCAGGCACAGAAGCTGGGTCTGGCGGCCAAGGCATTGGGAGCCGGCAGGGGGAGCAAGGATGAGAATGTGGACTACGCGGTGGGTATCGTGCTGCACAAGCAAGTGGGTGATCGTGTATCGCGTGGCGAACCTGTGGCAGAGTTGTACGTCAATGAGACCGACCGGCTGGAGGAAGTTCAGCAGATGGTGCGATCTGCCATCACCATATCGGCCGATGCGCCGGAACCTTCCCCGTTGATTTACGAAATTATCGAATAGTTAACCGCTTTCCCGCAAAAATACGAAAAAATCCCATTGACAGCGCCTTTCATTTGGACTATAATCCAAGTAATCGCATGAAGCGACGAGGACAGAGTAGTTCGCGTATAGGAAGTTCAAAAGAGAGGATGCGCCGTGGCTGAAAGCGCACCGAGAGGACTCCGGCGAACGAAAACCAACCTCCGATCATGCCGGAATAAGACACGTTATCGTCTGTTCAAGCGGCCGCGTCTGTTGGGAGGCGGCAATTTGGGTGGAACCGCGGAATTAACTCCGTCCCTTTTGGCAGTATTATGCTGTAGGGGACGGAGTTTTTTAATTTATGCAAAGCAATTTGAGGAGGAATGAATATGAAGATCATGCTTCGGGGCGAGGCGAGGGAGTTCGAGGCGCCCAAGACCGCGCTGGAAATTGCTGCTTCTCTGTCGCAGGCACTGAAAAAGGAGGCGCTGGCCGTAAGAATTGATGGCGAGGTCAGAGATTTGATGACTGTCATCGACAAGGATTGCGAGGTGGAGTTCCTCACCTTTGCAGATGCGGACGGCAGGCGTGTCTACCGCCACACGGCTTCTCACATATTAGCCCAGGCGGTCAAGGCTCTGCGCCCCAATGTCAAGCTGGCCATCGGGCCGGCCATCGATACGGGCTTCTACTATGACTTCGACTCGGACGAGACATTCTCCACCGAGGACTTCAAAGCCATCGAGAAGGAAATGGAGAAGATCGTCAAGGCCAACTACAAGCTGGAACGCTTTGAGCTGCCGCGCGGGGAAGCTATTCAGTTCATGGAGGAAAAGGATGAACCCTACAAGGTAGAACTCATCCGCGACCTGCCCGAGGATGCTGTGATCTCCTTCTACAAGCAGGGAGATTTTACCGATCTGTGCGCTGGCCCGCATCTACCCTCTACCGGCTATGTCAAGGCATTTAAGATCATGTCCGTCGCGGGCGCATATTGGCGCGGCTCGGAAAAGAACAAGATGCTGCAGCGTCTCTACGCCACCGCCTTTACCAAAAAGGCCGATCTGGACGCCTACATTCAGCAGCTGGAAGAGGCCAAGAAGCGCGACCATCGTAAGCTGGGCCGTGAGCTTGATCTGTTTGATGTCCGCGACGAGGGCCCCGGTTTCCCGTTTTTCTATCCCAAGGGCATGATCCTGCGCAATTTACTGGAGGATTACTGGCGCAAAATTCACCGCGAGCACGGCTATGAGGAGATCAAGACGCCCATGATGCTCAATCGCAGCCTGTGGGAGCGCTCTGGCCATTGGGATCATTACCAGGAGAATATGTACACCACCAAGATCGATGATACCGATTTTGCCATCAAGCCCATG
>DKYK01000062.1:11963-14520 GCA_002492415.1 Christensenella sp. UBA7102
GCCCATGAACTGCCCCGGCGGTATATTGGTCTATGAGCGTCGTGCATGGTCCTACCGCGACTTCCCCTGCCGCTGCGGCGAGCTGGGCCTGGTGCACCGCCATGAAAAGTCCGGCACGCTGCATGGCCTGATGCGCGTACGCTGCTTTACCCAGGACGATGCGCACATCTTTATGCGTCCCGACCAGATCCGTGATGAAATCAAGGGCGTATACCAGCTCATCGACGAGGTCTACAAGGTATTTGGCTTCAAGTACACCGTGGAACTGTCCACCCGTCCCGAGAATTCCATTGGCACGGATGAGATGTGGGCGCTTGCCACCGAAGGATTGCAGGGAGCGCTGGATGATCTGGGTGTTTCTTACACCATCAACGAGGGTGACGGCGCCTTCTACGGCCCTAAGATTGACTTCCATCTGGAGGATTGCATCGGCCGTACCTGGCAGTGCGGTACCATTCAGTTGGATATGAACCTGCCAGAGCGCTTTGACCTGACCTATGTGGGCGAGGATGGCGAAAAGCATCGCCCTGTTATGATCCATCGCGTGGTATTTGGCTCCATCGAGCGCTTCATCGGCATATTGACCGAGCAATTCGCAGGCGCTTTCCCTCTGTGGCTGGCTCCTGTGCAGGCGCGTATCATGACCATCACCAACCGTGCAGACGAGGCGGCCAGGGAAGTGCAGCGCAAGCTCGAACAGGCGGGCATCCGCACCGAAATCGATGTGCGCAATGAGAAGATTAACTTTAAGATTCGCGAAGCCCAGATGCAGAAGATTCCCTATATGCTTGTGTTGGGCGATAAGGAGGTCGAGGCAGGCGTCGTGGCCGTCCGCTCCCGCAAGGAGGGCTCCATCGGCACCATGTCGGTGGAGGACCTCATCGCCAAGATGCAGGCTGAGATCGACAGCAAGGCGCTCTAATCCATCGGAAAGGAAAAAGATACAATGCAGAAATATAGAGTTGGTATCGTAGGCGCCACGGGCATGGTGGGGCAGCGTTTTGTCACGCTACTGGAGAACCATCCATGGTTTGAGATCAGCGTGCTGGCCGCAAGCGCGCGCAGCGCAGGCAAAACCTACACAGAGGCCGTCGGCGCTCGCTGGGCTATGAAAACGCCCATTCCGGATAAGGTGGCTGGCATGATGGTATATGATGCTGCGGAAGTGGAGGCTGTCGCAGCGCAATGCGATTTCATCTTCTGCGCTGTCGATATGCCCAAAGCAGAGATCCGCGCGCTGGAAGAAGCCTATGCCAAGACCGAAACCCCTGTTGTGTCTAACAACTCCGCCAACCGCGGCGTCAATGACGTGCCCATGCTCATCCCGGAGATCAACCCCGAGCATGCACACGCCATTGAACGCCAGCGCGAGCGCTTGGGTACCAAAGTCGGCTTTATCGCTGTCAAGCCCAACTGCTCCATCCAGTCCTACGTTCCTGCGCTCACTCCGCTTTACTCCTGCGGCATTGAGTCCGTGATGGTTTCGACCTACCAGGCCATTTCTGGCGCGGGAAAAACCTTTGAAACCATGCCTGAGATCATCGACAACGTGATTCCCTTCATTTCCGGTGAAGAGGAGAAGAGCGAGCAGGAGCCGTTGAAGATCTGGGGTAAGCTGGAGGATGGCTATATCGTCAACGCTGCATCACCAAAGATTTCCGCGCACTGCGTCCGCGTGCCGGTCAGCGACGGACACCTGGCCACCGTATTTGTTAAGTTCAAGAATAAGCCTTCCAAGGAACAGATTCTCGCAGCTTGGGCAACTTTCAAGGGTGAGCCGCAGAAGCTTGAGCTACCCTCCGCGCCTAAGCAGTTCTTAAAGTACATGACCGAGGACAACCGCCCCCAAACCAAGCTGGATCGCGATTTTGAAAACGGCATGGGCATCTGCATCGGTCGCTTGCGTGACGATCCCATATTTGACTACCGTTTTGTCTGTATCTCGCACAATACGCTGCGTGGCGCGGCAGGCGGTGGCGTGGAATCTGCTGAGCTGCTGTGCGCACAAGGTTGGATCCCGCACAAGAAGTAAGTATAAAATTAAGCAAAGGAGAGGGAACAATGGCGAAGGTCACTGAAAAGGCAACCGGTTTCCTTCACGAATTCAAGGCATTCATCTCCCGTGGTAATGTCGTTGACATGGCAGTCGGCGTCATTATCGGCTCCGCCTTTACCGCAATCGTCAATTCATTGGTCAATGACGTGGTGATGCCTGTCATCTCTGTCATTACCGGCGGTGTGGATTTCACGGATTGGAAGTGGGTCATCACTCCCGGCACCGAGGAGGTCGCCGAGTGTGCCGTGCGTTACGGCCAGTTCATTCAGAACATCATCAATTTCCTCCTCATTGCCATTGTGGTGTTTTTCATGGTCAAGCTCATCAACAGCCTGCATCGCAAGAAGGAAGAAAAGCCCGCCGAGCCGCCTGTACCTCCTGCCCCGCCGGAGGATGTCGTGCTGTTGCGCGAGATCCGCGATTTGCTCAAAAAATAAACGGGAAAAATCTCCCCAAAGGAGCCGCTGCTGCGGCTCTCAGCCTGTCAAATAAGCCACATTG
>DKYK01000002.1:0-246 GCA_002492415.1 Christensenella sp. UBA7102
ACAGCATGTAATCAACTGCAAAAGCCCTCCTGCAGCCGCAATAAAGCGGCTGCAGGAGGGCTTTTGCCACTCCGATTAATCCTTAAACTTATCGAAGAATTCCTTTACGGACTTGCGGAAGCTATCGCCGCGATTGGAACCAGCAGCCTTTCCGCCCATCGCGTCGTCAAAGAGCTTGAGCGCCATGCGCTGCTTTTCGTTGAGGCGCTTGGGCACCTCCACCTTCAGCGTCACAAACAAGTCGCC
>DKYK01000002.1:562-876 GCA_002492415.1 Christensenella sp. UBA7102
CGCTGCGAGGGATTGCGCAGCGAAGGCACGCCCTGGCCTCTGACGCGCAGCACCGTATCAGGCTGCGTGCCTTCGGGGATGGTTTCCCTGACGCTCTCCTTGAGCGTCTCAATGCTCAGCTCATCGCCCAGCGCGGCTTGCGCAAAGCTGATGTTCATCTCGCTGTACAGGTTCACGCCGTCCCTGCGGAATTTCCGGTGCGGACGCACGGAGATCGCCACGTACAGGTCGCCGGAAGGGCCGCCGCGCTTGCCCGGCTCGCCCTCGCCGCGCAACGTCAGCGCCTGGCCGTTGTCAATGCCGGCGGGGATGGT
>DKYK01000002.1:1121-2529 GCA_002492415.1 Christensenella sp. UBA7102
GATGGTCTGGCCGTTGTCGATGCCGGCGGGGATGGAGGCCTGGATGGTCTTCCGCCGCCGGACGGACCCCGCGCCCTGGCAGTCCTGGCAGGGCTGGTGGATGATCTTCCCCTTGCCGCCGCACTTGGGGCAGGGATCGGAGATGATCTTGCCCTCGCCGCCGCACTTGGGACAGGGCGCGGAGGTGCGCATGGAACCGAGCATGGTCTGCTGCACGCGCGTGACGGCGCCCGTGCCGTGGCACTGGTCGCAGGTCACAGGCGAGGTGCCGGGCTTTGCGCCCGTGCCGCCGCAGTTATCGCAGTTCTCGTTACGCGCGATGTTGATCTCCTTCTTGCAGCCGAACACCGCTTCTTCAAAATTGATGGTCAGGTTGTAGCGCAGGTCGTTGCCGCGCTCGGGGCCGTTGTTCTGGCGCGCACTGCCGCCGAAGCCCCCGAATCCGCCCGAGCCAAATATCGTCTCAAAAATATCTTCAAAGCCCGAGCCGCCGGTGTAGGTGGTATAGCTGCCGTAATTGCCGCCTGCCGTGGGGTCCTCGTGGCCGAACTGGTCATACCTGGCTCTGCGCTGATCGTCGGAAAGCACCTCGTATGCTTCGTTGACCTCCTTAAACGCGGCCTCCGCTTCCTTATCGCCCGGATTGAGGTCGGGGTGATACTTCTTTGCCAGGCGGCGGTACGCGCTCTTAATCTCGGCTTCCGACGCGCCGCGCTCTACGCCCAGCACCTCGTAATAATCGCGTTTTGCCAAAGGTGTTTCCTCCTCACCCGAAAGGGAATGACGCCTGTGCGCCATTCCCTCCCGCTCTGTATCCAAGCCTTACTTGTCGTCGTGCACCTCGTAGTCGGTCTCGACGTTGCCGTTGGCGTCCGGGCCGGGGTTGCCGCCCTGCGCGCCGGGATTGCCCTGCTGCGCCTGCTGCTGGTAGATCTTACCGAACACCTCCATGGAGGTCTGGTTGGTCTTTTCCATCTGCGCCTTGATGGCCTCGACGTCGCCGCCGTCCTTGGCCTTGCGCAGGTCGCTGAGCGCGTCCTCCACCTTGGCCTTATCCGCCGCGTCGAGCTTGTCGCCCAGATCCTTGAGCGTCTTTTCAATCTGGTAGATGGTGGAGTCGGCGTTGTTGTTGACCTCGACCTTCTCCTTGTTCTTCTTATCCTCGTCGGCGTACTTCTCGGCCTCGGCCACCGCTTTCTTGATGTCCTCCTCAGAGAGGTTGGAAGAAGCGGTGATGGTGATCTTCTGCTCGTTGCCGGTGCCAAGATCCTTGGCGCTTACGTGCACAATGCCGTTGGCGTCGATATCGAAAGTGACCTCGATCTGCGGCACGCCGCGGGGGGCCGGGGCGATGCCGGTCAGCTGGAACTTGCCCAGGGTCTTGTTGTAGGCGGCCATCTCCCGCTCG
>DKYK01000078.1:0-27182 GCA_002492415.1 Christensenella sp. UBA7102
TACAAAAACCGTGTCATTGGCTCCGTGTCCCTTTCTTTTTTCCCGATGGACATTTCGAGATCTAATTTTCGTGGACCCAACGCAAAAAGGTATCCTGGGCAATAAAAAGTTGACGGGCCGCCTCTCGCGAGGTGATTTTTTTGCACTCCCATTTTTCTTTGAGCGCCCAGAACTGCTCCGGTATGGGCTTTCGTGGCCTTCCGAACCGCACCCCGCGCAGTCTGGCTGCCGCTATTCCCTCCTTCTGTCTTTGATGGATGTTTTCGCGCTCCGTCTGCGCCACATAGGACAGGATCTGCAGAACCAGATCGGCCACAAAGGTGCCGGTCAGATCGTCGCCAGATTTTCTTGTGTCCAGCAGGGGCATGTCCAGCACCACCATATCCACTTGCTTTTCCTTCGTAATGATGCGCCATTGCAGCAAAATCTCCTCGTAGTTGCGCCCCAGTCGGTCGATGGATTTGATCACCAGCACGTCGCCGGCGTGCAGTTTCTTCATCAACTTCTGGTACTGCGGTCGGTTGAAATCTTTTCCGCTGAGCTTGTCCATGTAAATGCGTTTTTCCGAAACTGGAAAACTCCGCAAGGCGAGAAGCTGCCGATCCTCGTTCTGTTCTTTGGTAGATACCCGGACATACCCATACGTTTTGCTATCCATTTGAGAAGACCTCCATAAAACTGTATTGGGTGCAGTGCCTGCCCCCAGAACAATTTTAATGGATGTCTTCCCCTCTTTGCATCTTCTCGTCCATCCTCCGGGACGTATCCTCAATCGATTGCATCTGGCGGCCTGGAAAGCCCTGGAACTTTGCGCATTTCTACATCGAATTTATCAAATGGCTCTTTACTTATTGTCAAATTCGATTCATAATAATATGGAAATCATTTCTGTCAGGAGGAAACGGCGTTGAAAAGAATCGTACTCACCGGCGGCGGCACAGCCGGCCACGTCACGGTAAATCTGGCCCTCATTCCGTACCTTCAGGCTTCCGGATGGGACGTTCAATATATTGGTTCAAAAAACGGTATGGAGCGCGGACTCATCGAGCCGCTGGGCATTCCCTATCACGCGGTGGCAGTGGGAAAGCTGCGTCGCTATCTAGACTTGAAGAATCTCTCCGACCCCTTTCGGGTCATCCAGGGCGTGGGACAGGCGGCTGGTATCCTGCGCAGGCTCAAGCCCAACATTGTATTCTCCAAGGGCGGCTTTGTCTCGGTGCCCGTCATCTACGGCGCGGCGCTGAACGGCGTGCCCGTGGTGTTGCACGAATCCGATCTGACCCCTGGCCTTGCCAATAAGCTGTGCCTGCCCTTCGCCAAGGCCGTATGTACGACCTTCCCCGAAACGGCGAAGCTGATGCGCCGCGGCGTATACACCGGCACACCGCTCCGGGACGAGCTGTTTCAGGGCAGGAAGGAGCAAGGATTGGAGCGCTTCCAGCTCAAAGGCGATAAACCAGTGCTGATGGTCACCGGCGGCTCGTCTGGTGCGCAAGCGATCAACGCTTGTGTGCGCGAGGCGCTGCCCCGGCTGCTGCCGGATTTTGACGTGCTGCATTTGTGTGGAAAGGGCAACCTCGATCCCTCATGCGATCCCTACAGCGGATACAGCCAGGTGGAGTATCTCACTGACGGCATGAGCGACGCCTTCGCCTGCGCAGATCTGCTCATTTCCCGTGCAGGAAGCAATACGCTGTGTGAAATTCTTGCGCTCAAGAAGCCCAGTCTGCTCATTCCCTATCCCAAGGGCGCATCCCGCGGCGACCAAATTGAAAACGCCGCCTCCTTTGAAAAGCGTGGCCTGGCTCACGTGCTGGATCAGAGCCAGATGACCGCCGATTCGCTCGTCAAGTGCGTGCGCGATCTGTATGCCAGCAAGGACGCGCTGCGCACCCGCATGGACGCCGAACCCAGCGGCAACGGTCTGGACAAGGTGCTCTCCATCCTCACCCAGTACGCAAAGCCTGAAAAATAGGTATTTTTGCGATAAACACCGGGCCGTCACTCTATGTGCACTGTATGCACAATGCTCACCCCGGACACCCTCGAACATAAACACCTTTTTCTGTGTCATTTGAAGGTAGGTTCTACACCCGGGCTTGGAAGCAAAGCAGTGCTGGATGACTAGCCGGTCAGTACATCTGCCGGACGCCCCTACTTTTCCAAAGCTGCTAATAAACAGTTCATACAACGCCAAAAGTCTGATGCGGGTTCTCTCCGCATTGGACTTTTGTCATGTGTATATACTACATTTTTCAAAAAAGTCAAGTCCTTATATCCTCCCTGTTCAGATCGGGTATGCAGGAGGTGCATGAACACGATCGAAACCAGCACGACCGCAAGAATCCGCCTGCTTGCATCATCCCGCCCCTCCCCAGCAATGCCGCCTCCCTACCCACCGACCTGACCAACCCGAATTGGGCGCAACGGCTGTGCGCCTGCTCAGCCTTTTGCTCGAGCGCTGAGACGCTGTGCAGCCTACTCGGCCTGTTCTATTATCTGGAGGAAGCCGCATTCTCCGCGCTGCTCGCATTCAACTCCCCGCCCCACAGGGCGACGGTACGCAGGCCGCACTGACAGCCGGCCCAGGAGAACCTGCGAAGGTCGTCTCCCCTATGCGCATATGGAGCGCCTGCTGGCGAACCACGGCTTCCGCATCTATGAGCATCTGGACGCCGCCGGCCCTGAAGAACAGTTCTTAATCATTTATTTACATTAGCCGGGATCTGTGCTATACTGGTTCCATAAACAGACATAAGGAGGAAACCGTATCATGGCACTGTTGCACGTTGATTTCTTCTCTGATGTACTGGGCATGTGCGCGGAGATGGATGTGATCCTGCCGGAGCAGACGCATGGGCAAATCGGCATGGAAGGCAAGCGTGGAGACGGAAAGTATCCAGTGCTCTACCTGCTGCACGGCATGAGCGACGATCACACCATCTGGCAGCGCAGAACCTCCATCGAACGCTATGCCGCGGACTACGGCATCGCCGTGGTGATGCCCTCAACCCAGCTGGGCTGGTACACCGACATGTATATGGGGCACAAGTGGTGGACCTACATCTCCCAGGAACTGCCCGCCATCTGCCGTTCCTTTTTCCCCTACATGAGCGATAAGCGCGAAGACACCTTCGCCGCGGGCCTGTCCATGGGCGGGTACGGCGCGCTCAAGTGCGGGCTGCTGGCGCCCGATACCTTCTCGGCCGTTGCGTCGCTCTCCGGCGGCGTGGACGCTGCGGACTGTGCGGATGCCGCGCCCGGCGATCCCCATGCGCAGCTTTGGATAGATATCTTCGGGCCCAAGGAGCAGATTCGCGGCAGTGAGAACGATCTGTTCGCTGTCGCCGAACGCCTGGCCCAGAATCATCCCGAAAAGATGCCCAAAATCTATATGTGGTGCGGCACGGAAGATTTTCTTTATGACCAGAATGTACGCATGCGCGACCACCTGTCGCGTCTTGGCTATTCACTGACTTACGAGCAAAGTCCTGGCGACCATCAGTGGAAGTACTGGGATGCAAAGATTCAGACCGTGCTTTCCTGGCTGCCCATCAAGAAATAAGGAGGTAGAGCATCATGGCACTCTTTCATGTCAACTTCTTTTCGGAATCTCTGGGCATGTGCGTTGCGTGCGACGTGATCCTGCCCCAGCGCGCTACCAAGCAGATCGGCATGGCGGCAGTAGCCTCCGGGGACAAGCATCCCGTGCTGTGGCTGCTGCACGGCGCAAGTGATAATCACACCATCTGGCAGCGCAGAACCTCCATCGAACGCTACGCTGCACCCTTGGGTCTGGCGGTGGTCATGCCCAACGCACACCTGTCCTCCTATGCGGACATGAAGCACGGCGGCAAGTACTACACCTATATCTCCCAGGAGCTGCCTCGCATCATGCGCTCCATGTTCCCGCTGTCGGACAAGCGCGAGGAAAACTTCATCGCCGGCCTGTCCATGGGCGGCGCGGGCTGCATGAAAATCGGCTTGGCAAATCCGGAGCACTATGCGGCGATCGGCTGCCTGTCCGCGGGCGCCGTCAATCGCAACGTCACCAACTCCCTGGATCCTGAGCGCGTCGCGCGCATGATGCGCACCTACGGCACCACGGATCTGTCCACCCTCAAGGGCACCGAGGAGGATGTGTTTGGCTCCGCGCAGCGCATACTGGACGAGAATCTGCCCCGTCCGCGCATCTTTCACTCCGTAGGTTCGGAGGACTTTGTGCTCGCCTCCGCGCATGAGACGCGTGATTTCTTCCAGTCCCTGCCCGGCAATCCCTTCGATTACACCTATGAAGAGCATCCCGGTGCACACACCTGGGAATACTGGGATGAACACATTCAGGATTTTCTGAAGTTCATCGCCCTCAAGCCCGTTGACAACATTCGCAACTGAT
Organism: Christensenella sp. UBA7102; assembly: GCA_002492415.1. Classification (GTDB taxonomy): domain Bacteria; phylum Bacillota; class Clostridia; order Christensenellales; family UBA1750; genus Spyradocola. The sequence goes on from DKYK01000078.1 coordinate 4,397, forward strand.
CCAAATAAACAGGCGCCCGCACGAAGCAATTCGCGCGGGCGCCTGTTGCTGTATTCATTTTCTCTCCTCAAGTTGGAGGACGCAGGTCCTCGTTTGTAAGGATGATGAGGAACGCAGGGGATCGCTCCGGCTTTCCCGACGCGTTGGTATGCGTGCGGAACCTCTCGCTGCCCTCCGCTCGACCTCGTCGGTCTATCATTCCGCATCGACCCGTTCCACATCAATCTTTCTGTTGCTTCTCCTGATGCGCATGAATCATACGCGCAGGCCATCATGGGCGATGGCTACCGTCACGGGTGCATGCTCGTCCATGTAGCGTTGGTATGCGGCGTGATTGAAGCGCTGCACCTGGTTGATGTGCGTCATGTACACCATTGTATCTTTGGTGATAATGCCGTATTGCAGCATGTTCTCCAGCTGCGTGATAAAATTCTCCGCATTCAGGTGCGTGGCACGCGCGCCCTCCACATGCAGGTCGCCGAACGTGCCCTCCATCACCAGCACCTGTGCGCGCGTATCCCGCAGCGTCTCCAGGTTCTTCTCACTGTACAGCCCGGTGTCCGCGGCATAGATCAGCCTGCTGCCATCTGCCTTGGTGAATACATAGTTGAGCGCATGCTCGTCCCTGCCATGCGCCATGTGGTTGCTCTCGATGGTAAATACGTCCATTTCGCCCACCGCAATGTGCGTATAGGGCTTCACGGCGTGCAGCACCACCTTGCCCTTCTTGATGAGCGTCTCCAGCTCCGTCCCGCCGCGGGCATACACAGCGCGCAAAGCCGTCATGTAGCGCTGCACAAAGTCGCAGGCCGACTCGCTCAGGTAAATGTTCAGCGGTTTTTCGTCCCGCTGCGGCGTCATGGACAGCACCTCGATGTTGGAAAAGCAGAGGTGATCCTCGTGGCTGTGGGTGATGAATACGTTATCCACGTCGTATAACCGCGCGCCGTACATCTGCGCAGCTGCCAGCGCCTCAGGCCCAAAATCGATCATGTTGTGCGCATCCATCAGCAGGCAGGAGCGCTTGCGCGGCGCCTCGCCCGTTTTACGAATGGATTCGCAGAATTCGCAGTTGCAGAAGGGATTGGGGTAGAGCTCGGCAGCTCCGGTTCCAAAAAACAGCATGATATTCTCCACCTTTCGTTGTGTTTCTCACTTCTTTAGCATAGCCGCTGCGCATCTTCCTGTCAAGTGCGGAGATCAAAAATCCGCCCCTTTGCACAGCCTGCAAAGGAGCGGACTCCCAGCATTGATTTACCTGAGAATGCGGAAACCGCCGATGAGGGGCAGCTCCTTGGCCCTGCCCTGCGCCGCATTGATGATGCCGATGACCATCATCAGGAAGAGCGCAATGCCCACGAGCCAAGTCACGATAGTCCACAGTACGGACAGGAAGGTGACGCCGATCAGGCCAAAGATCAAGCTGACGATGCCCGAGACGATGCACCAGGCGACGTCCACGATCAGCAGATTGAGTCCCTGCGAGGCATGGTACTTGGCAAACGGAGAATCCTTTGCCGCCAGAATGGGGACCAGCACCAGGATTCCTATGTAGGACAAAACGGCCATCAGTTTGTTGCCTTCGATGTCGCTCTTGCTATAGTAGGAAGTGGTGTCCGGCATATCCAGAATGTTTGCCATAGCTGCTCCTCCTCATTCAAGTGGTTTTCCACTCTTATTTGACATTATTCTACCATATTTGTTTCTATTTTGCAAATATAAAATGAACAATATGTTAATCAATGGTTGCGAAGGATATGGAACCAACCAATAAGCGGCAGCTCGCGCGCCCTGCCCTTGACGGCATTGACGATGCCCAGCACCGCAAGCACAATCAACGCCACGCTGATCAGCACGGAGAGGATCCAGAACACTCCGCTAACCACGCCACCCAGCACAGCGCCCATCGCAATGAGAACTCTACTTCCATCAATACGGTACAGCAGCGCCATCAGGCCTGAGCGCAACGCGCCCACAATGAGCTTGAGCACAAGAAGCGCCAGATCTGAGACGATGCCCGCGATAAGCAGCACCAGCCCCTGGTTGGCGTGGAACCGGGCAAAGCGTGATCGCTTGACCAGGAAGATAGGGACGAGCACCAGTATTCCCAGGTAGGACAATAGGGACAGCCGATTGTTCAGTTCGATGTCCTGGGGATCGAATTGCGCAGTGGTGTCGGGCGTGTTTATAAAATTTGCGGCCATGTTGTTTCCTCCTCATTTTGGTCAACAGTATTTCCATTTCTATTGTACCATTGCATAACGTTCTGTTCAAACGAATTCCGCCTCGCCCGAGGGATTTCTCATGCGAGTGTGCCCAGGTATCCCGTCAGCGCACCTATGCGCCTGCCGTTCTCATACGCATGCCAGGCGACGGCAAAACGTCCCTTTTTAGAGAAATAGAGACCCTGTCCGTGACCGCCGTACTTGCCGATCAATCCGCCTGCTGCCGGATGCAGCTCATACTCTTTTTCCAGCGCCCTGTCGACCCATTTTTCAGATAGCAGCCGCTCCCGGTTCCACACGCCGCGGTTCAGATACAGCCAGCCAAGTTTCACCATATCATCCGCGCGGATGTACAGACCCGTCGCGCCAATGGGAAACCCGTGCGGACAGCGGCTCCACGCCACCTCCCGAAAGCCGAGCGGCCCAAGCACGGCATCATACAGCATCGCATCCACATTCTCTCCCGCCACACGGGTCACAACGCGCGACAGCAGGTAAAACGCAGCGTCGGAATACTGGCTGTGCGCACCCGGGCAATGATGCAGCGGATGATCAAACACAATAGAAAGATAGTCGTCCGTAGGATAGGCGCAGACGTCGTCCATGTCGATGTCCAGAAAGCCCTCGTCAAACCCGATTGTGTGTGTCAGCGCATGTTCCACGGTCACGCTGCTCCAGCGCGCCGCCGCTTCCCGCGTCATCTCCCCTGCAAAAATGTCGATGATCCTGTCCTGTACGCTCAAGTCACCCCGGTCGCACAGTATGCCAATCGCCGTCATCACAAACACTTTGGCTACGGAGTAGCTGTCGTTGCAGGCATTGCACGGCTGAAAACGGCGGTAAAAAACGCCATCATCGGTATAAAACGCCGCATCGTACAGATTCAACCCCATTTGAGCAATCTCATTCAGACACTGTTCTGGTTTCATCGAGCATTCCTCCTGTTTTTGATTTTCCCTTAATTTCGAGCAACCTGCAGGCCGCGAAGCGCCATCTGCTCGCGCGCATAGCGCATCATAGCCTGGTTCTCCACATCGTCGGGTCGTGCAAAAACATCTTCCACCGCCTGCCCCACCTGTTCCATCAGCACCGGATCGCCCGCAAGCGCCATCAGGCGTTCATTCACCATACCGCTCTGACGCGTGCCCATCATCTCGCCCGGTCCGCGCATTTCCAAATCCTTCTGCGCAATGACGAACCCGTCGTTGGTACCCGCCAGCGTGCGCATGCGCTCGGAGGGATCAGCCATCAGAAAACACCAGCTTTGCTCCTGGCCGCGTCCCACACGCCCGCGCAGCTGGTGCAGCTGAGCAAGCCCGAACCGCTCCGCGTCCTCAACGACCATCACTGTGGCGTTAGGGACGTTGACCCCCACCTCGATGACTGTAGTGCTGACCAATATGTCGCAATCGTGCTGCGCAAACCCATTGAGGATGCGATCCTTTTCCTCGCTCTTCATGCGCCCGTGCAGCAGCTCGATGCGCACGTCCGGCATTGCGGCGCGCATATCCTGCACCGTCTGCGAAGCTGAAGCCGCGTCCATCGCCTCGCTCTCCTCCACCAGCGGGCAAACCACGTAGGCCTGACGCCCCTGCGCCACCGCCTGTGCAATGAAGCTGTACATGTCCTTCCGTTTGCCCTCCGGCACCACGCGCGTCCTGACGGGCTTGCGCCCCGGCGGCAGCTCATCCACCACCGATATATCCAGATCGCCGTAGAGCACCAGCGCCATCGTGCGCGGGATGGGCGTCGCGCTCATCACCAGCACGTGTGGATCCAGTCGTCCCTTGTGCTCCAGCGCTGTGCGCTGCCGCACGCCGAAGCGGTGCTGCTCGTCTGTTATGATCACACCCAGATTCCTGTATTCCACGCCCTCTGAGATCAGCGCGTGCGTTCCGATGGCCACATCCGCCTCTCCCGACTCGAGGAGGCGCAGCGCTTCCCGGCGCTCTTTGCCCTTCACCGAGCCCATCAGCCGCACCACGCGCACGCCCAGCGGCTCGAGCAGACGGCAGGCTTCGCTGTAATGCTGCTGCGCGAGCACCTCGGTGGGCGCCATCATGGCTGACTGCACGCCGTTTTCAAACGCGCAGTATAGCAGCGCGAATGCAATGACGGTCTTGCCGCAGCCCACGTCGCCCTCCACCAGCCGTGCCATGGGCCGCTCGCTCTCCATGTCGGACAGAGCCTGCCGCAGCACGCGCTGCTGCGCGCCCGTCAATTCATAGGGCAGTGCGTCCAAAAAGGGCTGGATGACCGTCAGGTTTGCCTTCAGCGCCTGTCCTGTGCCCGTGCGCCGACGCAGGCTCGCCATACAAATGCGCAGCAACAGCAGATCGTCAAACGACAGCCTGCGCAGCGATGCTGCCAATGCCGCTCGGTCCTGCGGAAAATGGACGCCGTACACAGCCTGCGCATACCCGGGCAGCGCGAACCGCGCACGCAGCGCCTGCGGCAGCGGGTCGGACATCGCCGCTCCCGCGCCCTCCCACGCCTGCCGCACCAATTTTTCATAGACAGCCGGCGGCACATCCCGCACAGGCGCGTACACGGGCCGGATGCCGTGCGTTGCAAGGGGCGCCGTCTGCGGACACTGTACACACAGCTTTCCTCTGCTGCGCGCGGGCATTCCCACAAACAGGAACACCGCGCCAATCTCCAGCATGTGCCCGCGATAGGGCTGATTAAACCATATGCACTGTACCTCACCTGTTTCGTCAAACACTGTGGCATTGGTCAGAGTCATGCCGTGCACGCGCGTGGTGGAACTCCTTTTTATGCGCGCAGCAAACACTGCGCGCTTCCCCGAGTGCAGGTCGCGCACTTTTGTGCGTTCGTCATAGTCGATGTAGTCCCTTGGAAAACGCCACAGCAGCTGCTCCGCCTCGGTCAGACCCGCTCTGCGCAGCGCTTCCAACCGCACTTTGCCCACGCCTTTGAGCTCCTCAATGTGCAAATACGCTCCCCCCTCTCTTCAACGGAAAACGGCTGCCCAAATCCGCTTGGACAGCCGTCAATGATTCCGAATGATGCTTATTCAATAGAAAACAGGTAATAATACAGCGGCTGTCCGCCCGAGAGCATTTCCAGATCGCAATCGGTGAAGTTTTCCTCGATGCGCGCGCGCATATTCTCGGCATCCTGCTCAGACACATCCGCGCCATAGAACAGCGTAATCAACTCGTCTTCCTCGGTCAGCATGGTGCGCATCAGTTCAATGGCGGTATCCGCCACGTTCTGGCCGACGCAAGCCACCGTGCCTTCGTTCAGGCCCAGTATGTCATTTTCCTTGATTTCCTTCCCGTCAAACACCGAGTCGCGGATGGCATAGGTAACAGAGCCCGTGCGCACGGAACCCGCTGCCTCCGTCATGCGCTCGCGGTTTTCATCGAGCGAAACATCAGGCACATAGGCGATCATCGCCGCGACACCCTGCGGGATGGTCTTGGTAGGGATGACCACCACCGTGCGGTCCTCCATCAGCTCGGCCGCCTGCTGCGCCGCCATGATGATGTTCTTGTTGTTGGGCAGCACATAGGTGGTCTGCGCCTTGCAGCGATAAATCGCCTGCGCGATGTCGTCGGTAGATGGGTTCATGGTCTGGCCGCCCATCACCGTCTCGTCCACCGTCAGATCCTTGAACAGCGCCGCGATTCCATCACCTGCGCACACTGCCACAAAGCCGATTTCCTTTTCGATGTCGCGTTTCTCCTGCACTGCCTTTGCCTCTTCGATGATGGTGCGGTGCTGAGTGCGCATGTTTTCCACCTTGATGTTGTCCAGCTCACCCAGCTTGATGCAGTAGCGCAGGATCCTGCCCGGATCATTGGAGTGACAGTGCACTTTGACCAATTCCAGATCACCCACCACCAGCACGCAATCGCCGAACTCCATCAGTTTGCCACGCAGGTTATCCACATCCTCCATCGTCACACCTTCTTTCAGGTGTGTAATGAAGGTCTCTGTGCAGTAGCCGAACTCAATCTCGCCCTCATCCATCGCCGCACCCGTGCCCGAGGAGATCTTCGCCGCCTCCTGACCCGCCAGCGCAGTGATCTTATTGGCAAGATCGGTCACACTCTCGATTTCCTCGCCATTGAGCGCCATCTTAAAGCCCAGGTAGACAGCCATCAGGCCTGCTCCGCCCGAGTCCACCACGCCCGCCTGCTTGAGCACGGGCAGCATATCCGGCGTCTTTTTGAGCGTCTCATTGCCCGTTGCAATGATCTCATCCATAAAGGTATAGATATTGCCGCTCTTTTCGGCGCAGATCACGGAATTTTCCGCAATGGCGCGCGCGACGGTTAGAATCGTGCCTTCTTTGGGCTTCATCACGGCCTTATATGCCTTGTCCACACCCAGCTTCATGCCTTGTGCAAAAGCCTTCGCATCCACGGCGGAGCAGTCCTTTACGCCCTCCGCAAAGCCGCGAAACAGCTGCGAGAGGATGACGCCGGAATTTCCGCGTGCGCCCTTGAGTGCCCCGCGCGCAATGGCCGCGGCCACAACGGAAGCATCCTCACTGTCCACGCCCGCAAGCTCCTTTACGGCGCTCATCATGGTCAGGGACATATTGGTGCCCGTATCACCGTCGGGCACGGGAAACACGTTCAGTGCATCGATTGCAGCCTTGTTCTTCTCCAGCATGGCTGCGCCGTCGATGAGCATCTCCTTGAGGAGATGGCCGTCGATACTCGTAAGAAAGGTCAATTGGTTTACCTCCAGACACATTAATTGCCTATTTATCACACAATGCCAACAGACCGCATGCCCGGACGCCCGGGCATGCGGCCAACGATGCGCTTTAGTTTACGCGGATTCCCTCCACGGTCACGTTGACCTGATCGACCTTGACGCCCACCAGATTCTCCACGCGATACTTGACGGTTTCAACGACATTCTTGGCCACCGCCGCAATGGAAACGCCGTATTCCACAATGATATATAGGTTGATGGACACGCTGTCCTCATTCAGAACGGCGCGCACGCCGCGCTTAAGGTTCTCCCGGCCAAGCAGCTCGACTAAGCCGTCGGTGGCGCGCTTGGAGGCCATCGCCACGATCCCGATGCATTCAATGGCCGCATAGCCTGCGACTGTGGTGATCACGTCTTCCACAACGCTGATGGTGCCCAATTCATTTTTGATTTTGCATTCCGCTGCCATAGTAGTCCCTCCCGTTCAGTTTCTGCTTTCTCACAGTTCGTCAGCATCATTAGTTTATTCCATTATATCGCATTTCATCCGGCATTGCAAGGATTGCGTCAACTTTAGGCCGCAAAACCCTTCTTACGCCATGCTAAACTATGCTTTGAGACAAAATGTTTCCGTTTCTGCGAAATCGGACTTATTTTTTTCTGCGGGAGAAGTCCAGGCGGTTATTCATCTCCGTGCCGTTGAGCAGGCGCACAATGTTGCTGCGGTGCGCCCACACCACCAGCAGCGCAATCGCCACGGAATAGACGATTTCAAACACGTCTCCATGGCAGCAAAAGGGGTTGATGATGCCAAAGAGCACCAGGCAGATTAGAGAAAAGATGGACACCACACGCGTAATCGCGATGCCCACCAGGCCGCCGGCAAGCAGAGACAGGCCGAGGATGGGGTTGAGCACCAAAGAGGTACCGATGGAGGTCGCGACGCCCTTACCTCCCTTGAAACGGGAAAACACGGGCAGCATATGCCCCACCACCACCGCGATGCCCGCCATGGACGCTCCCGCGTTGCCCAGCAGCAAAAGCCCCAATAGGCAGGCGAGCACGCCCTTGAGACAGTCGCCCACAAAGGTCAGTGCGGAGGCCTTGGCGCCCAGCACGCGGAACATATTCGTCGTTCCGGTAGACTTGGATCCCTTGGCACGGATATCCACGTTCTGCGCGCGGGAGATGATGACGCCCGTCTGGATACAGCCCAGCAGGTATGCGCCCACAATCGCGATGATCCACTTCACTGCCGTCATTTGCCCAGCTCCTCCTTCTCTTTCTTTTCGCGTGTCCAGATGCGTATGGGTGTACCCGCCAGTTCAAAGGTCTTACGGAAATGATTTTCCAAATAGCGCTCGTAAGAAAAGTGTAGAAGATCTTTGTCATTGACAAAAAGTATGAAGGTCGGGGGGTTGACCGACTGCTGTGTCGCATAGTAGATGCGCAGCCTGCGCCCATTCTCCGCAGGCGGAGGCGTGACGCTCATTGCATCGTGCAGCGCATCGTTGAGCACACCGGTGGTAATGCGGCCAGACGCATTTTTATGCACGCGCCGCACTTCGTCCACCACGCGATTTGCGCGCTGTCCCGTCTTTGCCGAGATGTAGAGGATGGGCGCGTAGTCCAGGAACTTCAGGTCGTTGCGGACCTGCCGCGTGAACTTCTCCATTGTCCCGGTCTCTTTATCCACCAGATCCCATTTATTGACCACGATGATGCAGGCCTTGCCCTCCTCGTGGATATAGCCAGCGATGCGCGCGTCCTGCTCGGTCACGCCGTCGGCCGCGTCGATGAGCATCAGCGCCACATCACAGCGGCGAATGGCGGTCAGCGAGCGGATGACGGAATACCGTTCCAAAGACGCATCCTCAATCTTGCTTTTTTTGCGGATACCAGCCGTATCGATGATGATGAACTCATCCTCTCCATCCACAAAACGCGTGTCGATGGCGTCGCGCGTGGTGCCCGCGATGTCGGAGACCATCACGCGCTCTTCGTTGAGGATGCGGTTGACCAAAGAGGACTTGCCTACGTTGGGCCGGCCTACGACGGCGATCTTGACGGGTCCTTCCTCCTCCTTCTCCTCCGGCGACAGCGGATCGGGAAGGTAGCGGCACATCTCCTCCAGCAGGTCGCCGATCCCCAGCAGATTTACCGAGGAAATGGCGTAGGGCTCGCCCATACCCAACGCGTAGAACTCCGCCTTGTCCAGCTCGCGCATGGGGGTGTCGATCTTATTAACCACCAGCATCACAGGGCGCTTGGTGCGGCGCAGCAGATCCGCCACCTCGTAGTCCGGCCCGGTCAGCCCGTCTCTGCCGTCGACAAAGAACAGGATCACGTCCGCGGTCTCAATGGCGATCTCGGCCTGCCGGCGCATCTGCCTGAGCAGCGGATCGTCAGAGTACGGGTCAATGCCGCCGGTATCCACCAGCGTAAAGTCATAGTTCTGCCAGGACGCGTCGGCATACACGCGGTCGCGCGTCACGCCGGGGGTATCCTCCACGATGGAGACGCGCGCGCCCACCATCTTATTGAAAAAAGTCGATTTGCCCACGTTCGGTCGTCCGACGACGGCAATGATGGGTTTGACTGCCATGGTCTATCCTCCAAATCCATTCAACAACGCATCGGCCAACGCCGCGCCGTTGTTTTCTACGATGCGCACCGGCACGCCGATCGCCTGCTGAACCTGTTCCAGGCTCATGTCGTCCAAAAAGAGATCCTGTTCAGCGCGCAGCATATTCTCTGGGATCATTACTGCATCGCACCGCACGCCAGCCAGCTCGCGCACCAGATCGCTGCCCGTGGTCAACCCCGCCACCGTCACCGCTCCGCCAAAGAACTTATTCTCGATGGGGACGATATCCAGCTTCAGGTTATCAAAGCGATATGCGGTGATCATATCATGCAGCAGCGGCGCGGCCGAAACGCCTGTGGCCAACACAAAATGCTTTTTCTCCGAGCTTTCCACGGCACCCTGCATTGCTTCGTCGAACTCGGCCTTCAGCTGTGCATACAGCCCCACGCCGTTCTCAATCTGCGCAAAATCCTCATAGGACTCTTCTTTGGGCAGCTTTCGCCCTGCAATGCAATAGAATTCATCCGAGGCATACACAAAGCGCGTGCCCAATTCCTTGTAGCATTTCTTCTGCCAGCGCTGCACCGTGCGCACCACGTCGTCCGCCTCATCGGCGGTAAAGGGGCGCAGGGGAACCAATCCCTCCCGGTGCCCCGTCAGGCCCACCGGCACGATGGCCAGCGACTGCGCCGCCGGATGCATCGCCGCAAGGTCGGAGATGGTCTTTTCCAACACCGCGCCATCGTTGAGTTCCGGACACAGCACAATCTGCCCATGAAACTGTATGCCCGCGCGCTTTAGAATTTTCAACTGCGCCATGATGCGGTCTGCATTGGGGTTGCGCATCATCTTTTTGCGCACCGCGCCGTCGGTAGCGTGGATGGAGATGTACAGCGGCGACGCATGCCGCCGCACAATGCGGTCCAGCTCCTTGTCGTCAACGTTGGTCAGCGTCACAAAGTTGCCCATCATCAGGCTCATTCGCCAGTCGTCGTCTTTGACGTAAAGCGACTTGCGGCACCCCTTGGGCATCTGGTCGATGAAGCAGAACACGCAGTGGTTTTTACAGACGCGGGTGACGAGCATGTCGTCCTCAAATTCCACGCCCAGCTCCTCCCACTCCTCCTTTTCACAGGAGACCTCCATTTCCTCGCCCTCGTGCCGGTAGGTCAGCGTCAGCTCCTGGCAGGAGATGAGCGCCTGATAGTCAATGACATCCACGACCTCCTCGCCGCCGATGCGCAGCAGCTCGTCGCCAGGGACGAGGCCGAGCTCCGCGCCCAGGCTTTCGGGCGGCACGTTCTTGATTCTGTGTCCCATTCCAGTCCTCCCGCAACAAAATCGGTTCTAATTATTATCCGCCAAATTCTGGAGCTTGTCAACGTCCCTCCCGTTAACTTCTATCAAAAGCGGGGCGGATGCGTATTTTTCCGCATCCGCCCCGCACGGTTCACTCTCTGGGCTTCTTGCCAAACAGTCCGCCCGTCACCTCTGAGGAAAAGCGTTTCATACTCTCGCCCAGTCCCGAAAATCCTCCGCCTGACAGCGCACCAAATCCCACCACCGCTACAACCGCAAGCCCCACAATGATCGCAATTGCGATCCATACGCCCGAACCGCTCCTTTGCTGCGTCTCGGTTTGGGCGCTCTGCCGCACGGCTGTGCCCGGGCTGTTCTGCGGGGGAGATACAGCGCCCGGCACAGTCTGCGACTCGCTCTCCTGCGCGCGCTGCGCCTTTTGGGAGTACCCCTGCGCGCCGCCGAACACCGTCATGTTGATCACGTCCGCCATGTACTGCGTCGAGGCCAGCACCTGGTCCTTATCCGAGGTGTGCGTGCCGAACTCCAGCAGCACCGAGTCTGGCATCAGCTCCTGGTTGTAGTTGCCCTTGCCGATGAAAATATCCTTGATCAGGCCGGGATACGCCTCGTCCGCCACGGATTTGAGCTGCACCGCGAACTGCTTGTTCTCCGCGGAATTGGGATTGGAGCGTCCCACCAGCAATCGCACCTTCGTGACTTTCTCGCCGTCCACCTCCGTCTCGTACTCCGAGGCGTCGGGAATACCATCCCGGTGGATGTCAAAAATCGCCGCCGGGCCGCTCTTGGCCAATTCCATCGCCGCGGCGCGCGACCGCCGGTAGGCCCCTGCATCGTGTGGAAGGAAGGAATCGGTGTTAAACTCCACCGTCACGTCCTTATCCTCCAGCCAGCTCTTGAGCGTCGCCGCCACGTCGTGTATGCCCGCCCAGCTCTCCTCAAGGGAATAGGCGCCGTCCCCGTTTTCATAGGACTCATCCGAGTGCGTGCAGTACAATCCTATCCGCTTTTCGGCCGCGAGTGCGCGCACAAATGGGAAAAAGGCCTGCGCCACCGCAGCCTCCTGTCCCGTCTCCTGCACCGTGGCCCGATGCGAGGCCTCATCCACCGCGGACACCCGATAAGTGCGATTATCCTGCGCGATATACTCATCGCCCACCGTCACCGGCGCTGCAATCTGCGTCAGCTGCTGCCCATCCTGCGTCGTCAGTGTCCAGACTTCGTGCTCCGTTTCGGCGTGAACACAGGACACGGGCGACGCTGCCAGCAGCGCCGCAATCATCAGCGATATCCACAGCCTTTTCATGGTTTCCGCTCCTTTCCCCGTGTGGCAAAGACCTGCCTGCCGTCCACAATGCGCGCGTGGCGCTCGCTTTTGCCCGTGGCACGCTCGATCAGCGTGCCCACCAGCGCACTGAGCATCACCGCGATAAAGCCCGAGAGCACCACCGCGTCCAGCGCGCCCGCGCCGCCCAGATTCAGGTTCACGGGCACCCCTCTAACGCCATTGATGACGGCCTGCGCAATGTCCGCCAGCAACACGCCCATAACGCCCGCAATAAACGAACAGATTCGGCTTCGTCCCAGCAGGTATGCGATGATGCCCGCCGCGATGCCATAGGCATAGTTGATGTCGAAGGGCATTGTCTCGGGCTCATCGGGCAGCAGGCGGCCCATCAGCAGCACCGCTGCCGCCGTCAGCACCGACGCGATGACCGCGCGCCACCGCTCTTTTGCCGTGCCTGCGCAGATGAACAGGTAGATACACATGCCAAACGGCACCAGCGCGCCGCCGATATTGACCGAGATGCTGCCTCCCAACGGTATGGAAGGCAGAAAGCCCCCCGCGAAGATTGCTGCGATCACAAGCAGCGCCTGCCGGTCGTTCAGGCGCATGCGGTCCAGCACGCGCTGTCCTACTCCAAAGAGCACCAGCACAGACACGGCCAGCAGAAGTATCCTGCCAAGCGACATAGAGAAAACCACCTTCCGAAAAATGCTTTGTGCTATGCCATAGCATTTCCAGAGGTGGCTTGCTTCAAGCAGGAAAGTTTTTAGGGCAGCGGCTGCATCGCCGCTTCGTCCGTGGGCAGGTAGATGCGCTGCACAGCGCCCAGCGCCTGCTCGCCGTTTTTGATCGCTACTCTCCCATTTTCTTCATACAGCGCAAGTTCCTGCGCCTGCGCAGCGGTCAGTTCCAGGTTCAGTTCCGGCCCCGTCAGTACCAGCACCTGCTGGCTGGCCGGCCGCACCGCGACATCCTCCAAAGCGTCGAGCAAAGGCTCCTCCTCGGGCAAACCTGCCGGATCGATACAGGCCATCAGGGTCGATCCGACCACCACTTCCACACCGCCACGGCTTATATCTGTGCGCAGGTGCGTCACCAGCTCATACGCGCCCACCAACAGTGCCAGCACCGCCAGCATTACGGCCGTCAGCCTGAGCTTTGCGTGTTTTACCGTACGGCTGCTGCGGCTGACGCGCGCGGCGGACGTGTTCAGCTTCGCGGGCCTGATTCTTCTGGCCAAATTTGCTCCCCCCTTGCTACCCTCTTCTCTATTTTAATAGAAAAGGCGAGAGTTTACAACCGGAAGATTGTTTGTCGCGAGAAACTTGTGCTATAATAGAAAATAGAGAGTTTTACTCGAGAGGTGACTGAGCGCAATGAAGGCGATTCTTCTGGCCGCCGGCTATGCCACGCGGCTGTATCCACTGACCAGGGAGTATCCCAAGGCACTGCTCACCGTGGGCGGGATGCCGTTGCTGGACCACATTCTGAACCAGCTGAACAAGATCCCGCAGATCGATGGAATCCACGTCGTGTCCAACGACCGGTTTTACGCCCACTTCAGCACATGGGCCGCGTCGCATGGCGATCCCCGGCTGCACGTGCACAACGACGGTACGCATGACGACGACACCAAACGCGGCGCCATCGGCGACATCGCCTTCGTGATGGACCGCGCGGGTCTTGACGATGATTGCTTGATCGTCGCGGGTGATAACCTTCTGATGATCGACTACGCCGACTTCTATGCCGACTATCTCGCTCACGATCGCAGCCCGCTGCTGCTCGCGCAGCGCATACAGGACCGCGACACCCTGCGCCGATTTGCCGTGGCCGTGCTGGGGAAGGATAACCGCGTACTCCAACTCGTGGAAAAACCTGCCGAGCCTCCGTCGGATAACGGTGTCTTCGCGCTCTATCTCTATCCTGCAAACGTCATGCGCAGGGTGCAGGAGTATCTTGCCCAGGGCAACAGCCCCGATGCGCCGGGAAATTTTCCGGTGTGGCTGGTGCCGCGTTTGCCTGTCTACGCGCATGTGACGACCGAGCCATGCTTTGACATCGGCACGCACGAATCTCTCGCCCAGGTGCGCGCCCTCTACGGCCAGTGAACATAACGGAATTCGACAATAAAAAATATATAGAGGTTTTTTTCAGATTATGAGTGACATTTCCAACTATGTAGACGGTTTTGTACAGCTGCTGCCCCTTGTTCCGCTGCACAAGCTCGTCATCTTTCCGTACATGAACGCCGCATTTGAGGTGAGCGACAGCAGCAACCTCTCCGCATTTGAAGGCGCGATGAACGAGGGGCGCGAGGTCTTTCTCGTCACCCATCAGGTGGATGCCGTCGGTGTGCCGGAATTTGACGCCTTCAACAAAGTGGGCACCATCACGCGCATCAAAAGCATTCTCCGTGCCCCCTCAGGGCCTGTGCGCATCACAGTCGAGGGCCTGCGCCGCGCCAAATTTTTGTCTATCCAGAACCTTCCAACCGGCCAGCATGCCGAAGTACAGGACTTTCCCCGCGAGGAAAGCGCCGCGCTGCTGATGAACGCCTCGCGCGGCGTATTGCTGGACTTTTTCCACAAGTTTGCCGAAGTCTCTCCTCGCGTGCCGGATGAGGCTGTTGCGTACCTGGACAAGGTTGAGGACTGCGACAAGCTCTGCGACCTGATCGCTGCCCATGCGCTGGATGCGCTGGCCGAGCAGCTTGAGGTCCTCAACTTAGTCAGCGTGCCCGCGCGCATTGAGAGGCTGTGCATCTACCTGGCGCAGAAGACCGAGCAGGTGGGTCTGCAAATGCAGCTGGAGGCCAAGGTCAAGCAGTTGATGGAGAAAAATCAGCGCGAGTACTTTCTGCGCGAGCAGATGAAGGTCATCCGCAAGGAGCTGGGCGATACCGACCTGACCGACGTTACCGACCTGGCTGAACGCCTGGAAAAGGTGGATTTTGAGCCTGCAATCCGCGAAAAAATTGGCAAAGAGCTTTCACGCCTGTCCACCATGACCCCCGGTTCGCCCGACATCAGCGTCTCGCGCACCTATCTTGAAACCATCGCCGATCTTCCCTGGGGCGTCTATACCCAGGATGATTACGATCTGGACCATGCGCGCAGCATACTGGCCCGCGACCACTACGGCCTGGATAAGGTCAAAGAGCGCATTCTGGAATACCTTGCCGTGCACGCGCTGACCCATTCGCTCAAGGGCACGATTCTGTGCCTGGTGGGCCCGCCCGGTGTGGGCAAGACCTCCATCGCCCGCTCCATCGCCTCGGCGCTGGGCCGCAGCTTCGTGCGCATGTCGCTGGGCGGCGTGCGGGATGAGGCGGAGATACGCGGGCATCGACGCACCTACGTCGGCGCCATACCCGGCCGCATCATCACCTCCGTCAAGCAGGCGGGCACCATGAACCCCGTCATGCTGCTTGACGAAATTGACAAAATGGCTTCGGACCTGCACGGCGATCCTGCCGCGGCGCTGCTCGAGGTGCTGGATTCCGAACAGAACAACACCTTCCGTGACCATTATCTGGACATTCCCTTCGATCTTTCGCAGGTGATGTTTGTCATCACAGCCAATTCCCTGGATACCGTCTCCCGCCCGCTGCTCGATCGCATGGAGGTCATCGAGCTGGGCAGCTATACGCCCGAGGAGAAGCTGGAGATCGCCAAGCGCCATCTTCTGCCCAAGCAGCTGAAGGAGAACGGCCTGACCCGCAGTTTCCTGCGCATCGACGACGGCGCACTGCGCGCCATCATCAGCGACTACACCGCAGAATCGGGGGTGCGCACGTTGGAGCGCATGCTGGGCACCGTTTGCCGCAAAGCCGCCATCGCCAAAATGGACGGCCGCAAGTCCTTCCGCGTCAATGACAAGCGTGCGCGGGAGCTGCTCGGCCCCGCCCACGCGCTGCACGACAAAGTGGACGCCAGGCGCCTAGTGGGCTGCGTAACCGGTCTTGCCTGGACCAGCGTAGGCGGTGAAATTCTCACCATTGAGGCGACCGCCATGCAGGGCAGCGGCCAGCTGCAGTTGACCGGCAAGCTGGGCGACGTGATGCAGGAGAGCGCCAAAGCCGCCGTATCCTTCATCCGCGCGCACGCGCAGGAGCTCGCCATCGATCCGAACTTCCATAAAAACACCGATCTGCACATCCATGTGCCCATGGGCGCCACGCCAAAGGACGGTCCCTCGGCCGGCGTGACTATGGTTACCGCCATCTATTCAGCACTGTCCGGCAGACCGGTGGATCAGCGCATTGCCATGACGGGCGAAATCAGTCTGCGCGGTCGCGTGCTGCCCATCGGCGGGCTGAAGGAAAAGTCCATCGCCGCACATCGGGCGGGCGCCAAGCGCGTGCTCTTTCCTGCAGACAACCAGCAGGACTTGGAGGAAGTACCCGAAAGTGTGCGCCAGGAGCTCATTTTTACACCGGTATCCACCCTTGAACAGGTCCTGCGCATTGTATTTGAAGAAAACAACGCCGAAGCAAACTAGAAAGGGTTCTCTATGCGCATCAAACGAGCTACTTTTGTTACCTCGCTAACCGGAAACCAGCGCTTTGACGGCGAGGGGCTGCCGCAGATCGCCATAGCGGGCAAATCCAATGTAGGCAAATCCTCGCTCATCAACTGTCTATGCAGCCAGAGCAAACTGGCCCGCGTCTCCTCCGAGCCCGGCAAAACGCGTCTGGTCAATATCTTTCGCATCAACGACGATTTTCATCTGGTGGACCTGCCCGGCTACGGGTATGCCCGCGTCAGCCGCTCCATGCAGGAGGACTGGGGCCAGATGATGGACAGCTATCTGAGCGGCTCCGAGCATCTGTACCACATTCTCCATCTGGTGGACATTCGCCATGATCCGGGCCAGCACGACTTGCAGATGCAAGCGTGGATCCAACACAACCAGGTCCCCTGTACCGTCGTTGCCACCAAATGCGACAAGCTCTCCCGTGCGCAGCAGCAGCGGTCCATTCTCGCCATCTGCCGCGCGCTGGGCGTGCAGCCATGGGATGTGCTTCCCTTCTCCTCCGTCACCCGTGCAGGCCGTGACGAACTGCTGGAGCGTTTGGGCCAGATTCTGGGCCTGTCGGAGGACGAGCCGTGATCATAAAGCAGGGTTTTGTGCGCTATGTACAGCAAAAGGGTGCGATAGAGCGCCTGAGCCAAGATCTGCGCGGCTTGGAGAAAATCTGCCTGCTGGGCAGCCCCGGTGCATTGGAGCGGCTGCGCCCGATTCTGCATGTCGAGGGTGCGTCTATTCAGGAGATCGCGCTGACTTCTCCGTTTACCGTCTGGGCGCAAGCGCAGCAGCTGGCGCGGCAGGCTGTATCCGACAGCGCTCAGGCAATCATAGGAGTGGGCGGCGGCAGCGCAATGGACACTGCCAAGGCCGTCGCGGCGCTGTCTGGTCGGGCACTCTATCTCGCGCCCACATCGGCCGCTACCTGTTCGGCCGCCACCACACTCATCGCGCTATACGACGAGCAGGGCCGCCGCACGGGAAAATCCGCACTGCCCCGCCCCATTGACGGCGTCTATGTCGACGAAACCTTGCTCGCTGACGCTCCGCGGCGCCTGTTGTGCTCCGGCATCGCCGACGGCATGGCCAAGCTCTCCGAGGCTGCTTCGGCCTGTCTCTACCCGGACAATCCGCCCGAGATGCGCTGGCGCAGCATGATGGCCCAGGCGCTTCATCTGATGGACGTCTACTTTTCCCAGACGGATGCCGCGCTGCATGGCGGCGAAGCTGAACTTTCCGAGTTGCTCTATGCCAACCTCTACCTCACCGCGCAAATCACCGCCACCGGCAGTGCCCGCCGCATCGGTGAGGTGGCTCACCACTTCTGCAATGGCGTTACCTGCCTGTTTCCCACCGAGCGCCAGTACTTTCTGCATGGAGAAATCGTGGGGGTGGGCGTGCTGCTCGAGCTCAATCTGACGGGCGCTGTGGCGGGCTACACCGGCCGGAGCATCGAAACCTTTCTGCATGAGGTGCTGCACTGTCCCACCACGCTCCCCGCGCTCGGCCTTCCCACCGACGAGGTCTCTCTCGCCCGCCTGTCGGCCTATATCTCCGATAAATCCGGCCTCAGTCCCATGAGCATCGTCGCCTCTTTGCGCACACTCTGTGCGGAGGACTGAGCGACCCCACTTTTCCCACGGTACTGCGTGGACTTGCCTTTTTCCTGAAAATATTGCTTTGCATAAAACAATCCCCCTGCGTCCGATGATGCAGAGGGGTTGTTCTATGTGCGGACGGTTTCAGCAGTCCAGCGTTTCAAAACTGCGCACAGACCTGCGCCATGCCAGACAGGTCAGCAGCGCAAACCCTGCCGCACCCATTCCAAGCACCACAAGCTTTGCGGGCAGGTTTGCAGGATCGGGCACGTCCAGCACATCTCGCACGAAAGGCACTGCAAACGCCGCCGTCTCCGCCAGTCCAATGTAGACAAAGCAGACGATACAGGTAAAGATAAACGCGCTCCCCACCTTATCCGGTCTGCGGTAATATCTAGTGAAGAACGTATAGTTCATCAGCCCCAGCTGTATCAGCGCCAATCCGAAAAACGCCGTGTTCGCGTCCATGCCGGCCATATTCCCCTCGGAAATCAGCCGATTGCGCAGCAGCGCGAACACAATGGTCATGATCAGTTGCGCTCCTTCTAGGATGAGAGTGGAAACAAACCGCGCCGTCACCACATCGCGTTTGCGCAGCGGCAGCAGTAGCATGTAGTCAATGTCGTGATTCTCCCGGCCCGTCAAACAGGTGAAGAAGAGCCCCAGCCCCGTGTAGAAGAACACCACATAGTACGGATAATTGGGGATCAGCAGCATCGCGGACAGCGCCAGGAAGATCAGCCCCGTAGGATGCACCGACAGCGCAAATTCCTTTTTGACGAGCTTTAACATACCTCTCCCTCCTTTTCCAGGTGCACCATGATGGTTTCAAGATCTACATTTTCCGTTGGAACAGGCAGCTTTTGCGCGTCCTGTGTCCGCACCAGTGCGGAAAACTCGCGCTTTCCCTGCTTGCACCCGACCAGAAGCGGGATCAGCGCATCGGGCATCTGCTCCTGTGCAAACTGCACCAGGCGCCACTCTTCCAGAAATCCATCCAACTCCCCCACTGCCTCCAATCTTCCCGCGCGGATATAGGCGATGTCATCCGCGCATTTATCCAGATCCGAGGTAATGTGTGTGGAAAACAGTATGCTCACGCCTTTTTCCCTCACCAGGCTCAAGAAGATGTCTGTCAGCTCGTCCCGCGACACAGGATCCAGACCGCTCGTCGGTTCGTCCAATATCAGCAGCTGCGCGTTGTGCGATAAAGCCAACGTCAGCGCGTACTTGACCTTCATGCCCGCCGACAGCTGCGCCGGCGTCTTGTCCTCGTCCAGCGCAAAGCGGCGCATATATTCCGCGCAGGCCCCGTCATCCCAGTTGTCGTAGAACGACCGCGTGATGCGCGTAATGGCGTTCAGCTTTTTGTGCGGATAGAACTCCACGCCGCCCGACACAAACCCCAGGCGCTGCTTGATGTCCCGTTCGTCCTTCGCCAGCTTTTTACCGAAAAATTCAATTTCACCCGCGTCCGGATGCACAAAATTGAGCAGAGACTTGAGCGTTGTGGTCTTGCCCGCACCGTTCCTGCCGATAAAGCCCATTACTCGGCCCCGCTCCAGAGAAAAGCTCACATCCCGCAGCTGGAACTTAGGGTATGTTTTGCACAGCCCTTCCACCTTGAGCACCGTCATGTTCATTCCTCCTCTTTGCCCTTGACCCTTTCTTCCTGCGCGCTCAGTATGCTCTTCATGATTACATCCATCATGCTGTAATTCTGCAGCGCAATGCCGCGTTCGACATCCGCGAGCAATACCATCGTATCCCCCGGTTTTACGTCAAACATGTCGCGCACCTCTTTGGGGATCACGATCTGCCCCTTTGGCCCCACCTTTACGGTCGCCATAAACTTACCCTTTGGCCCTTGTTTTTTCATACTTCCTCCCACTTGTATAACTTGTAATACTTATTATACCATTCTATTTTCATTCGTCAACTCGAACCGGCCAAAAACGCAAAAAGAACGGCTAAACCGTCCTTTTTTCTGTTCGAATTGCTCACGCCTTTTGTGCCGTGAGCACTGCTGGGGATGCGGGGGCAAACGCTGCGGCGATTTGCTGCTGCTCTGTCTCTTCCCCAATGAAAATGCGCAGCGCGTCGTCCAGCGTATCGATGCAGCGCACCTGTTCCATGCGTTCAAACGCCTTTTCCTCATTCTCCCGAGGGATGAGCACCAGGCGCGCGCCGCCCCGCACTGCCGCGCGCACCTTCTCCGGCACGCCGCCCACGGGCAGTACGGTTCCGCCGATGCCAACTTCGCCCGTCACCGCGACACTGCCATCCGCCGCCTGCCCCGTGATGGCGGAAAACACCGCAACCGCCATTGCCACGCCAGCGGAGGGCCCATCTACCGGCATGCCGCCAGGGAAGTCAATGTGCACGTCATATCCGTCTACATTGATTCCGCGCATGCGCAGCGCTGTGCGCACGTTCTCTACTGCGCCCGACGCAGTGGAGCGCCGCAGCATCTTGCGCGAGCCCGCATCCAACTGCTCTTGATCCACGATGCCCGTCGCCTGCCATACGCCTGTCCTGCCGTGCGCGGGAAACGCCGCCGCCTCGATGTCCAACACCGCGCCGCTGCCATCTCCCGTCACCGCGAGTCCGTTGACGCGTCCCACGCTCCTGCCGCCGCAGACGCTGCGATCCATTCTCGGCGTGTAGCTGCCCGTGCGCAGCACATGTTGGATGTCTTCTACCGTGATTTGACTGCGCCCGTCGTTGCGTGCCAATCCAGCGCCTACCTGCACCAGGTTCGCCGCATCGCGGCCGCCCGGCGAGTATCGCCCGATCAGTTCATCACAGCCCGTCTCCAACGTAAATCCCGCGCTTTCTGCCGCGTTCCGTGCAATCAGCGCCGTCTCCTCCGCCGTCAGCGCACGGAAGTTGATCTCCATGCACCGCGACCGCAGCGCCGGCGGCAGTTCCTCCGGTCGGCGCGTCGTCGCCGCCACCAGTCTGAAGTCCGCCGGCAGCCCGTTCTTGAATATATCATGGATGTGCCGCGGAATGCTTCGGTCGCTCTCGGAGTAATAAGCCGATTCCAGCATCACCTTGCGATCCTCCAGCACCTTGAGCAACTTGTTCATCTGCATAGGATGCAATTCGCCGATCTCATCCAGAAACAGCACGCCGCCGTGCGCCCGCGTCACCGCACCAGGCTTGGGCTGTGGCACACCTTGCACACCCAGCGGGCCTGCGCCCTGATAGATGGGATCGTGCACGGATCCAATCAGAGGATCCGCAATCGCACGCTCGTCAAAGCGTACGCAGGTCGCGTCCATTTCGACAAAGGGTGCGTTGGGGCCGAACGCGGAGTCTGGTTGTCTCTTGGCGTATTCCAGCACCAGCCGGGCTGCACAGGTCTTGCCGATGCCAGGGGGGCCATAGATGATCACGTGCTGGGGATTGGCGCCGCACAGGATCGCGCGCAGCGCCGCAATTCCCTCTTCCTGGCCAATGATGTCGGAAAACTGTTTGGGCCGTACCTGCTCGCCCAGCGGCAGGTTCAGGTGAACATCGCGCATCTTGCGCAGCTTCTCCATTTCCCGCGCGGATTCCGGCATGGGGCGGCCCTCGACCTGCTTTTCCCGACGCATCGCCCGCAAAAAATAGCATCCCATGATCAGGCTCACCGCCAGCTGAATGAGGATCAGCGCAACATACATTTCTCTTCCCTCCGTTTCACCGTATGCGCCTATTTTGCTTCGCATCCGCCGAACCTATGCGAGAAGGAGAAACAACAAGCGGACGTAAAACGCATTGCTGCGTCCGTCCGCTTGATTGATTTGATTTTACGCGGGTTCGCCGCCGCTGGTTCTGCGCCGTCTGGCGGGCTTGGGCGCGGCCTTGGCCGCGATGCGCGCCGCCTTGGGAACGTCGGTGAGCAGTACCTGGGGCGAAGCCGCCTTTTGGGCTGCCTCCAGCGTCACCACACACTTGCCCACATCGTCGCGAGAGGGCAGGTCAAACATGATGTCCTGCAGGATATCCTCAATGACGGAGCGCAGGCCACGCGCACCGGATTTGCGCGCAATGGCGGTCTTTGCAATGTAGCGCAGCGCCTCTTCCTCAAACTCCAGCTCCACTCCGTCCAGCTCAAAGAGCTTTGCGTACTGCCTGCACAGCGCATTGCGGGGCTTGGTCAGGATGGAGATCAGCGCCGCCTCATCCAGCTGCTGCAGCGTCACCACTACGGGCAGACGGCCCACAAACTCGGGGATCAGGCCAAACTTGAGTAGGTCTTCGGGCTGAATCATCTCAAAGACCTCGGTCAGGTTCTTCTCCTCCTGCTTTTTGATGTCCGCGCCAAAGCCCAGCATCTTCTTTCCAGTGCGGTTCTCGATGATCTTCTCAATGCCGTCGAACGCGCCGCCGCAGATGAAGAGTATGTTTGTGGTATCAATCTGAATGAACTCCTGATGCGGATGCTTGCGCCCACCCTGCGGGGGAACGGAAGCCACCGTGCCCTCAAGAATTTTGAGCAGCGCCTGCTGCACGCCCTCGCCCGAGACGTCGCGCGTGATGGAGGGGTTGTCGC
>DKYK01000078.1:27446-38673 GCA_002492415.1 Christensenella sp. UBA7102
CGCCTGCTGCACGCCCTCGCCCGACACATCGCGGGTGATGGAAGGATTCTCGGACTTTCTGGAAATCTTGTCTATCTCGTCGATGTAGATGATACCCTTCTGCGCGCGCTCAATGTCGTAATCGGCATTCTGAATGAGCTTGAGCAGTATGTTTTCCACGTCCTCGCCCACATAGCCCGCCTCGGTCAGCGCAGTCGCGTCGCCGATGGCAAAGGGCACGTCGAGTATCTTGGCCAGCGTCTGCGCAAGGAAGGTCTTACCGCAGCCGGTGGGACCGAGCATCAGGATATTGCTCTTTTGCAGCTCCACATCATCGACCTGTGCGTCGATGCGCTTGTAGTGATTGTACACCGCCACGCTCAGCGCTCTCTTGGCGTTCTCCTGCCCGATGATGTACTCATCCAGCTTTTCCTTGATCTGCGCCGGGCGCAGCAGACCCTTGCTCGCGGGTTCCTGTTCCTGGACGGTCGCCATGTCTTCGTCCAGAATATCGCAGCACAGGTCGACACACTCATTGCAGATGAACACACCGGGGCCGGCCACCAGCCTGCGCACCTGCTCAGAGGTCTTGCCGCAGAACGAGCACTTCGGCTCCTTGATCTTACCGTCATATTTGGTCATGCTTTTACCTCAAAAAAATAATCCATCAAACATACCGTTGTTTTAGCGGCGGGGCGGCACGATCTCGTCCACAATGCCGTACTCCAGTGCTTCCTCCGCCGATAGGAAATGGTCGCGCTCGGTATCGGCCATTACCTTTTCCAGGGGCTGACCCGTGCGCTGCGCCAGAATGCCGTTCAGTTTATTCTTGATTTTGGTGATGTATTCCGCGTGGATGAGAATGTCGGTTGCCTGGCCCTGCGCACCGCCCAAGGGCTGATGAATCATCACCTCGGCATTGGGAAGGATGCGGCGCATGCCCTTTGCGCCTGCAGTCAGCAAAAACGCGCCCATCGACGCCGCCATGCCGATGCACAGCGTGGCCACGGGGCAGCGCAGGTACTGCATGGTGTCGTAAATGGCCATGCCTGCCGTCACCGAGCCGCCGGGGCTATTGATGTAGAGATTGATTTCCTTATCCGGGTCTTCCATTTCGAGGAACAGCATCTGCGCCACGACGAGGTTCGCCGTCGTATCGTCGATTTCCCCGGAAAGAAATATGATGCGGTCCTTCAGCAGTCTGGAGAAAATATCATAGGATCGCTCGCCGCGGTTGGTCTGCTCCACGACGATAGGAACTAGGCTCATGGATTTCCCTCCTTATCAATGGCTTGCACTGTTATTTAGACACAATGCCCCGAAGCTGTCAAGTGCTCGGGGCATTGGGATACACTTGGGGCTTACCGGGAATTATTCCGCATCCTTAGCGGGCTCCTCCTCGGGAGCGTCCACGGCGGCGGCAACCACCAGATCAATGGTCTTCTGGGTCTTGACCATCTCGGTAAAATAGTCCATATCGCCCGCGCTGAGCGTGGCCTTGATGTCATCTACAGACTTCTCGGCGGACTCGGCATACTTGGCAATCTCAGCATCCACTTCCTCTGCGGTCGCATCGATGCCCTCGGCGGAGCGGATGGCGTCGAGCACCACCTCGGCCAGCACCTGCTTGCGGGCGGCGTCGGCATAGCTCAGGCGCAGCTGCTCCATGGTCTGACCGGTGTACTTGAGGAAGTCCTCCATCTTCAGGCCCTGGTAGCTCATGCGCATGTTCATCTCGTTGACGCGCTGATCAATAGCGCGGTCCACCATGGGCTGGGGAATGTCAACGGTGGCATTTTCACACACTTTTTCGATGATTTTGTCGGTGCGCTCCTGCTCTGCGGCGTTCTTTTCCTGCTCGCCGATGCGCTTTTCGATGTCCGCCTTGTACTCGTCCAGCGTATCGAACTCGGAGACATCCTTGGCAAAATCGTCGTTGATCTCCGGCAGCTCCTTGTAGGAGATGGAGTTGAGCTTGACGTGGAACACAGCGGCCTTGCCTGCCAGTTCCTTCGCCTGATACTCCTCGGGGAAGGTGACGTTGACGTCGCGCTCCTCGCCGATGCTCATGCCCACAACCTGCTCCTCAAAGCCGGGAATGAACATGCCGCTGCCCAGCACCAGGTTCTGGTTCTCGGCAGTGCCTCCGGCAAAGGCAACTCCATCGACGGTGCCGGCGTAGTTGATGTTGGTGGTGTCGCCGTTCTGCGCGGCGCGGTCAGTCACCTCGACCATGCGAGAAACGCGCTCAGCAGCGCGGTCGATCTCAGCCTGCACCTGCTCGGGCTTGACTTCCCACTTGGCGGCAGGAACGGCAATGCCCTTGTACTGGCCCAGCGTCACCTCGGGGCGGACGTAAACGGTGGCGGTGTAGACGCAATCCTCACCCGCGCCAATGGTCTCCAAGTCGATCTCGGGCTGCGCCACGGGCTGGATGCCCGTCTCCTCCACGGCCTTATCGTAGGAATCAGGCAGTACGGTATTGAAAGCTTCCTCAACCAGAACGCCGGCGCCGTAGTAGTTCTCGATGATCTTGCGCGGAGCCTTGCCCTTGCGGAAACCGGGGACGGTCAGCCGACCCTTGAGCTTGCCATAGGCGGTGTTCATGGCCTGCTCAAAGTCCTGAGCAGAGACGGTCACGGTCAGCTTGACCTGGTTGGAAGAAAGTTTTTCGACAGTTGCGCTCATATTTATTTTACCCTCCAAATGTCTCCGGACTTCAGTATGCCCAGGAAACGATTCTCAAACACTATCTTCTGAATAGTAGCATATATTTCCGCAAAAATCAATAACCTTTTGCCTGAAACCAGGCATTTGGTCCGACATTTTACGAAACGTTCGCAATAGGGATGAATTTTGCGCGCGATGCATAACATAAAAGGTACATCATTTTGCCGGTTGGGAGGAACCATCATGACGTTCTTTCATTACGGCCTGCGCAGGCCGTATCGTTCGCACCAAGACATCGTCTGCTGCAGCCAGGTGCTGTCCATAGAAGGGCTTACAGGCTGCGTGCGCAGCATGTATGCCCTGACTGATCAATGCCGTGTGGAGCTTGCCGGTCAGGACGGCGCACATCCCGAATCGCCCGAAATCATCCGATGGGTGTACCGCATCACCATGCCCATCATGCTGCTGACCGACACGCGCGCGGCGCGCAGCCAAGTGAGCTTCGACGCCGTGTTGGGCACGCCTTTTTCCGAGGAGAAGATGCGCTTTGGCTGCCAGCTGAACTGCGAGTGCGATGTTTTTCCCCTGCAGGCCTGCGAGCTGTCGCCAGGGGTTTATCGCGTCACCTACGACGCGCATGTTTCGCTCTACTCCACGCTGCGCGCCGGTTGACAGCCGTCGCTTTCCATGGTATACTGACTTTAATCTGATGTAACAGGGGTGTAAAGATGTATTATTCTCTCTGCTGATGCGCTGTCAACTTGAAGTACGGGAATTTTTCCCTTTTCTTTTTGTGCGCAAAAGGCAGAAAGAGCATCTTTGCGCACAACCGTCGACAGGGAAATTTGCCTGGTTTGCATGGTCCGCGGATGTTCTTTCCGCGGGCCTTTTTGTGCGCGGACCAATTTCCGGGAGGCTCAAAAACATGGCATTGATCTCAGTAAACAACCTCGCCTTTCACTACCCAGACAGCGGCGAGCTGATCTTCAACGACGTATCCTTCACCGTCGATACCGACTGGAGACTGGGCTTTATCGGCCGCAACGGCAAGGGAAAAACCACCTTTCTGCGCATTCTGATGGGCATGGAAGGTGCGTCCGGCCGCATCAGTTCGCCCTGTGCCTTCGACTACTTTCCCTTCAGCGTGCCCGACGGCACGCTGCCCGCTCGCATCGTGGCGCGAGAACACATCGGGCCCTACGCACAGCTGGAACGACGCATGGAAGAGGCGCTGTCTGACCCGGATCGCGTGCAGGACTACAGTGAGGCCCTGGGCGCATACCTCGAGCTGGATGGGTACTCCATCGACGGTTTGCTAGAGGCCGAGGCTGGCAAGCTGGGGGTCACCCCTGACGCATTGGATCGCCCCTACAATACTCTTTCGCACGGCGAACGCACTAAGCTGCAGCTGGCCGCGCTCTTCCTGCGAAAGAACGCGTTTCTGCTCATCGACGAACCTACCAATCATCTCGACGCCGAGGGCCGCGCGCTGCTTCGGGACTATCTCGTGTGCAAAAAGGGATTCATCCTTGTATCGCACGACCGGGCGCTTCTCGACGGCGTGTGCGACCACATTCTTTCCCTCAACCGCGCCACCATTGAGGTGCAAAAGGGCAACTATTCCTCCTGGCGCTTCAACCGCGATGCGCACGATCACTACGAGCAAGATGAAAACGAGCGGCTCTCTGGCGAAATTGCGCGCTTGCAGAGCTCCGGCCTGCAAAAGGCCGCGTGGTCCAACCGCCTTGAGGCCACCAAGTTTGGCACGGGCTGCGCTGACCGCGGCTATGTCGGCGCCAAATCCGCCAAGATGATGAAGCGTGCCAAGCACATCGCGCAGCGCCGCGAGCAGGCCATTGAGGAAAAGCAGGCCCTGCTGCACGACTTGGAGCGCGAACTCCCTCTCAAGCTCTTCCCACAGCCATATGTCAAGCCGCGCATCATCTGGGCGGAAAAGCTGACCATCGACTACGGTTCCGGGCCACTGTTCGCTCCCGTCTCCTTTGAAGTGCGCCAGGGCGACCGTCTGGCCGTTCGCGGGCCCAACGGCTGCGGAAAGTCCTCGCTCATCAAGCTGCTGCTCGGCCAGGGCATCCCCCGCGCGGGCACGCTGAATATCGGCTCTAGCCTGGCCATCTCCTATGTCCCGCAGGACACCTCTCTGCTTTCCGGCTCGCTGCGCGCGCTCGCTCTGGCACACGGCGTCGATTATACTCAACTTCTGACTACGCTGCGCCATCTGGACTTTGATCGCGCGCAGTTTGAAAAAGATCTCTCGTCCTACTCACAGGGGCAAAAGAAAAAGGTGCTGCTCGCCGCGTCTCTGTGTGCATCTGCGCATCTTTACATCTGGGACGAGCCCCTCAACTTCATCGACATCTTCTCTCGCATCCAGATTGAAAATTTGCTGCTGCAATTCTGCCCCACTATGGTTTTCATCGAACACGACGCCGCCTTTGCTGACCGTATCGCAACCTGCACGCTGGATCTGGTCAAATAACGCTGGCCAAACGGCCCCGCCGAAGCACAATACTTCGGCGGGGCCATTCCTCATTTCAGTCTTCCGTTCCGGTTTTCTGCAGCTCATGTAGCCATGCGGCAAATGATTTCGGGTCATCCAGAAAAGCCCGCGCCATGCGCACAATCAGCCCCTCGTTCGCGTCGATCAGCTCCCGCGCAGTCGTAGACTGCAGCGGGCTCAGTTCCAGCTTTTTCTCCCGCCGCAACGCGATAAGCGCACCTCTGCCGAGCTGCTCCAAGTCATAGAGTATGATCCCGTCCTCTGCCGTCTGGTCCGAAATCATCTAATCGCCGGTCAGACACCCGTAGCGCAGTGCTTCTCCAAATATGATTTTGGTCTTTCTGCGAAACAGACCTTGCCTGATCGTGATGCTGAGATCCATGCCCATCCCTCCTGCGCTGCTCAAGTTCCGCCCGCTCTACAGCCCGCTGATGCTGATGAACCGCGCGTAGGCCGCGTCCCAGGGCGCCTTGTCTCCGGGCAGCACGGTGCCCGTGTCAAAGGAATCTGCCACCACACGCCGCAGCGCCCAGATATCCTCCACCAATCCCAGCGCCTTGGCCTGCAGCATCACATTGCCGATGGCCGTCGCCTCCGTGGGGCCCGTCACCACCGGGATGCCCAGCGCCGACGCAGTGAATTCGTTGAGCATACCGTTGTTCGCGCCGCCGCCCACGATGTGCAGTGTGCGGATGGCTCTGCCGCGCGCCTGTTCCAGCTTTTCCACCGTCCAGCGGTACTTGAGCGCCAGCGATTCGTACACTGCGCGCGCGGTCTGGCCCACAGTCTCGGGCACGGGCTGTCCCGTTCTGCGGCAGTAATCCGCAATGCGCCCCGGCATGTCCCCGGGCGGCGCGAAATCCGGCGCATCTGGATCGAACAGCGAGCGAAACGCTGGCGCCTTCTCCGCTTCCTTCACAATGTCCGCAAAGGACAGCGCCTGTCCTCTGCGCTCCCATTCGCGCCTGCACTCCTGGATAATCCACAGCCCCATCACGTTTTTGAGTACGCGGATGGTACCATCCACGCCGCCCTCGTTGGTCAGGTTCGCTGCTTGTGCCCCGGAAGAGATCACGGGCTGCTTCGTCTCCACGCCCACCAGCGACCATGTTCCGCTGGAGATATAAGCAAAGTCTTCATCCTTTGCCGGCACCGCTGCGACCGCCGAGGCCGTGTCGTGACCCGCCACCGCGACGACGGGTATCTCCCCGATGCCCGTCTCCCGCGCGAGAGAGGGCAACAGAGTTCCGCGCACCGTACCGGGCTGCGTCACCGGCAGGAGGATATCCGTGGGAATGCCCAGCTTTTTCAGCAGTTCCTCACTCCAGGTGCGCGTATAGGGCGAGATCATCTGCGACGTGGACGCAATGGTATACTCGCACCCCATCTTCCCCGTCAGCAGATAGGCGAACAGATCGGGCATAAACAGCATCTTTTGGGCGATGCCCAGCCGCCCGTCGTCCTCCTGTACCTGCGAAAACAGCTGATAGATCGTGTTGAACTCCATAAACGCAAGCCCTGTGCGCTCGTAAATCTCCTGCTTGGACACCACGCCGAACGCGCACTGCATCACGCCCTCGGTTCTGATATCACGGTAGTGCACAGGGTTGTCTATGAGCCGCCCCTGTCCGTCCAGCAGACCGTAGTCCACGCCCCAGGTATCGATGCCCACCGACGCGATGGGTACGCCCGCCAACGCCGCCTTATTTAGCGCGCGTTTGATCTCATAAAACAGCCGCGGCACATCCCAAACCAAGCGCCCAGCCAACTCCACCGGGTCGTTGGAAAAGCGGTGCAGCTCGCGCAGCGTCAGTTTTCCATTCGCAAGTGTGCCCAGCATTGCTCGCCCAGACGATGCGCCAAAGTCCATCGCCAGAAAATTGGTCTCTCCCGCCATTGTGCGTCCCTCCGCGCTTGTTCCGTATTTTACCTTATTATAACACGAACCGCGCTCATTGGACAGCGCTTTGTCGGAAATATTCCGTCACGCCCTGCGCCACGGCCTGTGCGATCTTCTGCCGGTATTCGTCCGTCAGCAGAAGCTGCTCCTCCTGCTTGTTGGACAGGAACCCGCACTCCACCAACACCGAGGGACCGCAGGCATTGAGTATGTAATAGTCCCCGGCGCTGGCCGTGCGGGTGTGCTCCGGATCCAGATCGTGAAGCGCGCTTTGCACGCACAATGCGAGCGTTCGCCCCGCCGCCTCTCCGTCCTGCATGTAAAATACCTGCGCGCCGCGCTGGCTTGCATTCGTATACTTGTTCATGTGGATGCTCACCATCGCCTCCACGCCGCCCTCGCGGAATATTTTGAGCCGGTTATCCAACTCCTTGCGCTTCTTATAACCCGTGGTCTTTTCAGGGTCGATGAGCGCCACGTCCTCCGTACGGGACATCACCACCGTCGCGCCCATTCGCTCCAGCTCCTGCTGCAGCAGCTGGGCCACCGCCAGGTTAAACTCCTTTTCCGGCACACCGCTCGCCCCCTCGCAGCCGCCGTCATAGCCGCCATGCCCTGCGTCCACGCCGACGATCCGCCCCTGCAGCGGGCGCGACGCAAATTGCGGACTGAATGCTTCTGTGTTGTGCGCCGCTTCCATCGCCAGAAATCCAGTCAGCCCCACCAGCAGTACGACCACCGCCGCCCATTGTTTGTACATTCTTCATCCCTCCAAAGTTGGGCGTATCCGTTCGCCTATGCTAATTTTATGCGGCGTTTTGTTCAATTATGTCCCCTTTATATCCGAACATTTCTGCATATTTCATCAATAAATACGGGTATTTTTTGATGTTATCCACATTGTCCACAAAGTTATCCACATATAAAAACGCTGTTTTGGCACCTTTAACCGTCTTTTCCACAACGTTCGATCCTTTCCTCCGTGGAAATCGTGAATGATACACGTTCGGCCTTCCCCGTGCGGCGGCTTTTGTCAAACATTATTTTTTCTGCGCGGCACGCTTTCTTTTTCGACGGTTTTTAGACCTAAAAATAGCACCGTCCTCCCTTTACAGAGAATGGTGCCTATATTCCTCTCTTGTCAGTCTCCAGTGCAACTCATGACGCGCGCCGTGTTGCCTTGGGTCGACGAGCACAAAGCCCTGCCGCTTCCACAGCTTACAGGAACGGACATTGTAATCCTCACAGATGCAGTGCAGCACGTCCACATCCTGCTTGTCAAACGCGAAGTCCAGCATTAACGATAGCATGCGCGTGCCCACGCCCCTGCCCCACCAGCGCTTTTCGCCGATGGTCACGTCGATGCGCCGCACATCCGCGTCCGGCGGGTACAGCGCGCGTACTTCTGGAAGGTTCATTTTCTGGAGCCAGCAATCTCCAACGAACTCGCCTTCTACTTCGATGGCGAAACACAGTGCGTGTTGTGAGATCTGTCGGTACATCCCGTCGACCTCCTCCGGCGTCATGGGTTTGGGGTTCTCCTCCCCTTCCGTCCAGTAGAGCACCTCGGGATCTGCGTTCCAGCGATAGAGCAAGGGCAAATCCGCATCCGTCAACGGCCGCAGCGTGATACAGCCCTCCCGCAACACATAATCATGCGTCCTCAAAACGCCCATACCTTCACCCCTTTGGCAACGATACCGACGGCACGGCGTTGAGCGTCATGTCGGCAAAACAACCCTTCAGATAGCGATAATAGCCCGCACAGCCAATCATCGCGGCATTGTCCGTGCACAGCACGGGTGGGGGCAGGAACACCCGCGCGCCGCAGCGTTGTGCGGCCTCATTCGCCCGGGAGCGCAGTAGCGAATTGCAGGCCACGCCGCCGGCCAGCACCAGCTTTTTCAGTCCCGTGTCGCGAAGCGCCAGCTCAGCCTTGTCGATGAGCTGATCCACCACCGCCCTGCGGAAGGACGCGGCGACGTCCGCGTCGGACAGCTGTACGCCCTGCTTTTGCGCGCGCGCCACAGCCTGCAGCAGTGCGGTTTTAAGCCCGCTAAAGGAGTAATTGTACCCATCCTGCCGGGCCTTGGGCAGCAGCAGCGCGCGGTCATCTCCCTGCTGCGCCAGCTTATCGATGGTGGGGCCGCCAGGATAGGGCAGCCCCAGCACGCGAGCAGCCTTATCGAAGGCTTCGCCCGCGGCATCATCCCGCGTACGGCCGAGAATCTCATGGCAGCCATAATCACTCACCCGCACCAGGTGGCTGTGTCCACCCGATACCACCAGCGCGATAAACGGCGGCTCCAATTCCGGATGCGCGATGTACGCGGCGGAAATGTGCCCTTCAATGTGATGCACCGGCACCAGCGGCAGCCCATAACGATACGCAAACCCCTTCGCATAGGACACACCGCACAGCAGCGCACCCACCAGTCCCGGTCCGTAGGTCACGGCAACCGCATCCAAATCATCAGGCTGCGTTTTCGCCTGCTCCAGCGCCTGCGCCACTGCGCCCGTCATGGCCTCCACATGCGCGCGGGAAGCGATTTCCGGCACCACGCCGCCGTAGAGCGCATGTGTCTCCACCTGCGAGGCGATCACCAGCGACTGCACCTGCCGTCCGCACAGCACAGCCGCCGACGTCTCGTCGCACGAGGACTCGATGGCCAGAATGCGAATATCCTTCCGGCCCTGCGCTTGCGTCAGGCGCAGGGCGATCCGTTCAGCGTAGCTCATTTTTCATCCTCATTGCGATCCTTGGGGAAGCCCTTCATCAGCTCGTCCATCTGCTGCAGCAACTCCTCTGGCGAAGGGGCGGGCTCCACAATGCGCGAACGCAGCTCCGGCATGGGAAAATCTTCCCCAAGTTCTACGTCTGCCCGGATGGATCTCTCCGCCTTCTCCCGCGTACCGGTCCCGCCAATGGCGAAGATCAACTGGCCCGGCGTGCTGGTCAGCGACAGATGCGGCTTGCTCTCGGGATCCACCACCAACACCATCTGTCCATCTTCGCTCTGCTCCACCTTCATGTCCAGCTTCATCTCAAAGCGCACGGACAGTGCGCCATTCTGTGCTTGCAGCGGCTCTTCCGTTCGACGCGCGGCGGGACGGGATGTTGCAGGCTCGGACTGCGCCAGGTTCGCGATGGGCAATTCCTCGTCCTCGCCATCGTCTTCCAGGCCCATCCGCGCGAAGATCTCGCTCGCATCGGGCCGCTCTTCCTTTTTGCCCTGCTCAATTTTATAGAAATTGTCACCCTTTGCGCTGCCTACGCGCGTCAGTGGCCAGGCTTCCTCCTCGGCCTTGCGTTTGAAGCAGATCATCGTCACGGCAATGGCCGCGGTCAGCACAAACCCCACCGCAAACAGGATCGCGATCAGCGACGCGCAGTCTACGAAGAAGGGCTCGGGCACCATCTGAATCAACATATCGTCGGCGTCCAGCAGCCACAGATCATTGGTGAAGAAGATCTGGTGAAACTTGACAAACACCGCAGTGAAGTCCTGCATCGCCAACAGCACCACGACGCCCACCGCCACAAACAGCAGCGCCGCACCTGCAAGATAACCGATTCCGCAGGCGCGCAGGCCGTCCTTTTCCTTTTTTGCCAGCAGCACTGCGCCCACCCAGGCCACAGCGCCCAACACGGCAAAGCCGAACATCGCATAGCGTGCCAATTCGATCAGGCCGCGCACATCCACCATGTGGTCCTTTTCCCGCTGCGAAAACACCTCGCGCAGCTGGCCGCCAATCTCCACCTGCATGTCCAGCGAATCACGGCTGCCCCACAGGTATCCCAGCAGTCCGCGGGTCACAAGCATCAGATTTTCCTCGGAGATGCCAATGGCGGCGGCGTTGTCGTACTTTTGATATTCGCGCTCATAAAACGCAGTGGACGTGGTGCAGATAAACACGCCCCCAAGCAGCATGGCCAACAGCAGCAGCCACGCGGCCGCTCCGGAAAGGATCGCGGCAACTGTCTTTTTCATCTGTCTTCGTCTCCCGGCTTCTGTATTTTACAGCATCTGCAAATAGGCCGTGATAAAACCGTCCAAGTCACCGTCCATCACGCTTGCGGTGGAGTTGACCTCATAGCCCGTGCGATGATCCTTGACCATCGTGTAGGGGTGGAACACGTAGGAGCGGATCTGGCT
>DKYK01000078.1:38979-42396 GCA_002492415.1 Christensenella sp. UBA7102
GATCTGGCTGCCCCACTCAATTTTCTTGAGCTCACCCTTGATGTCGCTCATCTTTTCCAACGCCTCGCGCTCGCGCAGTTCCACCAGGCGGGAGCGCAGGACCTGCATGGCCATCTCGCGGTTCTGGATCTGCGAGCGCTCATTCTGGCACTGCACTACGATGCCCGTGGGAATGTGCGTGATGCGCACCGCAGAGTCGGTGCGGTTGACGTGCTGGCCGCCCGCGCCGCCCGCGCGATAGGTGTCAATGCGAAGATCCTCCTGCTTGATGACCACGCCGCCGTCGTCGGGCAGCACCGGCATGACGTCCAGCGACGCAAAGGAGGTGTGACGCCGCGCCGCACTGTCAAAGGGCGAAATGCGCACCAGACGGTGCACACCGCGCTCAGCCTTGAGGTAGCCGTAGGCATTTTCGCCCTTGACCTCAAAGGTCACGGATTTAATGCCCGCCTCGTCTCCCTCCAGGAAGTCCAGCTCGCGCACCGCATAGCCGTGGCGCTCGGCGTAACGGGTATACATTCGGTAGAGCATCTGCGTCCAATCCTGCGCCTCTGTGCCGCCCGCGCCCGCGTGCAGGGAAAGGATGCAATCGTTTGCGTCGTACTCGCCGCGCAGCAGCGTGGACAGGTACAGCGCGCCGATCTTATCGCTGAGCGATTGAATTTCCTCCTCAATTTCCGGCACGAGGCTCTCGTCCTGCTCCTCATCACACATCATGATGAGCGTATGCACATCCTCACACTGGCGCTTCAGGTCGTCGATTCCGCTGGTGCGGTCGGTGATGGTCTTGATGCGCTGGTTGACCTTTTGCGCGCGCTCAAGGTTGTTCCAAAAATCCGGCTCCTCCATCTCGCGGTGCAGCTGGTCCAACTCGTCCGTCATGGCCTCCACGTCAAAGGCGGAGGCGGTCTCCTCCAGCTTCTTTTCCAGCTCTCGCGTCTCCTGCTCAAATCTGTCCAGTTCTACGATCATCTTCCATGCTCCTCAAACTCGTTCTATATTTCCATTATACCCGTTTTTCCACGCCGGTTCAACCTTTGGCTTTCTCATTGTTCTCCCAACAGGCTGTACACTGAAATATCGCGCCCCTGCCGCACAATTTTCCATTCTTCTCCGTCTTTTTCACACTCGTAGCCGTATTCGCCTTCCCCGCCGTCGTAGGTGTAAGTGAAACTGATCGCCATGTGATATTCCTTGTCCGTCAGCACCGCCGTATAGCACTGCTCCACAGCAAATCCCTCTACCTGCTTGAAGGTCTCTTCCAGTGCGTCCTTTGCCAGCACGATGGCGTCGCCGTACTCCGCCGCGACCTCTTCGATCTCCGTCTGCGTCAATTCCTTTTTTTCTTCACCGCAGGCGCACAGCGTCAGACACATCGTCAGCGCTGCCGCAAGCGCAAGCAATCTCTTAAGCTTCATATTCCCTCTTCCTTTCATCCGATCTGCTCCGGCAGCTGCCACAGGCTGTCAACGCGCGTACAGCGCCTTTCCAGCTCCTCCGGCATGCGCACCAGTCCCGGCACCAGCAATACCCTGGCGCCCGCTCGCAGCCCTGCCTCGGCGCCCAGCGGCGAATCCTCCACCACCGCGCACCGCTCAATGGGCATGCCCAGCTTCTGCGCGCCGCACAAAAAGATCTGCGGGTCGGGCTTGGAGCGCACAACGTCGTCGCCGCACACCAGCGCGTCCAGCTTTTGCAGGATTCCCGCGCGCGCAAGCGTCAGTTCGGCGCTGTCCCGACTCGTGGAGGTGCACACGCACTGCCGAAGGCCCCGGCTAGAGAGCTGTCCCAACGCGTAGTGCACACCGGGCAGCACGGGAACGCCATGCTCGTCCATCCACGCGCGGCACCATTTCTCCTTTTCCGCGTAAACTGCTTCCACATCGTCGATTTCCGGATACATTTTCGCCAGTTCGTCCATCACAGCGGCCAGATTGCGCCCCGTTACGCGGGAAAAAAACTCCTCGCCGATCTGCGCTCCGTGCGCACGCCCACGTTCCACCCAAGCCACGCGATGCAGCCGCTCGGTGTCCAGCAGCGTACCATCCATGTCATAGAGTATCGCTCCGATGCTCATTGCCCACGCTCCTTGATAAACGAGCCAAAGCAAGGCGCTCGCTCGGATGCGCCTTGCCGGTGTGCTCTATTTGCCTCTATACGTTCCTGCCGCAACAGTTTTTGTACTTTTTGCCGCTGCCGCAGGGACAGGGATCGTTGCGGCCCACCTTGGGCTGCGTGTTGCGCACGGGCTGCCGCGCAGCATTCTGCGTGCGCTGCGCCTGCGCCACCGCTGAAGGCTCTGCCGCTTTGGGCGCTTCGCGGCGCTCGGGCACCCGGTTGATGCGCGCGTGATACAGCGTGCGCACCACGTCGTGCTGGATGTTGGCGATCATCTCGTCGTACATCATCGAGCCTTCGGTCTTATAGGCGTCCACGGGGTTCTTCTGTCCGTAGGCGCGCAGGCCGATACCGTGCCGCAGCTGGTCCATATCGTCGATGTGGTCCATCCACTTTTGATCCACCACGCGCAGCAGCACCACGCGCTCGATCTCGTTCATGTCCACGCCCGCTTCTTCCGCCTGCGCAACCAGCCGGCTGTACGCGCCCCAGATCTCGCCCTCCAGCCGATCCGTCAGCTTACCCACGTCCAGCTTCATATAATCCTGCTCGGACAGGTGATCAAACGCGCCTGCCGGGTAAGCAAACACCTGGTTCAGGTATTCGGACAGACCTTTGAAATCCCATTCCTCCGGGATGGCGTGCTCGGAGCAGTGCGCGCCCACGCCATAGGCGATCTGGTCATCCACCATGCCATGGATCTGCTCGCGCATATCCGCGCCGTCGAGCACCTGGCGGCGCTGCTTGTAGATGACCTCGCGCTGCGCGTTCATCACGTCGTCGTACTGCAGCACATGGCGACGGATGTCGAAGTTGCGGCCCTCCACGCGCTTTTGCGCGCTCTCGATCTGCTTGGAGAGCATGCCGTACTCAATGGGCACATCCTCTTCCAGCCCCAGCCTTTCGATCATGGGCGCGATGCGTTCGCCGCCAAACAGCCGCATCAGATCGTCGTCCAGCGCGATGTAGAAGCGCGAACGCCCTGGGTCGCCCTGACGGCCCGACCGACCGCGCAGCTGGTTGTCAATGCGCCGCGACTCATGCCGCTCCGTGCCGATGATGTACAGGCCGCCCAGCGCCACCACCTTGTCATGCTCGACGTCCGTGGTCTTTTTGTACTCCGCCACCAGATCCCGATAGGCCTTGCGCGCCTGCAGCACCTCGTCGGGCGCGTTGTCGGAATAACCGCGCGCCTCCTCCACCAGCGGCTCGGGCATACCCTGGCGCAGCAGCTCCCTGCGGGCGAGGAATTCGGGGTTTCCGCCCAGCAGGATGTCGGTGCCGCGGCCCGCCATGTTG
>DKYK01000078.1:42695-43339 GCA_002492415.1 Christensenella sp. UBA7102
GCCATGTTGGTGGCGATGGTCACAGCGCCCACTTTGCCCGCCTGCGCCACAATCTCCGCCTCGCGCTCGTGATGCTTGGCGTTGAGCACCGTGTGCGGCACGCCCACGCGTTCCAGGAGCCCTGAGAGCATTTCGGACTTTTCCACGGAAATGGTGCCCACCAAAATGGGCTGCCCCGTTTCGTGCGTCTTTTTGATGTCCTCCACCACCGCGCGGAATTTGGCCTGCTGCGTGCGGTAGATCAGGTCATTTTCATCCTTGCGGATC
The DNA here is from genome assembly GCA_002492415.1 of Christensenella sp. UBA7102. Lineage (GTDB taxonomy): Bacteria > Bacillota > Clostridia > Christensenellales > UBA1750 > Spyradocola. Next base: position 42,963 of record DKYK01000078.1, read on the forward strand.
ATGGGCCGATTGGTGGGAATCTCCACCACATCCAGCGCGTAGATGGACTTGAACTCGTCCTCCTCAGTCATCGCGGTTCCCGTCATGCCCGAGAGCTTGCCGTACATGCGGAAGAAGTTCTGGAAGGTGATGGTAGCCAGCGTGCGCGATTCGCGCGCCACCTCCACGCCCTCCTTGGCCTCGATGGCCTGATGCAGGCCGTCGGAATATCTGCGGCCCACCATGAAGCGTCCGGTGAATTCATCCACGATCACGACCTCGCCGTCCTTGACCACATAGTCGATATCGCGGTGCATCAGTGCCTTGGCCTTGAGCGCCACCTGAATGTGATGGTTGATGTCGGTGTTCTCCAGATCGGACAGGTTTTCCACGCCGAA
>DKYK01000004.1 GCA_002492415.1 Christensenella sp. UBA7102
GTCCTTCTGGATCAGCGCCCAGAACTGCAGCGCAACGGTCTGCGCCAGACAATAATCAATGTAATAGAAGGGCGAGCGGTAGATGTGCTGCTGCCGCTGCCAGCCGCGGCCGTCGCCATAGAATGGCAGGGAATCGCGGCGCATCCAGGGCATGTAAACTTTAAGCAGCTCACGCCAGATGTCGTGGCGCTGCTCCGTCGTATACTCAGGGTGAGCGTAGACCTCATGTTGGAAGTGATCCACCATGGTGCCATAGGGGATGAAAGTCAGCGCATCGGACAGGTGCTTGTAGCGGAACTTATCCGCCGTCTCGCCAAAGAAGCCCTCGGCCCAGGGCCAGGCGAAGAATTCCATGGACATGGAGTGGATCTCGCAGCTCTCCAGCGTGGGCCACTGGCACTCGATGGGCAGGATGTCGCGCGCCATGTAGCCGGCAAAGGCGTGGCCCGCCTCGTGGGTGATGACCTCGACGTCGTGCTGGGTGCCGTTGAAGTTTGCAAAGATGAAGGGGCGCTTATAGTCGAACAGGGAGGTACAGTATCCGCCGCCCGCCTTGCCCTTCTTGGATTCCACGTCCATCAACTCGTCGTCCAGCATAGCGTCGATGAACTGCGCGGTCTCGGGGCTGAGCTCGTGGTAGAACTTGCGGCCCTGCTCGAGAATCTGCGCGGGCGCGCCCTTGGGCGCCGCGTTGCCCGAGCGATAGAACAGCGCCTCCTGATCAAAAGTCAGCGGGTAACTCACGCCCAGGCGCGCGGCCTGCTTTTTGCAGACCTGCTCGGCCACGGGCACGAGGTACTTGCGCACTGCCGCGCGAAATTTTTCAACATCCTTCTGGTCATAGCAGTTGCGCTGCATGCGCAGGTAGCCCAGCGGGATGTAATTTTCATAACCCATCTTGTGCGCCATTTCGGTGCGGACGGCCACGAGTTTATCGTAGATTTCATCCAGCTTGTCGCCGTTTTCCATGTACCAGCGGCCTTCGGCTTCCCAGGCGGCGCGGCGCTGCGCGTCGTGGGCGGACTGCTTGAAGGGCGTCAGCTGGGAGAGGGTGTATACGCCGCCCTCGAATGGAATCTGCGCCGAGGCAATGAGCTTGGTGTACTCATTGCACAGGCGGCTCTCCTCCTGCAGTTCGGGCACGATGGCGGGGTCAAATGCCTTGGCCTCGATCTCCAGGTTCAGAAAGGGAACGGCGCCGTACTTTTCCTCAAACTGCGCGCGAAAGGGCGTGGACAGCAGCGCCACGTCAAACGCGTGCTTGCTCTCCTGCAGCAGCGGGCCGGTCTTGGCCTGCTCTTGCACCTCGGCCTCATAGAAAGGATCCAAGGTGTCCACGTCGTGGCGGATCTGGGCGATGGTGTCCATGGTGCTTTGGTGCATCATGAACTGCTGCACCGCGAGGAACGCGGCATCCGCCTCCTCAAAGCACTGTGCGCTTTTGAGCTTCTCCGTCTGTCCGGCCAGAAGCTTTTTTCCCTTTTCCAGATCCGGACGCTCATAAGGCATTTGGTTGAATTTCATTTCTTCCACTCTCCTTTACGCAAGGGGGTTCTCCTCGGAGAAGCCCTCGGGAGATACGGCGTCGGCAACGTTTTTCATTACCTGATAGCCTTCGATGGCAAACGCCGCAGTTTTATTATTTTGCTTCAGCAGCACAATGGCGCGATCCTGCGCATCCGGGTCGGCGGACAGACAGATGACGTCGCCATTGGAAAACGTCAGCGTGATCTCGGGTTCCAGTTTGGGCGGAAACAGGAGGTGTTTTGCCTCTTTGGGCGTGAGCATCCGGCTGATGCGACTGAGATTGCCGCCCACCACCTGCGTAGTGACGCCGCCATGCTCGGCCTGCAGCCATTCCGCTTCGCCCGCAGCGATGAGCAGATCCATCTGCACGCGCTTTTCATACTGTATGCCGGCGAACTGGCCGCTCAGCGGCACGGCCACCAGCAGCGCGCCCAGGATGAGCAGTGCGACGACAATGATCAGCAATTTCTTCAATCGATCTCCGCTCCCCCATCCTCCGGCCCTGGAACTCCAATGATGCATTATACACCATCCGGCACGTTTTGTATAGGCACGCCCGGCATTCCTGCGGGATGCCTCCATTCTCTGTGTGCCGGTTTCGTTTATTTTATCACATAAAACCCGTGAATTCAACGAGTAAAGCTCACACAAAACGCAAAAAGCGATAGAAATTCGCAAAGATTTTACGCAATCCGGCGGCTTTTCTATTCCAGGTGGGCACACTTTTCCACATTATCACATCTCAGCAGCGCAGTCCTACAAGACACATTCGCATGGCAATATATAATCACGTCGATGTTAACTTGTGATAAAAACCAAAAGAAACTTTTGTGTAATCAATCTTTTTCCAGCATTCTCGCACAAATTTCATTTGTTTTCTGCAAGATTTTACTCTTTATACCGAATTTTTTCTATACCAAGGAGGGTTTGTCTTTCCCCTCGCGTCTTGCCAAAGTATCGGCGCAAACTTCCGCAAATTATTTTATATAATTCTATTGACAAGTTATAGAATCGTGCTACAATAGTATTGAAATTGAGAAAGAGAAAGGAGGCGGACGCATGAACAAGAGCGTGTACTCCCTGGTGCTGATGGATAATGTGGTCGGCGAGGTGGACAAACTGGCCTATGAAATGGGCACCTCGCGCTCCAACCTCATCAACCAGATCCTGGCGGAATACGTCCGCTACACCACGCCTGAGATGCGCATGCACGCCATATTTGAAGAGATGGAGCGCCTGATGCAGGGGGTGGAGAGCTTCCAGGTGCAGCCGCAGCCCTCTGACGCGATGCTAACCATCCGCTCGGCGCTGCGCTACAAATATAAGCCCACCATTCGTTACAGCGTGGAGCTCTACCGCGCAAGGGAAAAGACCGTTGGCGCGCTCAAGGTTTCCTTCCGCACGCAGAGCCAGCCGCTGATCGAGATGCTGACGGCGTTCTTCGAACTCTGGGCCAAGCTGGAGCGCCATTACCGAAGCCAGCTGGGGCTGGACGAGTGCGAGTTCTCCATCGAGCTGGGGCGCTTCATCCGAAAATTTACGCCGCAGACCGATGAGGAGCTGACCGACGAACAACTGGCCGACGGCATGAGCGAGTATATCCGCATGTTCGACACGGCCATCAAGGCGTACTTCGCCTGCTCCGGCGAGCAAAAAGCGGCACTGCCGCAGATGGAAAGCATTTATCGGAATTATTTGAAATCCGCGTCCCTGCTATTATAAGGGTCGCAGCATCCTTTTAGCTGGAAGGAAAGGAGAGTTGTCTATGGACATCAACAAACTGACGCAGAAATCCAGAGAAGCCGTACAGGACGCACAGGCGCTGACCATTGAGTACGGCAATATGCAGATCGAGCAGGCGCATTTGCTTTACGCTCTGCTGGCGCAGGAGGATGGGCTCATCCCGCAGCTGCTGACCAAGATGAGCATAGCGCCCGAGGCTCTGAAAAGCGAAGTGCAGGGCGTGCTGTCTCGGCTGTCCAAGGTCACGGGTCCCGGCCGCGAGCCGGACAAGGTCTACATCTCCCAGGATGTGGATCGGGCGCTGAATGAGGCGGAAAAGCAAGCTGCTCACATGACGGATGAATATGTGTCCGTGGAGCATCTGATGCTGGGCCTGCTGGAGACGGCGGACAGCAATTTGAAGAAGATCTTTCAGAACCATGGCATCGAGAAGAATAAGTTTCTCGAGGCGCTCAAGGCGGTGCGCGGCAACACGCGCGTGACCAGCGATACCCCCGAGGATACCTACGACGCACTGGGCAAGTACGGCACCGACCTTGTGGCCGCGGCGCGCGCACACAAGCTGGATCCCGTCATCGGCAGGGATGAGGAGATCCGCAATGTGATCCGCATTCTGTCCAGAAAGACCAAGAACAACCCCTGTCTCATCGGCGAGCCGGGCGTGGGCAAGACCGCCATTGCGGAAGGCCTTGCGCAGCGCATCGTGCGCGGCGACGTGCCCGCATCCCTCAAGGACCGCAAACTCTTCTCGCTGGACATGGGCGCGCTGATTGCGGGCGCAAAGTTCCGCGGCGAGTTTGAGGAGCGCTTAAAGGCGGTGCTCAACGAAGTTAAGAAGTCCGGCGGGGAGATCATCCTGTTCATTGATGAGCTGCACACCATCGTCGGCGCGGGCAAAACCGAGGGCAGCATGGATGCGGGCAACCTGCTCAAGCCCATGCTGGCGCGCGGCGAGCTGCACTGCATCGGCGCTACGACGCTGAGCGAATACGCCAAGTACATTGAGAAGGACGCGGCGTTGGAGCGGCGCTTCCAGCCCGTGATGGTGGGCGAGCCCACGGTGGAGGACACCATCTCCATCCTGCGCGGTCTCAAAGAACGCTACGAGGTGTTCCACGGCGTCAAAATCCAGGATCAGGCGTTGATTGCGGCGGCTACGCTGTCCAACCGCTACATCACCGATCGTTTTCTGCCCGACAAGGCCATAGACCTTGTGGACGAGGCCTGCGCGATGATCCGCAGTGAAATGGACTCCATGCCCGCCGAGATGGACGAGCTGAACCGCAAGATTATGCGGCACGAAATCGAGGAGGCGGCGCTCAAGAAGGAGACCGACACACTCTCGCAGGAGCACCTGACCGACATCCAGAAGGAACTTGCCGACATGCGCGCCCGGTTCAACGAGATGAAAGCCAAGTGGGAGAACGAAAAGAGCGCCATCGGCAAGGTGCAGAAGATCCGCGAGGAAATCGAGCAGCTGAACGCCGAGATGGAGAAGGCCGAGCGCGACTACGACCTCAACCGCGCCGCCGAGATTAAGTACGGCCGCCTGCCGCAGCTGAAAAAAGAGCTGGAAGAGGAAGAGCACAACGCCGACGAAGGCAAGCGCACGCTGCTGCGCGACCGCGTAACGGAAGAGGAGATCGCGCGCATCGTGGCGCGGTGGACGGGCATCCCCGTCTCCAAGCTGATGGAGGGCGAACGCGAAAAGCTGCTGCACATGGAGGACATTCTCCACAAGCGCGTCATCGGTCAGGACGAGGCCGTGCTCAAGGTCAGCGAGGCCATCCTGCGCTCCCGCGCGGGTATTCAGGATCCCAACCGGCCCATCGGCTCCTTCCTGTTCCTGGGCCCCACGGGCGTGGGCAAGACGGAGCTGGCCAAGGCGCTGGCGCAGGTACTGTTTGACGACGAGCGCAACATCGTGCGCATCGACATGACCGAATACATGGAGAAATATAGCGTCAGCCGCCTGATTGGCGCGCCTCCGGGGTACGTGGGGTACGAGGAGGGCGGCCAGCTGACCGAGGCGGTGCGCAAGAAGCCCTACTCCGTGGTGCTGTTTGATGAGATCGAAAAAGCGCACCCCGACGTGTTCAACATCCTGCTGCAGGTGCTGGACGACGGGCGCATCACCGACTCGCAGGGCCGCACGGTGGACTTCAAGAACACCATCATCATCCTGACCTCCAACCTCGGCTCTCAGTACATACTGGACGGCATCCAGGACGGGCGCATCTCGGACAGCGCGAAGGCGCAGGTAGAAGGGCTGCTCAAAACGCAATTCCGCCCGGAGTTCCTCAACCGCATCGACGAGATCGTGTTCTACAAGCCGCTGATGAAGGAGGAGATTGTCTCCATCGTGGATCTGATGCTGGAGGATCTGCGCAGGCGCCTGCGCGACAAGCAGCTGGACGTGCAGCTGACCGACCGCGCCAAGCAATACATCGTGGACGCGGGTTACGACCCCGTCTACGGCGCGCGCCCCCTCAAGCGCTTCCTTCAGTCCCGCGTCGAGACGCTCATCGCGCGCAAGATCATCGCAGAGGACCTGCACCACGGCAGCGTCATCGAGGTAGACTACGACGGCAACGCGCTGACCGCATCGGTGCGGTAACTTCCGCCAAGACCCGTACGACCGCATTGGGAAACGCCCGAAGAAGCTAAAAGGCTTCTTCGGGCGTTTTTTGCTTTTCTGCCGGGGCCCCGCACCGCCCTGCGCATCGGTCCCAAACCCGGAGGGATATAAAACTTGCCTATTTAGGTATAAAAAATTTACTCATATTTATTATTACTTACCGTGCACATCATAGGAATTTATTGTATGATTTTGTAGAATCAGATCAGTAACAGAAGGGAGTGTTCGGTAGTCGTGCAGTACTGCAAAAACTACATCAAAGACATTTTCGGAGATGGGCTCCACCGTTTTCGGATTACCTATGGGCTGACACAGGAAGTGCTCGCAAAAGAACTGCATATCTATCCGAAAGCTGTTTCAGAGCTGGAATGCAAGAAGTATGCGCCGTCTGCTTCTACGATTCTGCTCCTGTTCAGCACAATGAGCGATGCCGAGGTTCTGCTGTTCGTACATGCGTTTCGCAAACGCATTGGACGAGAGCGCGCCCAAAGGAAGGGGAGAATGGTCATGAAAGAAATTGACTGGAACGAGTATGTGAAGGATCCCGAAGCGATCTACCGTCTCTGTTTGGAAAACAGCAAGCTCGTCAAAATCAAAAACGAGGACAACAGCTGCGTCATGATGCCGGACCGGATCTGGAATCTGTTCGAGAATGCCTATCAGTCTCTCCTCGACAAGATCATAAAGGGCGGAGACGGAAATTCCGTTCGCAGATCCTAGCCGTCCGCTGCATGGCTCCGGCCCGATGAGCGCGGGCAGAGAAATCTTCCCCCTCAGCCTTGTACAAACCTCCGATGCGGTGTAGAATGGAATCACCGCATCGGAGGTTTTACTCTGTCCGCAGACAGGCTCTCCTCCTGCATTTTATGCCGAATCGCCCACGGCGGCGGCATTAGAAGCGCGGATGGCATTTTCTTTGAGCCAAAAGTTATAATATTAGCCCTTATATGGTAATTATATTTTTCAACCAATCAGGTAACCTTATCTTAATTGGAGGTGATTCCATGGTCGGTGATCGAATCCGCAAGCTGCGCCTGCAGCATAAGCTTTCACAAAAAGAACTGGCGCTCAAAACGGGCGTCAGTGTTGCAACCATCAAGAACTGGGAAAACGACAGCGCTGACCCCTGCCTGGAAAATATCCGGACGCTGTCCAGCATTTTCAACGTGACGACGGATTTTCTGCTGGGACAGTCGGAGCAGCAGCAGCTTTATCATAACGAACTGGAGGAAGAAGATATTATCCTGCTCAACGCCATGATACAGTACATGGTCAACCAGAAACATCGTGATAAACTCATGCTCGCAAAGAAGTAAGAGACAGGGCGGCGGCTGTTTGGTTTCCCGGCCAGCCGCCGCCCTGCTTCTCACTTCGCCTTCTTCAGCGCTTCCGGGACCTTCGCCTCAAAAGTGCCCTTGATGCTCGCCGCGCCCGCGCCTTCGATGGCGTTCGCGTGGACCATGTGTGCGATCGCCTTCAGGATTCCGTTCATACGTACACCTCCCAAAATTTGTAAAGTCAGTTTACACCATTTTCTCCACTTTTTCTTCAAAATTCATAAACAGCATCTTAAAATTCAAATACAATCAATTCTTCGCTGATTTATGGTAATCTTTTCGCCCTTGCATGCGCATATAATTTCCTCCGCGCCCCGTCTGGGCATTCCCCGCCGCATGATGTATAATGGGGATAGGAAAAATTTTCCAAAATCCCTCTTCAGGAGGCGCCCCATGAATGTTGCGATCTGCGAGGACGAGCTGATCTATACAAACGGCATGCAAATTGCGCTGCTAACCTGGGCCGAATCCCGCGGCTACGCGGAGCTGCGGCCGCTTCTCTACTCCTCCGCGGAGGATTTATGGGAGGATTGGGAGCGCGGCAGAGTATTCGACGCGCTCTTTCTCGACATTGAATTTGAGCACATGTCCGGCTTCGAGCTGGCGCAGCGCATCCGCGCCGCGGATCCCGGCATCCCCATCGTCTTTGTCACCAACAGCAGCCGCTATCTCACCAAGGGCTATGAGGTCTCCGCCTATCGCTACCTGCGCAAGCCCATCCGCCAGGAGGAGATCAACGTCTGTCTCGACTACTGCCTCCAGTATACCCAGACCATGCTCCACAGCAGCTTCGTCATCTCCTGGAATGGCTGCTCCCTTCGCCTGCCCTACCGCGACGTGCTCTACATCGTGTCCGGCATCCACTCTGCGCAAATCTATACCCGCTTTGGTCAAATCTATCGCATTCCTCTCAAGAAGCGAACTTTTGCGCAGTATGCCGCCACCTTCCCGGAAAAATATTTCCTCCGCTGCCACCGCGGATACATTGTAAACCTCATGCACGCCCGGCAATATACGCAGAAAAAGATACAGATCAATACGGGCGTCGAGATCCCCATCGGCAAGAATTTCCTGGAGGAGACGCTGGCGCGGCTCCAGCAATACTTCTATAGAGAGGCGCATGTATGATGGAGCGCTGGCCTTGGCTGCTGTTTGAAATCGCCGTCAACTTTTATCAGGGCGTTCTCGTCACCTACTTCATCGACCACACTCTGAAAAAGAAGCGTGGGATAGGCTGGACCTCGGCGCTTTGCTGCGTCGCCTTTGCCCTCTGCTGCACGACCTATCTCTTTTTTGATATGCCCGTCACAGATACCTGGATATTCCTGATTCCTCTGTTCTATGCACTGTTGTGTTTCGAGGATTCCTTTGGTATCAAACTCTTATGGTGGGCACTACTGATGGCATTGTTCAATGGCATTTCGATATTGTGTGTTTCCATCCATTCCAGGGCCTTTGGAGCCAACTCCGATTATTTGCAAATTGGCACAGCAAGTCGGGTGGTATTCGTTCTCTCCTCTAATGTTGTGCTCACGCTGGGAATTTACATCGTCACGCATCTCAAGCGTAAAACCCGCATCAGCATCTGGTCCCTGATTGTATTTGCGCTCATCAATCTGCTGGTGGAGGGCATTCTGGACATTTTATTCGCCCTTCGCTCGCAATCCCTTCTCAGCGATGCGACGCTCTTTCTCTCCAGCATCATGGCGCTGAGCATTTCGCTCCTCTCCATCAGCCTGTTTTCGACGATGTCCCGATACGCCGAGCGCGTGTACGAGGCCAAACGGTCGGAAGACCAGCGCAACATGGAAAAGCAGCGCGCGGAAGACCTGAACGCGACCTACGCCTCGCTGCACAGCATGCGTCACGATCTGAAAAACCATCTGAACATTGTGCGAACCCTCATCGAATCCGGCCACAAGGCGGAGGGCGTACAATATCTGGAGAAAATCGACTCTCGGATTTTCTCGGTGTTCTCCTCCGGATGTATTGCTCTGGACTCCGCGCTCACGCTCAAGGAATTGCGAATGCGCCAGGAAAAGATCGCGTTCAACTGTGAGCTCTGTCCGCTAAGCGACATCCCCATCGGGGATTACGAGCTGTGCTCCATCATCACCAATCTGCTTGATAACGCCATCGAAGCCATCCAGCGCCACGAATCGCCGCCCAAAGAGCCGCGGATCGATTTATTCATCCGCCGCGTGCGGAGCATGCTCTACATCGAGTGCCGGAATCCCGCCGATCCCCAAACCATACGCAGGCAGGATGGCGTCTATCTGACTTCCAAGTCCGGCGGAAATCACGGTCTGGGCATCAAAAACGTAGAAGCCATCGTTGCCAGGGCGCACGGCCTCGCTTCCTTTACCTGCGAGGACCGGACGTTTATCGCCTTTATTTCACTGCCCTGCGACATGGGCTAACCGAGGAGGAAACCAAACGTGCAGCGCATCGCAAAGCGCCTTACCGACTTTTTCATCCGCAGGGGAATCGTCCCTTCAGACGAGCGCGACGTCTATGAATACGGCTTTGACATTACGCTCTACACCATACTGAGCACGCTCGGTCTGCTGCTGATCGGCCTGCTGCTGCGCCAGTTTGCGGGCGCGCTGATCCTCGTCCTGGTCTTCTATTCCTGCCAGTCCTCCGGCGGCGGGTACCACGCTTCCACCCATCTGCGGTGCTTTCTGACGATGTGCGCGGGGCTGCTCGTCGGCCTGGCCTTCCCCTTCCTTCCTTTCCCGGATGGGGTGTTTTACGCCATCGGCGCCCTCTCCGTTCTGCTTCTCCTCGCCTTCCCCCTGGTTTTGCACCCCAACAAATCCTATCTGAAGAGCGACCGCAAGAGGCTGATCCTGCGTTCCGTGCTCACGACGCTGTTCATCTCCTGCCTCGCCTGTGCGCTGCTCCTTCTCCACTGGGCTCCGGCTTCCATCGTCTCCGCCGCCTTTCTGCTCTCCGCCATCTCCCGCTTATGCGCCAAGCTGCTCTATCCTCGCGTGTAAAACGACAAAAACCGCCCGAACGGAAAGTTTTCTTCCGTTCGGGCGGTTTTCTCGTTTTTCTCAGTCGTCAGGCTCTGCGGAAGCGCCCTGCAGCAGCTCGGCAAGATCGGATTGCATAACCTCAAAGCATTCGGGGGCCAAGCTGCCGTCCAGGCAAAACTGCAGCTCGCCCGCTTCGAGAATCCAGCAGAACCACAGCGAATCCTCGATGCGTTCCTGTGCGGTCATCACGGTGCGGCCGTCCTCCAGCGCGAGCTCGCCAAAGGTCACGCCCGTGCCGCACAGACCGACGGGCTGCCGTGCGCACCAGAAGCGCATAGTCTGCTCCGGGACCTCCTCCATCCAGACTTTGGCGCAGGGAAAGCTCCCGTCGCCCTCATCAAAGCAGCCTGCCCAGCCTTCGGGCAGCGTCACGGTCACATACAGACCATCCGCCGAATAATCCAGCACCGTCCCTCCACCGCCCTCGGGCGCCGATGCGTCGGGAAGCGGCGCTATGGTGGGCGCGGCTCTTTCGGCCAGGGTGGACGCGGGAGACGCAGCGGGGTCAGGCGCTTCGGTTGCGCAGGCGGTCAGCAACAGGGCCAGCGCGCAGAGCATGCAGAGCATGCGGTCTATGTGTTTCACGGTTCATCCCTCCCTGTGCATTGGACGGCGCGGCAACGGAAAATGTTTCCGCTAATCCTCCAGAAGTGCCAGCGTCTCCTCCAAAATGTCGGCCCAATCCTCCTTGTCGCGGGAGCCGGCGTAGGCCTTGCCCACCTGGCAGCCGTTTTCGTCCACAAAGAAGGTGGTGGGAACCGCGGTAATCTGCGCAAGCAGGGAATCCAGGCTGGGCGAGGGAATCAGGTGGAGGTAGTCTGCACCCGTCTCCTGCACGATGTCTCGCGCGGCCTGCATGGCGTCCTCGTCGATGACGCCGCCGTAGCCCGTGGCGTCGGATACCAGGCCCACGATGCGCACACCGCGCTCCGCAAGATCCTGCGAAAGCTGAGCAAGGTCGGGCATCTCTCGGATGCATGGGCCGCAGTAGGTCGCCCAGACGTTAACCATGGTGAGCGCATAGCCCGAGAACGCGTCCTGTGCGGTGACGGTATTGCCGTCAAGGTCCTGCGTGGTAAAGTCGCTCATGATGCCCGCAGACTGATCCTGCTCCGGCGAAGCGGCAGGTTCCTTCGCGGCGCAGCCCGTCAGCAGCACTGTTAACAGCAGCAATGCAATCCACTTTTTCATACAGTATCTCCCTTTACAGCTTACTCAACGCATAGCCGCCCGCAACGGGCAGAATTGCGCCGGTGACAAAGCCCGCAAGCTCGCTGGCAAAAAAGGCCACGGCGTTTGCAATGTCCTGATCGTCGCCCCTGCGGTGCATGGGCACGCGGTCAACGTACGCGGAATCGTCATCGGGATGGGCGCGCCAATCCTCGGTGCGCATCCAGCCGGGCGCGACCTGGTTGACGGTGACATTGTCCCCCGCCACCTCCACGCACAGCGCGCGCAGCACGCCGTCCTGCCCGCGCTTGCCCGCGGCATAGGCGCCCTGCCCGGGAAAGTCCTGCATGGCGCGCTCGGTATTAATGGCGATGACGCGGCCCCACTTCTGCTCCCGCATATGCGGCACAAAGGCCTTGGCCATGTTGACGTTGTGCAGCACGCAGGTGCGGTACTGGCTGTCAAAGTCCGCAATGTCCTGCTCCAGCACGCTCGTCCACTTGTACTGAGCGACGGCGTTGTTGACGATGATGTCGGGCCGGCCCAGCTCCGCCGCAATCCTGTCGCGCATCGCCAGCACGGAGCCGAGGTCGCCCACGTCGGCCTGCGCCGTCATGGCTCTGTGTCCCATGCCGCGGATCTCCTGCGCCACGCGCTCGGCCTTTTCCCGGCTGCCGTTGTAGTGGACGCACACGTCCGCGCCGCAGGCGGCCAGTGTGCGGCAGATCACGCGGCCCAGATTGCCGCTGCCGCCGGTGACGACGGCGATTTTTCCCGTAAGATCAAGGTTGAGCATGTTCTTCTCCCCCAATGCGATAAATATCCCCGGACAGCGCCTTGTGTGCGCCGTCCGGGGTAGATATTCAAGGCTGGGGCGGTTTTTTCCTGCTTTTTGTATCCTTAGCCGTGAACAGCGCGCTCACGGTCGGTTTCACCCGACGGCTGCTTCCTTTTTTACTCCCCGTCCGTTGTGTTCAATTCGATGACTTTTCCTGTCTCTGCATCGACATAAACGTGGAATAACGGATTAAAGAGGGGGTCTACATCTCCCCAACTTGTTTTTACTGTAAACTCAACCAGCCATGCAACCGTATCTCCATAGACGACTTTCTGATTCATCGAAATATTCATATCATCAGGGCTACTGATGAATATTTCATAGACAGGAAGACGCTCAAGCTCAAACGTCTCTCCAACCTTCACTCCATCTGGAAGGACCATATCTTCCGTTGCTGTAATCAATTTCTCAGAATCATGTTCCGAATAATTTGCATTCATTGCTTTCTCATATTGATCTTTTTTATCTACAAGATAAGAATATGCAATTTTAATTGCATCATATTCGTTGATTCTTGAGTAATTTTTACTTTCATCGATCTCATTATGAGATCCATATACAAATGTCAACTGCCCGTCAATAGAAAAACTAAGTTGTGCTCTATTGGTTTGAATATCATCTTGATACTCATGGACAGTGTATCGATAAAACTCTATTGGGCTACCTGATTCTGTATCTAAATCAATTTTGATTGTGTCAAGATGATATTTCGGAAAAATTTCCTTGATATATCTCATGACATCAATGTCAACCAGTGGAATTCGTTCCATAGAGATGTCTGAAGCATCCTTTACAATTTTCTCCATGATACTGTCATTTATTGTAATTACAATAACCTCTTTTCTTTCGGTATCATAATAATATGTATAGCAATCATCTCGCATAATCTGAATGGTATTGCCAATCGCATCTTTGCGTTCTTCCACCAAACGAAGTGTACCGCTATTTAATCCTAAATCCATTACTTCCTGACACTCAATTTTATTCTGTACTCCTCCATATTCTTTTGCAGAGGAAAACCCTGTGAGCAGCATTGTGGTTGCTACTATAAGCGTTACAACCAGTATTCCTATAATCGCTTTTTTCCACTTTGTGTTCTTCATTATATTCACCTCTTTCTTAAATTATAGCCTAATTTGCACCATATCCTGCAGGCTCAAAAGCGACATTAGAATAGCCGGATGTTCCACTTATCACAGAGCTATTCAAAGTACGATCGACTTCATTTCCTGAACCTGCCGTGGAATTATAATAACTGTAGCACCACGCTTTGGCATTACTGATGGCAGTAGAAACCGTTTGTCCCTGATCACTATAAAAGGCTACGCAGTAGAGATAGTAGTTACTATATGTCGGCCATGTTTTATCATTGTGCGTAACATTACAATCTACGCCAAGATTCGTACACTTAACGTTAAGAGAACCATATGTTGTATCATTTCCATTCGTATTACATCCCATCCAATAAGCGAATCTTAATTTTTTCAACTTATCTGTAGTGTTTCCAAAATTGTATGCCAATGAATATACTGAATTATCATTAACAGCGTTCGCAGAAATCCTAGTAATATTATTGTTGTTGTCAACACACACAACTCTTCCATGTCCTGCATGTCCACTGATGAAGAAAATTGCATCATCATCAAGAGTTCGGATCACACTGCCTGATGATGCAGGACCTGCTTGAACATTAGTATAACTGATACAATTGTATCCTGCATTATCGATACAGCCTTCCGTTTGTGATGCTTTTGTCGTTGTGTCGAGTGCGGACAATACTCCCACTGCTGAATGATTGTAAAAATACAATTCCGCTAATGGCGAGTCCGCAGCAAATACAGTTAAACTGACACTTAGCAATAACAACGTTACAAGAAAAAAAGAAAGCATTACACTTCGTTTCATGAGAACCTCCTATTTGTCATGTATTAGCTTTTATCAACCAGCAAACAAAAGCGCATAAGCAGATTGTAACAACACAACCTAGCCTATGCGCCAGCAAAAACAATTTTGATACACCTCAACCACAATTGGGAGTTGCACCAATATCGCATTTGAGCGAGACCAGGTTGCTTAACTACAAAACGAATCATTGTATTTTCTCACCCTCTCTGTTTGGTTAACAAATCACCTTATCAAAATTATATCATGTATCCTTCACAATTGCAATACTTTTTTATTTTATAAAGAAAATCAAAGAAAAAGCAAAACTAATTTATTCCTACGCGCTCGGCCTTTTCCCGGCTGCCGTTGTAGTGAACGCACACATCCGCGCCGCAGGCGGCCAGTGTGCGGCAGATGACGCGGCCCAGGTTGCCGCTGCCGCCGGTGACGACGGCGATTTTTCCCGTAAGATCAAGGTTGAGCATGTTCTTCTCCCCCAATGCGATAAATATCCCCGGGCAGCGCCTTGTATGCGCCGTCCGGGGTAGATATTCAAGGCTGGGGCGGTTTTTTCCTGCTTCCTGCGTTTCTTAGGTCCAGCAGCGCGTTTCCGGCGACCAGTCCGATGCCTGCGGCGATGAGCAGCCCGCCCAGCAGGAACACGGCGGACATCGGCATCTGCCCGGCATACCACATCACGTCGCTGTAATAGCCCATACCGTGCTCGGCGGCGGTGGACACCGCGCTATTTCGGATGGGCCATAGCGCCAGATACGCGACGATGAGTGTCAGCATGCCCACAGCGGCGGTGATCCATCCGGCTGCAAAGCGCCCGCGCGACGCGGCAGCCTGCGCCAGGCGCTGCGCACCGTCGGGCTGGGAGGGCGCAGACGCGTCCTGCGGCTTTGGCTGCGGTGTAAGCCCCAGCAATTCGTCTGCGCTGACGGAAAATAACGCGCACAGCCGCGCAATGCGGTCGGTCTCGGGCAGTGCCTGCCCCGTCTCCCACTTGCTCACGGCCTGGCGCGAGACGTCCAGCGCGTCGGCCAGCTGCTCCTGCGACAGCCCCGCCGCGCGCCGCAGCCGAGCAATTCTCTCCCCTGTCGTCATAAACTACCTCCTTCGGATTCGGGTTCTGTGTTGAGCATAGCACGCGAGCGCGGTTGCCGTCCACCCTGTTAGATTGGAAAGACGGCAACCTGTAGTTGCGGCGCAAAAAAAGCGCCCTCTCACGCACGGCGCGTGGGAGGACGCTTTTGCCGTCTACTCAGTATACCGGGCAATGGCGCGCGCGGCGAACTGCGCGGTGCCGCTGCCGCCCGCCTTGTCAATGTTCTCCGTCATGGCGCCGCCACCGGCGTACATTTTGCCCAGCGAGGACAGAATCTGCGGCGTGCAGGCATAGTAATGCTCGGTGATATAGGCTTGCAGCGCCCGCACCTGCGCCTGTGCCTCCGCGCAGCCGGGATCGCTCCCCAGCATGCCGCCAAAGCGCGCAAGGATGGCCATCAGTCCCTCGCCCACAACCTGCTCCTGCTGCGGCGTGCGGTCCGCACTTTTTCGCTCAAACTCCTGGTAGGCCTCGGTTTTGCCGTATAACGCTTTGGCCTGGCGTGCGTACTCGTCGATCTCCTTGGTGTCAAACGCAGAAAAATCCAATGTATTCACTCCCATCATGCGTACTCCCCGCGCGAATGTAGCGAGGTTGTGTAAATGCTCCGCCTTCATCTCCAGCAGGCGGGCCTGCTGCTCCAGCGCGCAATCGCGGTCAAAGTCCGGCGCGTCCAATATATCGCCGATCTGCCGCAGCGAAAAGCCCAGCTCACGGTAGAGCAGGATGTGCCGCAGCCGCTCCAGCGCCGCATCGCCGTAGAGCCGGTATCCCACCTCCGTCACCGCCTCGGGGCGGAGCAGCCCGATGCGGTCGTAGTACCGCAGTGTCCGCACAGTCACGCCGGTGAGCGCGCTGACCTCCTTTACGGTTCTCATCCCCATTTCCTCCCTTCTAAAACCAGCATAGACCATGACGCAAGGGGAAGGTCAAGAGGGAAAGCGAAGTTTTTTACTTCTGCGCGCCCGGCCCCTCCGGCTTCTGGTCGAGCAGCGGAAGTAGAACCGAGACGCGCGTATACCGCCCAGCCGCGCTCTCCACGTGCAGGCCGTAGGGCTCGCCCTGAAGCAGCCGAATCTTCCGGTGCACGTTGAGCAGGCCCATGCCCTTTGCGTTCATCTCCGCGGCATTCTGCTCCTCTACCGGCTGATTGAACAGATCATTGAGTCTGCGCACGGTTGCGTCGTCCATGCCCTGGCCGTTGTCGTACACATGGAAGAGAAACGCCGAATCTTGCTCAAAATAGCTGACATAGAGGCGCAGCAGCCCGCCCTGTTCCCTGCATTCCAGGCCGTGGAAAATGGCGTTTTCCACCAGCGGCTGCAGGATCATCTTGGCGATCCACCGATCCTGCAGCGCCTCGGGCGCCTCCAGCTCGAGCTGGAACTTGTTGTCCATGCGCAGATTCATGATCTCCAGATAGCGCCGGACAATATCCAGCTCGTCCCGAAGCTGAACGTATTCCCCGCCCTTGATGCTGTAGCGGTAGAGCGTCGCCATGTTGGTGACGATGTCCGCAATGACGCGCACGCCGTTGGACAGCGCGATGCCGCGGATGCACGCCAGCGTATTGTACAAAAAGTGGGGGTTGATCTGATTCTGCAGTAGCGCCAACTGCAGCTGATTGACGGAGAGCTGCGCGCGCAGCATGTGGCTCTGCTGCTCGACCTGCTTGTTGTGCGACTCCTGCAGGTGCAGCAGCAGCGTGTTGACGGAATGCGCAATGGAATCGAGCTCATTTCCGCAATCGATGTCCAGCTCCGCCGGCTCCAAAGGGCGCTGTGCGATGCGCTGCAGCTCGCGGTTGATGCGCAGGATGGGCAGCGTAAAGTTGCGGTGCACGATATAGGTCAACAGCAGCAATACGATCACCGCGATGAGTACCGCCGCGCCGAATACCATCAAATACGGCGAGGAATACGGGCTGCCGTAGGAGCGCTGTATGATGTGCCACCGGGATTTTCCACTCAAGTCGTATCGATTGACGGTGATCGGCTGGCTCTGCGCGCCGGCCTGCAGGCGCTCGGTCGAAAGAATGCAGCCTGCCTCGGAGCGCAGCTCAATGGAGAGCCCGTCCAGCAGCGCGGCATCCATGACCTCCTCAAGCGCATCCTTTTTGCAAAACGCGATGCAGGTGCCCAGATACTCTCCGAGCTCCGCGTCCCGCCCCTGCACGGCGGAATAGATGGGCAGCTCAAAGGTAAAGTACGCGCTGTTGTCGCCGTATTGATCGCCCAGCAATCCGTTATAGCGCATCTCTCTGTTTTCCGACGCCTGGATCCGCCCGCGCGCAGCCTGTATGTACCGATAACAGTTCTCCAGGCTGAAGCTGTAATAATAGCTCTGTTCCACGGGCAGGAGCGCGATGCCTTCTATGTTCTGGTTGATGCGCAGGATGATACTGGCGCTGTTGCGCGCGGCATTGTATTGTTTGAGCATCGCCGGGGACAGGGCGGAAGCCTGCAGCAGCTTCTGCACTTCCTCGCTGTAGGCATAGTTCAGGATGCTGGATTCCACATCGTCCAGCACGGTCCCGATGCCCTGCGCAACCTGCGAGAGCGAGTTTCGCAGATAAATATCCTGCTTTTCCTGTGATAGACGCATCACCCGGTCGAAGGAATATGCGACGACGCACACCAGCACGAGCAGCGCGCTCAGCGTGATGGCAAACAGCTGCAACCGGATCTTTTTCACTTTTCCCCGTCATCCTCTCTGTTTTTCCCGCTCTGCGGCGCGGTAGCGGCTGGGAGAGACGCCCATCGCCGCCGTAAATACCCGGCTGAAGTAAGGCAGGTCCGGGTATCCCACGCGCGACGCGACCTGCGAGAGCGGCAGATTCGTGCGTCTGAGCAAGCTGCAGGCCAGCTGCAGGCGACGGCGGCGCACATACTGGGTAAAATTCTCTCCCGTCACATTCCGGAACAGCTCTCCGCAATAGCTTATGTTGATATAAAAGCGCTGCGCCAATTCCCCCAGCGCCAGCGGCTCGGTGATGTGGTCGTTGACGTACTGCAGCAGCGCGGTGAACTGCGGGCTGCCGCCCAGAGGGAGCGCTTCCTCCTCCTCTGGAGCGGTGCGGCCGTCCAAATGCGCTTTCAGGCGGATCAGCAGCTGCTGCGCACTTTGCTCGCTGACGGGTTTCAAGCAGTAATCAAACACCTCCATGCGCAGCGCGTCCACGGCATACTCAAACTCCGCATACCCGCTGAGGATGACAAACACCGTTTCCGGCAGCCGCTGCTTGACCATGTGGATCAGATCCAGCCCCGACATCGATGGCATGCGGATGTCCGCGAACACGACGGCAGGCCGAATGTCCAGTATCGCGTCCAACGCAGCCAACGCGTTGGTGTTTTGGCCCACAACTTCAAAGCCGCACTGCCCGAACGGAAAGGTATACAGCACGTCGCAAAGCGACCACTTCTCATCGTCTACCAGGTATACGGAGTACATTCTCATCTCCTCCTTCGTCTTCATTTTACTCTTTACAGCCATCATAGCACAGGACTTTCCCTTTTTGAATGGCTTGTTTACAATTTCATCATCATTTATTAACAAAAGCGCGATTTGTACAAATTCTTCCCGGATTTGTCCGTTGCTCCTGTCCGCGTCGCGAAGGATAATGGAGGCATCAAAACGGAGGTGAGCACATGAGTCGCAACGTCGTTCTCAGGCAGGGCGCAGCGCTTCGGCCGCGCAAGCAAAAGACTCTCTGGCAGCGGATCTGGCTCAAGCGCTGGTGTTATCTAATCATACTGCCGGGCATGGCCTACTTTTTGCTGTTCAAGTACGTGCCCATGTACGGCATACAGCTCGCGTTCAAGGACTTTGATATGGTCGCGGGCATTACAGCCAGTCCCTGGGTGGGATGGGAGAATTTCCGCCTGCTGTTCCGGGACCGCGAGTTCTTTCTGGCGCTGAAGAATACCCTCATCATCTCCTACATGCAGCTGCTGCTGTTTTTTCCCTTTCCCGTCATTCTCTCCATACTCCTCAACGAAGTTCGGCCGCGGAAATACAAGCGCACCGTGCAGACCATATTGACCTTTCCCCATTTTTTGAGCTGGGTCATCGTGGCGGGCATCATGATGAACATACTGGCCAACAACGGCGCAATCAACAATCTGCTGGCCGTGCTGGGCTTTGATAAGTATCAATTCCTGACGGATAAAAAGCTGTTCCGGTATATCCTGATCTTCTCGCTGATGTGGAAGGAGTCCGGATGGAGCTGCATCCTGTACATCGCCGCCATCACGGGCATCGACCCTTCGCTCTACGAGGCGGCGACCATAGACGGCGCCAACCGCTGGCATCGCATCCGCCACATCACTTGGCCGGGCATACTGCCGGTGGTCGTCATCACGCTCATCATGCGCGTGGGACACATCATGGACGCGGGTTTTGATCAGATCATGAACATGTACAACTCCACTGTGCTGGATGTGGCGGACATACTGGATACCTATATTTACCGCATCACCTTCCAGCGCACGCCGAACTTCGGCTTCTCCACCGCGGTCGGGCTGTTCAAGGGTCTGACCAACTGCATTCTGCTGCTGACCGTAAACGCCTTCTGCAAAAAGCTTACTGGCACCGGCATTCTGTGACAAGGGGAGGGATAATATGTCAACTGCCGCCATGCACAACAAAAAAAGCCGGCTCAACCGCCTGAATGGCGTGGACTGGGGCATCATGATCTTTCTGGCGCTGTTTGCGCTGATCATACTCTACCCGTTCTACAATTCGATCTGCGTATCCCTGGTATCGCAGGCGGATTATATCAAATCCCGTTTCATGCTCTATCCCAGAAACGTCACCTTTGAATCCTACTTCGTCGTATTCAAAAACGGCTCCATATTCGACGGCATGAAGGTCACGCTGCTGATCACCATCATCGGCGTACTGTACAACATGCTGCTCACTGTCTCTCTTGCCTACGGTTTTTCCAGGGAGTTTCCCGGTAAAAAGCTGTTCATGATGATGATCGTATTCACCATGTACTTCTCCGGCGGGCTGATCCCCTTCTATCTGCTCATCAAGGACCTGAAGCTGGTGGACAACATCTTCTCCATGGTCCTGCCCAGCGGCGTCTCCATCATGTACATGACGGTCATCCGTCAGAACTTTGAGTCGCTGCCCGCAGAGCTGGAAGAGTCCGCCCGGATCGACGGGGCCGGCGATCTGACCATACTGTTCCGGATCCTATTGCCGCTTTCCGTGCCCATACTGGTAACCTTTGCGCTGTATTACGGCGTGGAGCGCTGGAACGAATGGTACAACGGCATGCTGTTCATCCGCAGCTTTGACAAGCGGCCGCTTCAGCTGGTGCTGCGCGGCATCATCCAGACGACGGGCCAGGCCATGGTCACAAATGAACTGGAGCAGTACAACATCACGCCCTTTTCCGAGGGCATCAAGATGGCCTGTGTCGTGGTGACCATGACGCCCATTATGATGGTCTATCCCTTCATTCAGAAATACTTCGTCTCCGGCCTGACCGTGGGCGCGGTCAAGGGATAACCGTCCATACAACCCCGAAGCGCGCCCAGCGGCGCGTCTCAAAATAAGAGGAGGTAAGACAATGACAAAGCGCCTGTTTGCCCTTGCACTGGTTCTGTGCATGCTCCTTGCCTGTACGGCATGCTCCGCGCCGGCCGCCACACCCGCTGATCCGCCGCAGAGCGACAGTCCTGCCGACGCGCCCGCGCAGGATGCGCCCGACGCGTCTGATCCCTTTGCCGAGCACGTCACCTTTACCATGAATACCACCTCCGACCCGCCTGCAGCCGACGACGCGCTGTGGCAGTACTATACCGATCAGTTCAACTTTGACGTGGAGTGGATCCCGCTGCAATACTCGGAGCGCTTTGACAAGCTGCGCATCTGGATTGCGACCGACGATCTGCCCGACGTGGTCTGGATCGGCCTGAACGACGTGATCTACACCGAGTACATCACCTGGATGAAGACGGGTTTGTTCGCGGAGATCCCTGATCTGAACGACTATCCCAACATCAAGGCCATGTACGATCAGGAGACCATGCTGGGCGACGAGCTGTGCACCTTTGGCGGCAAGCTGATGAGCCTGCCGGCGATGCGCGACTCCGCCTCCTACGATTTCATGATCAATATGGGCTTCGGCTACCGCGCAGACTGGGCGGAAAAGCTGGGCATGCGCAAGGAAAACGACATCTACACCTGGGATGAGTTCATGGATCTGATGCAGGCCTTCATCGAGCAGGATCCCGGTGGAAACGGCGCGGGCAACACCTACGGCCTGGCCACCCGCATGGGCTATTTCCCCGACATCCTGGGCATCTGGCAGACCAACCCCACGCCCTGGACCTTTGAAGAGCCCGGGTATGTGGAAATGGACGGCAAGTACGTCTGGTACCCCGCCACGGATGCGTACATCGAAGGACTCAAGCTCGTCAAGGATCTCTACGACCGCGGCATCATCTGGCCCGACAATGTGATTGACTCCTCCGAAACCCTCTACCGTGAGCTGTATTATGCTGGACAGATGGGCGCGATGGGCCAGAACAACTCCCTGTCCTGGGTCTCCACCGTGCGCGACGAGGTGCTCAAGGTGGACCCCTCGCTGGATCGTGAAAAGGTCTACGTCATCGCCAAGGTGGGCAAACCGGGACAGGACGGCAGCTTCTACCAGCACGCCGTGGCCTCCTACTGGTCCTGCGTCGCTTTCTCACTGCGCGCTACGGATGCGCAGAAGGCCCGTTTCCTGGCCACCCAGGACTGGAACCTGACTCAGGAAGGCAAAAACCTGGCACTCTACGGCCTGGAAGGTAAAGATTTTACCGTGGACGCCGATGGAAACATTCAGCTCAACTGGACAAAGAACGATAGCGATACCTATGTCGATCCCTACAAGTTCCGCGAATACTACAGCCGTCTGACCGTCAACGACAACGCCGCCAACTTCACCAACGTAGCAAAGAACCAGACCGACGTTGAGCACGTCAAGGCCGCAATGGACTGGAGCCAGGCGAATATTGCCGATCAGATCAAGGTACTGGACTACGTGCAGACCTACACCACCACGCCCAACAAGGACAAGCTGGGCACCTTCACCGCCCAGACCAAGGCAAAGGCCATCGACCTGATCGCCAACTCCACCTACGACGCCATCGAGGGCGAGTGGCGCGCCTGGATCGCGGAGATGATGCCGCAGGTACAGCCGGTGCTCGACGACCTAAACGCCTACGAATACATCCCCACCGATCCTGCCGAAATGATGGATTGGGTGCGCGCAGGCGGCCTGGCCGCAATGTCCGCCGACTAAACTGCAAATACCGTTCCTCCTGAAGTGCAAAAGCCGTATCCGACGAAATCATCGGGTACGGCTTTTGTCTATTTGCTCTGTAATTATGGCGCTTCAACATAGCCCGCAAGGCACAACCTCTTGACAGAATCACGCAGCGCGGAGGGCGTTTTGACCTCCACCACAGCACGGGCGTTGTGCGTACCGGCAAGGGCGATCTTTTCCCGCCAATCCAGTTCGCCCTCGCCCAGGGGGAGGTGGTTTTTGCGGCCAGCGGCGTCGTGCAGGTGCATGTGGGTCAGGCGATCCATGTGCGCGGCGTAGAAGGGCGCGTCGATGTAACCTGCGCCGTGCATGTGCCCCACGTCCAGCGTCAGACCAAAGCGCGGGCTTTTCAGCAAGCGCTCGATGCCGCGTTGGGCAAAGGGAGCGAACCCATCGGTGTTTTCAATGCAGACACGGGTATCCGGCGCGCAATAGGCGTCCACAAGCGCGCGAAAGGCATCCAGCGCATCGAAAAACGCGGGGACATTTTGCTCATAGAGCCAGAGTTTGCCGTCGGGAAGCGTGAAATAGACGCCGGAACTCAGGTGCAGGTTGAGTATGGGAATGGGCAGTTCGCTCGCCAGTTCCAGCGCGCGGCGCAGCGTCTCCAAGTACGCCCCGCGCACCAGCGGGTTGAAGTCGCACACATCCATGCGCTCGTCCAGGTGAAGCGTAAAATAGATGTCATACCGCGCCATCAGCCGACGCAGCAACGCACGGTCGATGTGTTGAACGTCCGCGTACTCGGGTAGGTTCATGTTCAGCTCTACGAACTGCAGGCCCAGCCGCGCGCACAGCGCGGCGTTCTCCTCCGGGCCATTCAGTTCCACGAGCGTAGGCATACCAAAGTCCATCTCCCATTCCTCTCTGCGCTCACAACGCCTTCATGTAGTCGATGAACGCGGGGAAGGCGACCTCCGGCTCCGCAAGCTGCGGCACCCACTTCTTTTCCCACTCAAAGGAATAGTATCCATCATAGCCATCGCGCTGCAGCTGCGCGAGAATGGCCTTGACCGGGATATCGCCCTTGCCCATCAGGCACAGCTCAAACGCGCCGCCTGGCTTGCGAATGTAGTCCTTGACGTGCACGTGGCGCACATAGGGGCGAATGACTTTGTAGAAGGGCATAAAGTCGTCGCCGCAGGTCTTGTCGCTGTGCTCGATGTCCCACAGGATGCCGAAAGCAGGGGTATCCGCCATTTCGTCCACCACCAGGCGAAGGGCCTGGGTGGAATTGAAATCGCCGTGGATCTCCAGATTCACGCCCACACCCTGCTGCTCGCCGTGGGCGCAGACGGCCTTGAGCCCGGTGCAGACGGTATGCGCCGTCTCCGCCATGCGGGACTTGTCAGGAATGTCGTTGCCGAACACGCGAATGGACGGAATGCCCATGCGCGCGCAGACGTCGATGGCGCGCTTTGCACAGGCGATATTCTCCTCCAGCGCGGCGGGGTCATGGAACTTGCATGAAGTGCCAAAACCCACGATCTTTAAGCCATATTGCTCCAGCAGCGCCTTGGTTTCCCGCTCGCGCGCCGGGGTGAATCGATCGATGCGGTCGGCCTCCATCTCACCGTCGATGCCGCGCACCTCGATGTCTGCGCCCAGCGCACTGTATTCCTTCAGTATCCGCATGAAATCCCAATCCGGACAGCCCAAGGTGGATATAGCCAGTTTCACGGATAATTCCTCCTCAAATGCTCAGCTCGCCGTGCTCGGCGCGATAGGTGTTTCCGTTGGCCTCCACGGTCAGCGGAACGTCCGGGCCGTTGACCGTGACGTGCATTGCGCCGTCGCGCAGTTCCCAGGAAACCTTGACCTCGCCCTTGGCCGTGGGTACGGTGCCGCTCATGCGGTCGATGCCAATGGCGTGCGGGCGCACCGCAATGGCTTCCCAGCCAGGTGCGGCGGGCTGCACGCCCAGCAGCATGCGCGGGTACTCATACAGCGGCAGCGCGCTCCAGGCGTGGCAGTCGCTGCGGGTATCGCCGGGCTTTTCGGGCACGGTGGTCAGGTGGCGGTCCAGCATGGAGAAATACTGCCGCCACACATTCTCCGTCAACGCGTACAGATCGGCCTTGTCCAGCGCGCGGAAGAGCGTGTATTGCCAAGGGAAGGTGCAGGGAAGCACATCGTCATCCTGCATTGCACGACGCAGCGCGGTGCGCGCCGCGTCTCCCGTCAATGCCCCGCACAGCACCGCGAGCGCCTGGCTGTGCTGGCTGTACTGATCAAAGTTCGGACCCTCGCGCAGCAGGCCGCGCTGTGCATTGTAGCACAGTTTCACCACAAGGCGGCCGATCTCATCGGCGCGGGCGTCATAGTCCCGTGCATCGGCTTCCCTGCCGATGGCGCGCATCAGGCGGGCGGCCGTGCGCAGACCCAGCGCGTAGGTCAGGTTGTGCAGCGCCGCAGGGCCGTGGAAGGTGGCGTCGGGCACGCCGGCTCTGCCGTTCCACTCCTCCACCCAGTCGCCGAACTCCCAGTACCCCAGGTTTTCCACCAGTCCGGTGCTGCCCTTGTGGCGGTCAAAGTACTCCAGCACGCCGTCCATCGTGGGACGGTAGAAGCGGATGTGGGATGCGTCGCCCGTCTGGATATAGTGCTCCTCCAGCATGTAGATCCAGTAGATGGCAAAGTCCGGAATGACCTGCGTGTGCGTGCAGGGATACCGCGACTGCAGGATACCGTCGGGCAGGCGCGAGCAATGATAGTCCCACAACACGTTCTCCGCCATGCGCGTATCGCCCGAGATGGCATAGGTGAACTGCATTTGCAGACGGGTATCCAGCGTATACTGCAGCTGTTCGTAGTAGGGGCAGTCCTCATGCGTCTCGTGCATGCAGCTGCGCAGCGTGCGCACAGAGATATCCCACAGCTGCGCCATGCGATCATCCGGGAAGTTCAGCTGCGCGGTCACATCCAGCGGATAGCGGGTGATGGTAAAATCCGGCATGTGCAGCGTCACATCTTCTTCCCCTGCTGTGACCTCTAGGCGCACAAACCGAAAGGCGCGCCACCAAAAGTTCTCAAACGTGCTCTCCTGCCGCGATGTGTAGTACAGGTCAAACTGGCCGGTGATTCTGCCGCGCTCGCGGTCGTCGCGCACCATGGGGCCGGAATGCTCGCCTTCCGCCCTGGGGAAATAGCGCTCCGCGCTGATGAGCTTGATGCAGCCGCCCTCACCCCTGGCGCGCAAGCGGAGAAAGCCGGTCTGCAGCACGCCCGCATCCAATTCCACCGCGCGCGTCTGCCCGGCAGGGACCGTGGCCACGCCGTCTTCGTCGAACGCAAAGCCGCCTTCACCCTCGATGTTGGGCAGCGCGCGGACGAACGCGCCCGGCTTCTCCTCCATATTGGGGATGGCGCGCGCCTTGAGCTGCAATGCGGAAAACTCTCCGTAGTCATTGATGCCCGTGCCCATCGCGCGTTCCGCAGGCGGCCAACCCAACGGCTTATTTTCCCTCCACGCGGGGCAGCGATCGGAGAAAAACTTCTCGGTTCCGCCCACGTAGAATGCCTCAGTGGTATCCAGCGCAAAGGAATCGTCGGGCGCCGCCGTCCACTTCGCATCGCCCGTGGACAGGGACAGCGCTGCGCCGTCTGGGAGCACTGCTTCTCCCTGGCACAAGAATACCGGTCCCACCTCGGAGACATAGACCGACAGCGCGGCGTTCTCCTTGGTATGGGTGCGCTCATAGGCATAGGAGACGACGCGCGCGGTTAGATAGTTCAAGCCGCGCGCCAGGTAAGGCGCCAGGTCCACCGTTTCATAATAGCGGTTCCACCGATCGCCCTTGCGCGGGCCGCTGACGACGGAAACGCCGTTGACATAGAAGCGGTAGCGGTCAGCGGCACACAGACGCACCTGCGCCTGCTCCGGCGCCTGCGGCAAATCGAGTTCCAGGCGGAACAGCGCGGCCTGCAGATGATCCCTCGCCCCTGCGCCCAGGCCCGCGGGATGCACAAACACGGCATTTTTCAGTTCGTTGGACATTTCTGTGAGCATAATGATCTCCCCTGCTTTCTCTCTATTTACAATTGCCCCCGAAGCCTGTCGGAAGGACGGGGTTCGGGGGCATTAAAACGGTGCTTTTTACGCGCGTTTGGACAGCACATCCTTTTCGTACTGCATGACCTGCGCAAACCAACTCTCGTCGGCCGGCACGCCCTGTGTCTGGCAGTAATGCGCCCAGATCTCGCCAAAGGGGTAGGATTTCATTTCTTCCTGCTGCATCAGCAGTTCGGTAAAGCACCCTTCCTCCTGCAGCCGTTTCAGGCGCGCATGCGGCATGAGCAGCGCCTGCAGCAGCGCTTTTTGCATGTTGCGGGTACCGATGACCCACGCGGCGACGCGGTTGATGGAGGCGTCAAAGTAATCCAGGCCGATGAGCACCTTGTCCATCGCGTCGTTGCGTACAATTTCCCTGGCGATCTCCTGCAGTTCGTCGTCCAGGCGCACCACATGGTCGCTGTCCCAGCGCACCGGGCGGGTGACGTGCAGCGGCAGCTTGTCAAAGAAAGCGAGCAGCGAACTCATCTTGTCGCTGACCATCTCGGTGGGATGGTAATGGCCGTTGTCCAGCAGATTGTAGACGCCGGGATGCCTGGCGGCATAGGCCATGTAGAACTCGCCGGAGCCCACGGTATAGGCCTCCAGTCCGATGCCGAACACCTTGCTCTCCACGCAGTCGATGACACCGTCCAGCTTCTCAGCAAAAATACGGTCCAGCGAATCCATGAGCCGCAGGCGCGGGCCGAGGCGGTCGGCGGGCACGTCCTTGTAGCCGTCGGGAATCCAGACGTTGTTGAGCACGGGCTGGCCGAGTTTTTCGGCGATATAGGCCGCGATGCGGCGGGACTGGATCCCGTGGCGCACCCAGAACATGCGGATTTCTTCATTGGGGTGAGAGAGTGTCAGGCCGTCGGCCGCGAGGGGATGCGAGAAAAAGGTAGGGTTAAAGTCGATGCCCAGGTCGTTTTTCTTTGCAAACTCGATCCACGCGTCAAAATGGCGGCCCTCCAGCCGGTCACGATCCACCTTCTCGCCGCCCGTCACGGCGTAGCTTGCGTGCAGATTGATGCGCTTCTTGCCGGGGATAAGGCTGATGGCCTTTTCAAAGTCCGCCATCAGCTCCTGGGGCGTGCGGGCCTTGCCGGGGTAGTTGCCGGTGGCCTGTATGCCGCCCGACAGCGCCTGACCTATGTTTTCAAAGCCACCCACGTCGTCGCCCTGCCAGCAATGAATGGAGATGGCCTTGTTCGCCAGCGCGGCCAGCGCGGCGTCCACGTTCACACCCAGCGCCTCGTAGCGCGCCTTTGCCTGTTCGTATGCGTTCATAAGCGTTTTGACCTCCTGATATGCAAACGTTGTGCGGCATTGTTTTCTTTCTTCATTATACCGCATCCCTTGCCCGAGTGGAAGCCGTCTTTTCCTGTTTTTTTCCGTTGAAATTCCGCCGTGCTGCTCAGATTCCGCGATTCAGGCTGCCCAAATTGAACGGGCAGATATCGCGGCAGCGGTGGCAGCCGATGCGCCAGGTCTTTTTCTCCTCATCATCGCCAAACGCAAAACTCCAGCACTTGTCCTGCGCGAGCTGCGGACCGTCCAGCGCGTGTGCCGGGCAGGCACTGACGCACAGATTGCAGCCGGTGCACAGCGACGGCTGCAACGGATCCGATTCCAGCTCCGCCTCACACAGCACCATGCCCAGCCACACCATGGAACCCAGCTGCGGCGTGATGAGCAGCGAGTGCCGGCCGATGGCGCCCAGTCCCGCTGCCTGCGCCGCGTGCTTCTGCGAAACGACGCTGCGCCACCGACCCGTGCGTTCGTCCCACTCGCTCTCGTTGGTGGGCACGGGCGCGCAGGCGACGCCTCGTCTC
This sequence comes from Christensenella sp. UBA7102, assembly GCA_002492415.1. Classification (GTDB taxonomy): domain Bacteria; phylum Bacillota; class Clostridia; order Christensenellales; family UBA1750; genus Spyradocola. The sequence goes on from DKYK01000004.1 coordinate 28,506, forward strand.
TCCATCTCCATGCAGAAGCGCAGCGCGATGGAATCCATGTGCGGCGTGATGGAGTTGCGCGCGCGGGTGTACGGCGCGTGCGAAACACAGCGCAGCGTGCCCACGGGTAACCGACAGGCAAAGGAAACCACTGACCGGCAGGAAGGCATCACGTCGTTGGGATGATAACCCTCCGGCGCGTCCCCAAAGCGGTCCACGCCCGCGATTCCGCACAACTCCGCACCCAGCGCATACATCAACGCCTTGACTTCCCGGCTGTCTATTTTCGTCATGTCCATCGCTCCTTTTATTCGGGGATGCACACAATATACCACGCCTTCGCGACAGCGTAATGTCGTAATTTATCCAAAAGCGTGCGGCGGGCATGAGAGCTTCCCCCTGAAGGAGCCCGCCTCCCCACCGAGGGGTCTACGCTTCCGTCCGTCACTCCTGCTGGCTGCGCAAGAATGCCCGAGCGGTATCGGTCAATTCGCGAACATATTCCGGCGGGCCGACGACGCGCACCTTGTCCCCGAAGGAGAGCAGCAGCGCCTTCCACAGGCGTTCCTTCAGCGGAACATTCAGCTCGATGCGGCACTCCGCGTCGCTCACGCGCTCCACGGGGCAATCGGGAAAGTATTCCGCCATCAAACCCTGTTGCTCGGGCGCAAACCGAATGTCGATGGGCACGCAGGTAGCAAAGTACTCCCTCTCCGCTTTCTGCATTTTCTCGCGCACGTCCCCATGATCGATATCCATGACCTCATCCGTGAGCCGCACATCGGCCATGCGCGCGGCTTTGCAGGTGATGTAGCGCTGTGCGGCCGGGTCGTAGCCGAACATATACCAGGCATACCATTTGTAATGGATGGCCAGCGGCTGTATCCGACGATCGCTCTCCTTGCCTTCCGCATTGCGATAGTGAAAGTAAACTGTACGTTTTTCGCCAATGGCTTGCTCCAACAACGCGTTGGTCTCCTGTACCTGGCGATTTTCGCGCGTCACGCCAAGATCCCAATAGATATGCGGCGCACCATTGCGGGAGGCCATCGCGTTAAACTTGTCGGCCAACCGCTCCAGCGGATAGCCTGAATAGGAAGTCGCCAGACTGTCCAGCGCACGCGCAACCCATTTGCAGTCCTCCGGCCCCATGAGCTGGCCATCCATGCGATATTCGGGCAGTATGGAATATCCGCCGCTGCGGCCGGGATTTGCATAGAGCGGAATGCCCGCCAGCGCGATGGAAATCATATCCCGCTGGATGGTGCGGACGGTGACGCCGAAATGCTCGGCAAGCTCCCGCGCGGTGACGCTTTCCCGGCCCAGCAGCAGAATCACGATCTCCAGCAGGCGATCGATCTTCATTGCAGCACCTCGGTGGCGCGCTCCAGTATGCCCTGCATATGGGCGATGAGCAGGCCATAGTTGATGAAAGGCACGCCCTGCCGCTCGGCTTCATGCATGCGGTAGAGCACCTCGCGCTCGTTGAGCATGCAGCCGCCGCAGTGGATCACCAGCCGGAACTCCGACAGATCATCCGGAAACTCGGCGCCTGAACAGGTTTTGATGGCAATGTCTTTGCCGCTGTGCGCGCGCAACCAGCGCGGGATCTTGACGGTCCCGATGTCGTTGCACTGCCGATGATGGGTACAGCCCTCCGCGATGAGCACGGTATCGCCGTCCTGAAGGCTCTCCACCGCCGGCATTGCGCGCAGCGCGGAATCCAGATAGCCCTTATAACGCGCCATCAGTATGGAAAAGGAGGTCATGGGGATGTCTCTGGGCGTATCGCGGGAGACGCTGGCAAAGGCCTGGCTGTCCGTCACCACCATGCGGGGCTTGCGGCCTAACCCATCCAACGTGCGCCTTAATTCGGTATCCTGGCACACTACGGCTATGGCATGCGCGTCCAGCACATCGCGCAACGCCTGCTGCTGCGGCAGAATGAGCCGTCCCTTGGGCGCGGCCTCGTCCACCGGCACAACCAACACCACTGCATCCCCCGGTGAGAGCAAGTCGGCCAGCAGTCTCTTTTCGCCGCCCTCGTGCGTCAGGTGCGCGATGCGCTCCTTGAGCTCATGGATGCCCCGCCCCGTCAGCGCGGAGACGCAGGCGCTGTGCTGCGCGTCCTCCACCGGACAGTCGGCCCGGTCGCACTTGTTGTACACCACCAAATAGGGCAACTGCATCGCGCGGATGCGCTCGAGCAGCGCGCGATCGGAAGCATCCAACCCTTCCGCCGCGTCGGTAACCAGCAGCGCGATGTCGCTCTTGCGCAGCGCCTGCAGCGCCTTTTCGACGCGCTTTGCGCCCAGCTCTCCCTCGTCGTCCAGTCCGGGGGTGTCGGTCAGCACCACGGGACCCAGCGGCAGCAACTCCATCGCCTTGCTCACCGGGTCAGTCGTAGTGCCCTTGATGTCGGACACGATGGCGAGTTTCTGTCCCGTCAGCGCGTTGATAAGACTGGACTTGCCCGCATTTCTGCGGCCAAAGATCCCGATGTGCGTGCGGTTGCCCGAAGGCGTCGCGTTCATGGTCATGGCGCTCACTCCTTTATGCGTCCCTATAGTCGCCGCGGTCGGTCACGATCTCATAGCCCGCCCGTTCCATGCGCTTTTTCAGAGAATTGAGGCTCTCGGCGGCCTCGTCGCCCGTGGCGATCTTATTATCGTACAATAAGTACTTGCTCCGGCAGTCCCGGGGCGAGAGGTTGGGCATGACAACGTTGCAGCCCGCATTCATACCCTTTTCCCGACCATCGCCGTCGATGGTGCCCAGCGCCGTGGTGGCGGGCAGCAGCGCGCAGGGCAGCATCAGCCGCAGCATGGCGAGCAGCGTCAGCGTCTGCCGCGCCGTGCCCGCAGGATACCGGGCAAAGGGGGTGTCGTGATGGGGAATGAATGGCCCGATGCCCACCATCTGCGGCTGCAGCTCCTGGATGAAGCGCAGGTCGCGCACCAGGCAATCGGCGGTTTGAAAGGGCGATCCCACCATCATGCCCGTGCCCGTCTGGTATCCGATGGACTTCAGGTCCCGCAGACACTGCACGCGGTGCGCAAGCGTCAGCTCGGCTGGGTGCAGTTGGGCATAGTGCGCACAATCCGCCGTCTCATGGCGCAGCAGATAGCGGTTTGCGCCCGCATCAAACAGGCGTTGGAAGCTCTCCCGCCCGCGCTCGCCCATGGACAGCGTAATGGCGCAGTCCGGAAACTCCCGACGGATGGCCGAGACGATGGACACTGCGCGCTCGTCGGTGAAGTACGGGTCCTCGCCGCCCTGGAGTACGAAGGTGCGGAAGCCCAGCGCATATCCCGCGCGGCAGCAATCCAAGATCTGCCCCTCGCTCAGGCGGTAGCGCTCGGCCCCGCGGTTGCTGCGCCGGATGCCGCAGTAGAGACAGTCATTCTTGCAGTAATTGCTGTACTCGATGAGCCCGCGGATATAGACCTTGCGGCCATACTGCGCATCGCGTACCGCACGCGCACGGGCAAATAGGTATTCCAGCGCCTCGGGATCCTCGCACTTGATGAGCGCGGCGAATTCCGCATCGGATAGGTCGCGTTCACGCTCCAGACGATCCACACATGCAAGGATGTTCATGCCCTTTGCTCTCCGGGCAGCTTGGAGAATATGGTCTTTGTGCTCACGCCGCGAATCATGCCCAGCTTGCCCGACAGCGCCGAAATGACGTCCGCAGGCGCGTCCATCGCGACGCTGATCAGCGAGATGCCGCGTTTTTTGTACGGAATGCCCATGCGGCCAATGATGTAGGCGGAATAGTCGTGCAGCACGCTGTTGATGCGCTCGGACGCCTCTGGGTCCTCCACCACAATGCTGACGAGCGCCACGCGCAGGTTGTCCTCCATCTGATGATCCCTCCTGTAATTACAAAACCCCCGCGGCCTGTCTTCTTCGGCGCGCGGGGGAATGAAATGCGTACGGTTTGACTCCCTGCGCCTTCCTCCTTGGCGCCATTGCCCCGGAGTCAGGTCCCACGGTGTTCATCGTTCTGTCCCGCTCGTCCGCACAATGCCGGCAAGCGTTCCACCTGCTTACTATATCACCTTTTTGCTGCGCCGTCAAACGCAAACGGCGCGTAAAAAGAACTGTTTTTCCGCACGTTGAGCCTGCGCCACACAAAGCCCTGCATCGGCGCAAAAGCGCTCGATACGCTCCATCGTCTGCTCCGCGTCGTCTTTGACGATGCCATAGGTGACATGGATGCGCTCGCCCGCGGCGTCCACGTCCAGCTCGGCAAGGTATGGCAGCGCTTCGCCTGCGGTCTCGGTGTCCCAAATGCACAGCGAACCGCCCTTTTTAAGCACGCGCGCTGCCTGCGCGATGGCGCGGCGCTGTCCCTCCGCATCCATGTACAGCAGCGCGTAGAACGCAGTGACATGATCAAAGCTGCGATCCGGAAATTCCAGGCTGCGGGCGTCCATCACGCGCTTTTCGCAGACGTTGGGCGCCTCGTCCAGCTCCTGCGCGCTTATGTCAATGGCAACGACCTGCGGCCCGTACACGCGCCATCAGAAGCGCACTCGCAGGCAGATCGCCGCGTGCGCAACGGCAATGCTGCCTGCGTAGTCATTCCGGAAGCCTTGATGGCGTACACCCGAAAACAACCGGGAAGCTGCATGCGCGGCGTACATTTTCGCATCCAAGTGGTTCATGAAATCTCCCCCCTATGGCGTTTGGTTGTCTGTGCTTCCATTGTAACACTTCGGTTTACGGACGACAATAGCATGCCGACGCAATGGGATAGATTTTCTTTCCCACTGCGCTGCTGCGCGGCGCTTATGCTATAATGGTTCAAACGAACGAAGGAGGGCTGCATGTTGTCAGAGCCAAATGCCGAAATCGCCGCGCTGCCCGCTCCCACTGCGATGAATCAGCGGAAGTTCACCTTTTCCCGCGACGGCAAAACGGTACCCGTCAAGGCGGGCATAGGTCTTTACAGCAAGGTGGACCTGGGGGCATCGTGAAGTACCTCTTCGAGCTGAGTTCGGGACGCAGGCTCTAAAGAAGGAAGCGCCAGGCGCGTTGGTTTTGCATCATGCGCGCCTGTTCTGCAAAGCGGAGCGGAAAAATCTGTGCTATTCTATTTGACATCACAAGGAGGTGAAGGCCGATGGACTGGCAAAAGCGCATGAACCGCACAATGGACTGCATCGAAGCGCAGCTGGATGGGACGGTGGACTACGCTGCGGCAGCAAGACAGATGTGCTGCTCGCCTGCGGAGCTGCGGCGCATGTTTTCCTTTGTGGCGCACATGCCGCTGACGGAATATGTGCGGCGCAGGCGGCTGACGCTGGCGGCGGAGAACATTCGCCGGGGCGATAAGCTGATCGACGTGGCGTTGCGCTACGGTTACGAATCGCAGGCGGCATTTTCGCGCGCGTTCCGCCGGATGCACGGCATTCCGCCCTCCGCGGCACGGAACGCGTCGGCGCCGCTGCGCCCCTGTCCGCGGCTGAGCTTCAAGCTGGTGCTCATGGAGGGAATATGTATGGAGAAGCAAAAGGGACAGCGCACCAACATCATTGGCGCAGGCGAAGTTGGGGTCGCGGTAAACGCACCGCAGAATCAGGAGTTTATCCATCGGATAAATGAAAACTTCTGGGATGAAACAGGCAGTCAAGTGCTGGGTTGCACCGCGCTGCCGCGCTACGGCGGTTTTACTTCAGAGGAAAGCTGTCATCTGCTGGGCGATTTACAGGGAAAAACAGTGCTGGAGCTGGGGTGCGGAAGCGGGCAATCGCTTCTGTACCTGCATGGACGCGGAGCAAGCGAGCTGTGGGGCATAGACCTGTCGGAAGCGCAGCTGGCAAGATCGCGGACATTGCTGGCTGCACAGGGTATCCACGCAACGCTGCTGCGTACCCCGATGGAACAATGCGTCGGGCTGCCGGAAGAATATTTCGACTTGGTCGTGTCCGTCTACGGCATCGGGTGGGCCGTGGATCTGGATGCGACATTTCGTCGCGTGCGTGCGCTGCTGCGGTCGGGCGGACATTTTGTATTCAGCTGGTCACACCCCATCCACAAGTGCATAGCAACGGAAGGCAATGAGCTTGTGTTCAAGAAGAGCTATTTTGACGAAAGCTGGTACGCAGTAAACGTGGGAGGCGGCACACTCAACCTGGCGGACCGCAAGCTGTCCACCTATCTAAACGCGCTGGCGCAAGCCGGCTTTGTGCTGGAGGAGCTGGTGGAGCAGACCGACGACACTCTGCTCGACGATAGCCCCTTTGCCCGAAAAGCGCGCATGTTGCCCGTCACCTTCGTCGTCAAGGCGAAAAAAAACTGATCTGCGCGCAGAAGAACGATCCAGAACACAGATCGTCCTTCTTTCATTCTGTTTATGGGCAGTGCATCGACGTCAATCGACGGATCCGTTCCCGGCACGCCGCAGCAGGCGCAGCTTAGTCTGACGCATCCGGTCCAGCACACCGCTAGTGAACAATATCCCGATAATGAGGCTGCCCAGCACGAAGCCCAGCGCACAGTCCGCGGCCTTGGCCCAAACGCCCGCGTCAGCCACGCCGCACAGATCAAGCGCTGCATACAGCCCAAAGGCCGCCACGCCCGCGATAAAGCACAGCTGCATCCGTTTGGCCAGTCGTTTCTTTTCCTCGCCGCTGTATTCCGCGACTTTTTTCATGGTTTCCCTGGTTTCCTTGTCCATGTTCTCGTTTTTCCTTTCTCCGTCCAGCAGTTCCCGGATGTCCACGCAGTATAGATCCGCCAACTCCAGCAGTGCGTCCAGATCGGGCAGATTCGTCCCTGTCTCCCAGCGGGAGACCGTCCTTGCGGACACGCCGAGCCGTTCAGCCAGCTTTTCCTGTGTCAGATTATTTTCCCTGCGCAGGGTCTTGAGCAGGCCGCCGACCTTTTTCTGATCCATCTCTCCATCCTCCCTTCGTGCCCAGCATACCGCCCGAATTCGGAAAGCGCCACGACGCAAAACGAGAAAACGCCTGTGCGTTCCGACCGGACATGTGCCGTCCGGCTGCAAATTGCCCGCTCGGATGGGCTTTTTCCCATTGTACCACACAAGATCACCGATGCAAAAAAGAGCGGCGCAGCCCAATTTTCATGGACTGCGCCGCTCTTTTTTGCGCCTAAGCTGGGAATTACGCGGTTTCGATGGCGGCATCTTTCTGGAGCGACAGCTTCTGCACCGCAGCCTCGCGCATTTTGTACTTCAATATCTTACCCGCAGCATTCATGGGGAACTCAGCGACAAAGTCGACGTAGCGAGGCACCTTGTGTTTGGCCATGTGGGTGAGCACATAGTCCTTGACCTCCTGCTCGGTCATCGTCTCGCCCTCGCGCAGTACGATGCAGGCCATGATCTCCTCGCCGTAGGCCTTGGAGGGCACGCCGATGACCTGCACATCCTTGACCTTGGGGTGGGTGTAGATGAACTCCTCGATCTCCTTGGGATAGATGTTCTCGCCGCCGCGGATGATCATGTCCTTGATACGGCCGGTGATCTTGTAGTAACCATTCTCATCGCGGCGGGCCAGATCGCCGGTGTGCAGCCAGCCGTCGGCATCGATGGCAGCGGCGGTCGCGGTGGGCATCTTGTAATAGCCTTTCATGATGTTGTAGCCGCGGGCCACAAACTCACCGTCCACGTTGTCAGGCAGATCCTTGCCCGTCTCGGGATCGACGATTTTGCACTCCACTCCAAAGATTGCAGCGCCCACGGTGTTGACGCGCGTCTCCAGGCTGTCCGTGGTCTTGGACATGGTGGTAGCGGGCGACGCCTCGGTCTGGCCGTAGGTGATGCAGATCTCCTTCATGTTCATCTTGTCCACCACCTCCTGCATCACCTTGATGGGGCAGGGGGAGCCGGCCATGATACCGGTGCGCATGTGGCTAAAGTCGGTATTGGGGAAGTCAGGATGCTCCAGCATCGCAATGAACATGGTGGGCACGCCGTGGAAGGCGGTGATCTTCTTTTCATTGATGCACTTCAAACCCTTGCGGGGCGAGAAGGCGGTGATGGGACTCATTGAGGCGCCATGGGTCATGGACGCGGTCATGGCCAGCACCATGCCGAAGCAGTGGAACATGGGCACCTGGATCATCATGCGGTCGGCGGTGGACAGATCCATGCAGTCGCCGATGGCCTTGCCGTTGTTGACGACGTTGTAGTGCGTCAGCATCACGCCCTTGGGAAAGCCCGTGGTGCCGGAGGTATACTGCATATTGCACACGTCGTGCTTATCGATGGACATAGCGCGCAGCGTAACTTCCTGCAGCGGGACTTTTTCAGCCATCGCCACGGCCTCTTCCCAGGTCAGGCAGCCGGGCTGCTTGCTCTGGCAGGTGACGACGTTGCGCAGGAAGGGCAGGCGCTTGGCATGCAGCGGCGTGCCCGCCTCGTGCGCGGCCAGCTCAGGGCAGAGTTCCTTCATGATGGCCACATAGTCGGAATCCTTGAAGCCATCGGTCATCACCAGCGTGTGGGTGTCGGACTGGCGCAGCAGGTACTCCGCCTCATGAATCTTGTAGGCGGTGTTGACAGTGACCAACACCGCGCCGATCTTGGTAGTGGCCCAGAAGGTGATGTACCACTGCGGCACATTGGTGGCCCAGATCGCCACGTGATCGCCGCGCTTGACTCCCATGGCGATGAGCGCCCGCGCGAAAGTGTCCACATCGTCGCGGAACTGAGCATAGGTGCGCTTATAATCCAGCTCGGAGTAGTCGAACGCAATCTGGTCGGGGAATTCCTGCACCATGCGGTCGAGCACCTGCGGGAAAGTCAGGTCAATCAGCTTGTTGTGCGGCCAAACGTACTGGCCCAACCCCGTGTGCGCGGTATAGAGCTTCCGATCGACCGCGGGCCTGTCCTGATAGGCCTCCATATAGTGGATATATTGCGGAAAAACCACGCCCGCATCGTACATATCCTCGCTCCAGTAGCGCACCCATTCCAAGGAGACAAAGCCCTCATAGTTGATGGAGCGCAGCGCGAGCATCATGTCGGCGATGGGAAGATCGCCGCTGCCCATCATCCGATAGGTGAGCACGCCGTCCTTATAGACAGAATCCTTGATATGCACATGTTTGATGTAATAGCCCAGATTGGTCAGCGTCTGCTCCGGGGCCTCGTTCATGAAGCGATACGGGTGGTGCAGATCCCATAGCGCGCCGACGCTGTCCGACGCAAGATCCGTCAGCAGATCGCGCAGACGCGCCGTATTGGCGTACACACCGTTGGTCTCCACCAGCAGCGTCACGCCGCAGCTCTCCGCCTCCGGAATCAGCGCGCGCAGCTGCTCCTTAACCAGTTCGTCATCCACCTCGCCCGCAGGCGCAGCGCCCGCGTCGCCCATGACGCGGACATAGGGCGTGTTCAGCTTCTTCGCCAGGTGGATATAGTCCATCAGCTCCGCGACATTGCGGTCGCGGTTTTCGACAATGGACAGCGGGCAGCCGCTGGATAGGCAGGGGACAGATAGTCGCAATTCCGCAAGCTTTTTGACCGTTTGATCGATCTCACCCTCGGAGAAGGGCTGCATATTGAAAGTCGAGATCTCCCGACCCAGGCCGCGCACCTCGATGCCGTCAAAGCCCAAATCCTTGGCCATGGAGTAGATGTCCGACCATTGAAAGTCGGGACAGCCGACAGTGGAAAACGCAAGTTTCATAGTGTTTCCTCCCTACCATACTTCAGAATTGCGACAGCTCCCCATGCCTGCCTGTGCATGAGTTCTGTAACGATAAATAATACCCGAACTTCACTTTTTTGTCAACAAATTCACGGTTAAACCATGAAATGCGCATGCAAAACGCAGAGCCGGAGTATCAAAACCTATACCTTTTGACACTCCGGCTCTATGACTCAGTATAGCGTATCTCTTGAAAAAATTCAACACAAAGCCCGATTTTACTCTTCCAAAAGCATCGATTTATCGTACTTCCTGCAAGCCGTTTACCCTTGTCAAAACGTATATATTTAGACACCCCGTATACAGAAAAGGGGCGAAAACTCCATGGCAAGCGCCAAGGATCTGACCGGGCTGAGGTTCGGAAAGCTGACGGTGATCGAGCGCGCGCACGGCTCGCCTGACCGTTATGCGCTGTGGTTGTGCCGCTGTGACTGCGGCGGACAGGTGCTGGCCAGCAGCCGACAGCTGCGTCAGGGCTCGGTTCGCAGCTGCGGCTGTGTCCCCAAGCCCACCATGCGCCGCGGCCCCGTCGTCGAAGACTTGACCGGGCGCCGTTTCGGTCGGCTGACTGTACTGGAACGCGCGCCCAACACGGGCAGCCGCACCTGCTGGCTGTGCCGGTGCGACTGCGGAAGGCAGACCACTGTCAACGCGCACGACCTGAAAGCAGGGCGCATCCTCAGCTGCGGCTGCATGCAGCATCAATCGGGGCGCTGGTACACTGACCTTGCTGGGCAGCGGTTCGGGCGGCTGGTGGCCCTGACCCCCACCCGGGAGCGCGATGCCAAGGGGTCGATCATCTGGCAGTGTCAGTGCGATTGCGGCAACCACGTCCATGCTTCCTCCGATGCGCTGCTGCACGGCAGCATCAAGAGCTGCGGCTGCCTCAAGCGCGAACTGGAACTGGATCTGTGCAACCAGCTGCACCGCGTGGACGGGACCTGTGTCGAGCATCTGGAAAAGCGCAAACACCGTTCGGACAACACCAGCGGATTTCGCGGCGTATATCCAACGGCCAGCGGGAAATACCGCGTATGCATCGGCTTCAAGGGAAAGCATTACACAGTGGGAACCTATCCGGACTTTGACACGGCGGTCGCCGCCCGGCTGGAAGTGGAGGAGCAGATCCATGGCGGCTTTGTGCGCGCATGGCGCGCTTGGCAGATTCTCGCCGATCAGGATCCCTCTTGGGCGCAGGCGCATCCCTTCTCTTTCGATGTAGAAAAGACATCAGCCGGCTTTATCGTGTCGGACTGAAAGCGCTTCCTCCTTCTGCGGCATTGTGCTATAATGAAACCATCTTACGATTGATGAGGGGGCTTTCCCATGCTCACCTGGTGCGCCATCGGCGATTCTCTTACTTATCTCAACGACCACCTGGATGAAACGGGTAATTATGTTACGCGGGGATACCTGAGCCGCATTTGCGACAGCCTGCCCGAGCTTTCGCTGCAAAACATCGGCATCAATGGCTCCACCACGCGGGACTGGCTCACCGTGCCGCTGCCCAGTGCGGATGTGTACACGGTGCTGCTCGGCTCAAACGACTGGCACCAGGGCATCCGGCAGGGCTCGCAGGCAGATTTCGCATCCGGGACGCCGGGCACAATCCTTGGCAACCTAGGCAACCTGTTGGGGCGCATCCGCGCGATCAACGCAGATGCGGCGGTGCTGGTGGCGACGCCCATCGCGCGCACGGACTTTGTCTATCTGTTCGACCCGACCAACAATGCGCAGGGCAGCTATGCGCCCGAGCACGGGCAGCATCTAGACGACATCGCGCACGCCATACTGTCCGCATGCTCGGCGCAGCGCATTCCGTGTGTGAATCTGTTTGACGGCAGCGGCATCACACCGGAGAACGCGGTGAAGTTCAAACGCGTGCGCACCGAATCGGGCATCTGCGACCTGCCTTACCCCGAATACGTCGGCCTGCCCTTTGATCCGGCGGGCGATCCCTATCCCTATCCGCCCGAGGCGCAGGCGCTGACCTATGACGGCCTGCATCCCTCCGACGAGGGCAACGAGCGCATCGCGGCGCTGCTGTCGGATGCGCTTCGGACACTGATATAAATCTGTCTACTTTCTTTTTCTTAAAAAGCTGTCATCCGATCTTCATCGGATGACAGCTTCTTTCATTGGTTACGGAATCAGTTTCTTCCAATCCACAGAGATGAGTTTTCCGCCATCCCAGTAATAGGCATACCGCTCGTCCATGCCCAACAGCGGACTGTACTGTTTCTCAAGCGCGCACTCGCCAAGCTTCTCCCCCGCAGCGCTGTATACCCGCAGCGTGCGCGGCGCAAGCTGTGCGCCGCTGTCTACCAGCACCGTATTCATCTGCCCGCAGACCATCATGCGATCCTGACTGCGGTCCAGTTCCGCCTTCTTGGCTCCTGCTGTATCCAGCAGCTCCGCAGTCCAACTCCCGTCTTCATTTTTTCTAGTAATCGCAAGTCCACTCTCCACCTGCGCCGCGAAGTGTCCTCCCGCGCTCGCGGCGAGCAGCTCACCGCCGCTGCCGTCCAAATTCATGCGCAGCAGATTCATCGAGGCATCCTGTGCGTCTTCATCCTCCAGATAGACCTCCGTCAGCACCAGCTTATCCCCGATACACTGCGCACATGCGATGTAGCCAACTACGCCCCCGCGCTCGTAGACTTTTTCCGGCTCCGCGCCATCATCGTTCAGCCTGCGACGCAGCATACGGTACCCATTCTCCGGAGCGCGCAGCGCAGGCTCGGCAAAAGTCTGATCCTGCTGCGCATAATAAATCCAGCCGTCCTGCACCAGGAAGCAGGAGATTCTCTGCGGCGCGGTCAGCACTGCGCGCGGTGGCCCGCCCTCCGGGTCAAACTCCACCACGCCCATCTCTCCATTGTGGCTTCCGGCATACAACTTTCCATCCGCCGCCATCAGTCCACCGGTCACGGCGCTGTACGCATGGCAGGGGTCGGCCAACCTGCCCTGCTGTTCATGCGCGCACCCTTCCTTACTGCAAACGAGGCGTTTCTTTTCCCCATTCTGATCCAGCTGCGCCAGATACACCCGCTGCTCCGGGTTCTCCTCTGACCCGATGAACGCGTAGCGCACGCCGTCAATTTCTGCAATGCACTGATCGCGCAAATACCCGTGCGCAACCCAGACGCCCTCCTTCGACGCTGCCTTTGCGCATCCCGCCAGCAGCAGGAGCGCCGTCAGCAGCACCAGACATGCCATCCGTTTCTTCATGAAGGATCCTCCCTTTCCGCCGGTCCGTCCGATGAGCCCCACTGACAAATCAGGCGGAGAACCTTTCGTTTGTTCTCCGCCTTGAAATTTAGACTCCATCAGGGTTGCGGCCACCCGTCCACGGCAATATAGCAAATCGTATGCTTGGATTCTCCACATTTATTGTGCAATACATAGCAGGGATGACGGTGCCCGTACCGATACGTCCTTGTGCACGCTGGGCAGTAAATGCCGCCCTTGCAATCGTACTGCGTAATGGTGCAGGTCCCGCTGCTGCACGAATGAGTATCCGTATCTGCCACAATTGCATCTCCCAAGCAAACCTCATATGCAATGCCTGAACCGCAATAGGGGCAGGAGATCAAGTCATAGGGCTGTATCCCTTCTTCTGAATCAGCCAACGCAAGCGGAGTGCACAGCATAATCAGTACAACACACAAAAAAAGTGCAAGCCGTTTCTTCATAGCTTTTTTCCTCTCTGTCCATGCCCGAAGGCACTTGACGCCGGTCAAGGGAGGGCCATTCTGTACACGACGCGCCGCTTGTTAGAAATCGATTTCCTTATTAACATTATACCCATCCCCTCACCATTTGTCAACATATTTTTAATATTTCATTCGATATATTAACACAATGCAGCCCCTCCCCAAAATCAGGAGGGGCTGCATTGCCAGCCTGTATCATACATAATACAAATCGCTGCTGGGATAGGCGTCCTCGCAGGTGAACTGGATGCCCAGGCGGGAGAGCATCACCTCGTTGCTCTGTGAGAGCATGTAGGAGGCATGGGCCTGGCAGTTGCGCAGCTCGCCCAGCTTGGCCACGGCGAGCTCAGCCACCGTATTGGTCGCGGCGCAGATGGACAGCGCCAGCAGCACCTCATCCAGGTTGAGCACGGGATCCGCGATGCGCTGAACGTCCTTCTTCATCGCGACGATGGGTTCGAGTACGATGTTGCTGAGCAGGTAGATGTCGTCGTTGATGCCCGCCAGGTACTTGACCGCGTTGAGCACAGCGCTGGCGTCGGCATTCATGATGCCCGCGCCCCTGCCCGTGACCACCTTGCCGTCGGGCATTTCAATGGCAAATACGGGGCAATCCGTCTCTTGCGCGCGCTCGAGCGCGGGACGCACCACGCTGCGGTCCTCGGGAGACAGGTCGAGGCTCTTCATCACCATCTCAATCTTCTGCACGGTTTCCTCGTCCGTGCGGCCCTTCGCATAATCGGTGCGGGCGCGATAGTAGCGGCGGATGATCTCCTGCTTGGCGGCCTCGCGCACCACCGCATCGTCAAAGATGCCGTAGCCGGCCATGTTCACACCCATGTCCGTGGGCGACTGATACACGTTCTGGCCGCCCATCACCTTGGACAGCAGCGTACGCACCACGGGGAAAGCCTCCAGGTCGCGGTTGTAGTTGACGGTGGTGACGCCGTAAGCTTCCAGATGAAAGTGGTCGATCATGTTAACGTCTTTGAGGTCCGCGGTGGCGGCCTCATAGGCGAGATTGACGGGATGCTTCAACGGCAGGTTCCAGATGGGGAAGGTTTCAAACTTGGCATAGCCTGCCTTCACACCGCGCTTGACCTCGTGATAGATCTGCGATAGGCAGATGGCCAGCTTGCCCGAGCCGGGGCCAGGCGCAGTGACCACCACCAGCGGGCGCGTGGTCTCCACAAAGTCATTCTTGCCATAGCCCTCGTCCGACGCGATCAGATCGACGTCCATCGGATAGCCCTTGATGGGATAGTGGTAATAGGCGCGCTCGCCACGCATTTCCAGCATCTTGCGGAAGGCTTCGGCAGCGGGCTGGCCCTTGTACTGCGTGATGACCACGGCAGAGACGTACAGCCCCATGCGGCGCATCTGGTCCATCAGGCGCAGCACGTCCATGTCATAGGTAATGCCCAAATCGGCGCGCAGCTTGCCGTTGCCGATGTCGGCGGCATTGATGCAGAACAGGATCTCCGCCTGGTCGCGAAACTCCTGCAGCAACCCAATCTTGGTATCGGGCTTAAAACCCGGCAGCACACGGGAGGCGTGCAAGTCGTCAAACAGCTTTCCGCCAAACTCAAGGTACAGTTTGTCTCCGAATTTGCTGATGCGCTCGCGGATGGCCTCGGACTGCTTGCGTATATAGAGATCGTTGTCAAATCCGATGGAATTCATGACGCTTCCTCCTCTTTCTCGTCAAACCCGGTCGCGTGCTACATCTTTTCCGGGGCTTCCACGCCGATGAGCGACAGCGCGGTGCGGATGCAGGAGGCGGTTGCAGCGGTGAGGTTGACGCGCGCGGCAGACTGCGCGGGATCCTCGACGAGGATGTGGTTTTCGTAGTAGAAGCGATTGAAGTTGGAGGCCAGCTCCACCGAGAAGCGCGTCACGAGCGAGGGCTCATTGCGCTGGCAGGCCTCGCGCACCACCTCGGGGAAGCGCTCCAGCGTGCGCACGACCTCCTGGGCAGTGGGGTTGTCCAGCGCGGCATAGTCAGGCGCGGCTGCGATCTGCCCTGCCTTGGCCAGAACCGAGCAGCAGCGCGCGTGGGTGTACTGCACGTAGGGGCCGGTTTCGCCGTCGAAGTTCAGCGCGCGCTCCCAGCGGAAGTCGATGTCCTTGATGCGGTTGTTGAACAGGTCGAAGAACACCACCGCGCCGATGCCCACCTGGCGCGCGACCTTGTCCTTATCCGCCAGATTGGGCGACTTTTCGTCGATGATGACGCGTGCCTTCTCCACGGCGCGCTCGAGCAGCTCGTCCAGGTAGACCACGTAGCCCTCGCGGGTGGACAGCGCGCGGCCCTCATAGGAGACCATGCCAAAGGCGACGTGCTCCATATCCCTGGCCCAGTCGTAGCCCATCTTCTCGACCACCTTGAACCACTGCTTGAAGTGCAGGTTCTGCTGGTAGGCCACGACGTAGAGCGTTTTATAGAAATTATAGGTCTTTTTGCGATAGAAGGCGGCTGCAAGGTCGCGGGTGGCATAGAGCGTGGCGCCATCCTTCTTGAGGATGAGGCAGGGGGGCATGCCGTCCGCCTCCAGGTTCACCACATAGGCGCCCTGAGACTCCTCCAGCAGGCCCTTTTCGCGCAGCTCATCGATGACGGGCTGCATCTTGTCGTTGTAAAAGCTCTCGCCGGCGTAGGAATCGAACTTGACGCCCAGCATGTCGTAGACGCGCTTGGCATCGCGCAGCGTCACGTCCTTGAACCAGGTGAAGATCTCCACGGCCTGCGGATCGCCGTCTTCGATCTTCTTGAACCACAGACGGCCCTCATCCTCAAGGGTGGGGTCTGCCTCGGCTTCCTTATGGAAACGGACATACAGCGCGACCAGCGCATTGACGCCGCCTCTTTCCACTTGCTCCCTGTCGCCCCACTTCAGGTATGCGGCGATCATCTTGCCGAACTGCGTGCCCCAATCGCCCAGGTGGTTGATGCCCACGCACTTGTAGCCCAGGTGCTCGTAGATCTTGTACAGCGCGTTGCCGATCATCGTGGTGGACAGGTGGCCGATGTGGAAGCGCTTGGCGATATTGATTGAGGAGTAGTCGATGCAGATGACGCGGCCCTGGCCCTCATCGGAGGAGCCGTACTGATCGCCCTGCTGCAGCACACGCTCGACGATGGACTGTGCATAACCCGATTTGTGCAGGAAAAAGTTGAGATAGCCGCCCACGCACTCCACGCGATCGATCACCGCGTCGGACGCGATGGCGTCGGCGAGCTTGCCCGCAATCGCGGGCGGGCCCATGCGCAGCATTTTGGACAGCTTGAAGCACGGGAAGGCGAAATCGCCCATGTCGGGATTGGGCGGCGTCTCCAAAAAGCCTTCCACGCCCTCCACGCTCTGGCCAAAAATAATTTCCATCGCTTCGGTAATCTTCCCGGCAATGTACTCCTTAAATTCCATCTGACACCTCTCCTAAAACCACATTTCAACTTCAATCATACCACAGATTCGCCCTTTTTCCTAGTGCTCTGACGACATTTTACAAAACCGCGCGCACGATCTGGCAAACAAAAAAGGAGGCCGAAGCCTCCCTTTGGGATCGTCATGCTTATGATGCGCGCTCGGCCTTCCACTGGTCATACTGGCGCTGCACGTCCTGCCGCAGCGCATCAATGCCTGCAGCCTTGAGCCGCGAGATGAACTCAGGCAGCGCAGTATCCGGGTTGAGTCCGCCGGTGAGCAGCGCGTTATAGTAGCTCTCCGCCACATTGTTGAGCGCAGCCATCTGCGACTCCAGTTCGGGCGGACACAAGTAACGGAAGCCCAACGAGGCGTGATGCTGCGCGTCCTGCGAATACGCTTGCAGGCGGCTGTTTTTATCCGGGTCCTCCTGGGTGGTGACGTGCTGCAACACGGTGTTCCCCATGGTCCAGGCCCCGCCGTGCGCGGAATACCAGGAGGAGTCAATCAGCTCCACGCGTCCATCCTCGGCAAAAGTCCACATGGTCTCCGGCACGCCATAAATCATCAGGTCTAACAGATGTGTATCGGCGTGCATCAGGTTGATGAACTTCATCGCCTCCACAGGATGCAAAGACGTGGTGGGAATGGCGAGCATGGATCCGCCCGTGTGCGTGGTTGTGACCACCTTGGGCTGCGTATACACCTCAATCAAACGCAAATCGGGATTGCCCGAGGCGTTCGCCATCTCCTGCGCTTTGATGCCGTCACCCTTGAGCGGCGCGGTGTAGCTCAGAAAGTGCCCCGCGTTGAACGCGCTCAGCACATCATACTGCGCCAGCGAGGCATCCGGATCGATGTATCCCGCCTGCGCGTAGCGGTACATCAGCTGCGCAAAGGCGCGGTTCTCCTCGGTCTCCCAGATGGAATAAATGGTTTCATCGTAGGTCCCGTCGGCCTCGGGCGCGAGCTTCATGGACAGCAGATTGTAGTTCAATCCCGCGGTAAAAGAATCCGCCCACGGTTCATCACTCCAGCGTTTGTCGGTCAGATAGCCGTAACGCGACGGATACAGCTCCTTATATTGGGCAAGATAAGGCTCCAAATCCCACGCCGTGCGGATAGACTGCGCGTCCAGGCCCACTTCCTGCGCGGCAGCGGCATTGATGAGGTAGCCCTGCGGCACGCACAGCTCCTTATTGGTGGGTACGGCATAGTTGAGGCCGTTGATCTTCGTGCCCTCAATAAACGCGGGATTGAGGCCGCTTAGTATGTTCTGCCCATACTCCTCCAGCAGATTTCCATGATCGCCCGAATCGTCGTTCAGGGGCGTAAACGCGCCCTGCAGCACCGACCGCGCGTAACTCTTCCAGTCCGCGGT
Organism: Christensenella sp. UBA7102; assembly: GCA_002492415.1. Taxonomy (GTDB): domain Bacteria; phylum Bacillota; class Clostridia; order Christensenellales; family UBA1750; genus Spyradocola. Next base: position 46,696 of record DKYK01000004.1, read on the forward strand.
AAAGAAGATGTCAACATGCTCGCCCGCCTGCAGCGCCGTCAGTGCCTTTGCATCCCAATCGCCCCAACTGACCAGCACAAATTCCACCCGTGCGCCGATTAACGGCTGCACATAATCGCTCACCACCTGCTGAACCTGCGTGCGCACGCGATTGTCCTGGTTGCCAATCAGATAGTATTTGAGCGTCACCGCCGCTTCCTGCTCAGGGCTGGCCTCCTGCTCCTCATAGGAGCAGGCGCAGCCCGACAGCAGCAGCAACAACGCAAGCAATGCCGCTAGTCTTTTCATACAGATGCGCTCCCTTCCTGCAATCTGCGCCTAGTTTTTGCAGCAAGGCGGCTTGCTTATGCAAAAAAGCCCCGCGCGGCGCATG
>DKYK01000058.1 GCA_002492415.1 Christensenella sp. UBA7102
GCCGCCCTTGACGCCGAACACCGGACCCAGCGAGGGCTCGCGCAGTGCGAGGATGGACTTCTTGCCCAGCTTGCGCAGGCCGTCGGCCAGGCCGATGGAGACGGTGGTCTTGCCCTCGCCCGCGGGCGTGGGGTTGATGGCCGTGACCAGAATCAGCTTGCCGTCCTCGTGCGCCGGCACCCTTGATGGGTCCACCTTGGCCTTGTAGTGGCCGTAGGGCTCGATGCTCTCCGCGTCCAGACCGATGGATGCGGCAATGTCCGCGATCTTCCTGGGCTGTACCGAGCGTGCGATCTCAATATCCGTCATCTGTGCTCACTGCTCCTTCACTTGATCGGGGTTAATCCTACCGACATTATACACATTTTCCCCTGCATTGTCACCGCAATTAACAAACGTTTTCGATGGACGCAACCAGAACGTTCTGAATTTCGAGCGAAGCGAGAAATCTCTCAGTACTCTGGGGGCTCACCGCACCGCGAAACGGTTGGCCTTCATGCCGCGCACGCCCATGTCCGCCACGAACAGGCTGCCTGCCAGCGGGAATTTCTCCTTTGCAAAGCCCGCAGTGGTGATGAAAAGCTTGTCCAGATTCTCGCCGCCGAAAGTGGGGCAGGAAGTGCAGGGCGCGGGGACCTCCACCTTCATCAGTTTTTCCCCGGTGATCTCATCGTAGCGCGACACCTGACAGCCGCCCCACTGCGCCACCCACAGCTTGCCCTCGGCGTCCACGGTCATGCCGTCGGGGCCGCCCTCCTCGGGCGCGGCCTGGGCGAAATCTACCACTACGCGGCGGTTGGCAATATCGCCCGTCTCCTCGTCGTAATCAAAGGCCCAAACCGCCTTGGATGGCGTATCGATAAAGTACATGGTTTTGTGATCGGGACTCCAGCCCATGCCGTTGGCGCACTTCAGGCCGTCGATGATGTTCTCCGCCGTGCCGTCGGGGCGAATGCGGTAGAGCGCGCCCATCTCGTCGGGCGTCATGGGCATGGTGCCCTGCCACATATTGCCTGCGGGATCGGGCTTGCCGTCGTTGCCGCGCACCTCGGGCCGGTCGGCTTCCAGCGGCGCGAACCGTTCCAGCGCGGCGGTTTCCGGATCGAACAGGTACAGCCCGTCCTCCAGCGCCACGACCAGCCGGTCGCCCTGCGTCAGGCCCACTGTGCCGATGCGGCTGGGCATGTCCCAGCTGGTCAGCGCGCCATCCATCGCCGCGCGGTTCAGCTTTTTGCCCTCGATGTCCACGAAGAACAGCGCGCTCCTGCGGTCGTCCCACAGCGGTCCCTCGCCGAGCACCGCCGCGTTTTTGAGAAATACCTCTGCCTTCATTGATGATTTCCTCCTCAATTCTGTGAATTTTTATCTGTATAAAAGGATTTTTTGGCGTGCGCAGCGTATCTTCTACACCGGGCGGATCTTTTCGCCCCAAGGAGGGATTTTCATGACGCGCATGCGCATCTTCTGGTCGGTCTACTGCATCCTGCTGGGGCTTGTGCTGCTGGTCAAGCTGCTGTTCCGCCTGGAGTTCAACGGCTGGTCGGCGGCGCTGGCGCTATTGCTGCTGCTCAGCGGGCTGTTCCTGATCACGGGCGGCTTTGGCCTTGCCGCGCACCGACACGAACAGGGCGGCGGCAGCTACCTGTTCTTCAACGGCAGCATCGCGCTGGACGCCTCGGAGCCGGAGGCCAACATACTCTTTGCCAACGCCACGGTGGATCTGACCCCGCCGCTGAGCCGTCTGACCCGCGTCACCTGTCTGTTCGGCAACGCGACGGTGCGCGTGCCGCAGGGCTGCTCGGTGCGGGCGGTGTGCGAGACGGCGTTCGGCTCCATCTCCACGCCCTCGGGCGCGCTGCCCGGCTTTGGCAGCCGCGTCTTTCTCGTGGGCGACGGCCTGCAGACGCAGTTGGAAATCCGCTGCCTGTTCGGCCAGGTGACGCTGCTCGACTGAGCGGCTCTACCGCAAAAGTTTCGGAATGTCCGCCGGTGCAGACCTGTGCGGACATTCCTTTTTTATGCGCTCAGAAGCCGTGCTGCTTCAGGAACGCGCCCAGCAGGCCGCTCCAGCTGTCCGCGCCGGGGGCCTGTTCGCTGCCCAGGCCGATGCCGTGCGGCCCGAAGGGATAGACGTGCAGCTCCACCGGCACGTTGCAGTCGGCGCAGCGCTGCGCGAACTCAATGCTCAGCTCCACCGGCACCAGCGGGTCGGCTGCGGTGTGGAACAGGAAGGTGGGCGGCGTCGCGGGCGAGATGTGGTACTCCGGCGAGTAGGCGCGCGCCTCGTAGATGTCGATGTCCTTTTTGCCCGTCATAGCCTCGTTGAAGGAGGCGTAGCGCATGCGGTTGATGTTGAGCGCGCCGTAGCAGGGCGCGATGGCGTCGGGACGGGAGCTCATGCGCTCCACAGGATCGGGCGCGCCCTCATAGCCCATGTCCCAGTGCGTGCCGCACATGCCCGTCAGGTGCCCGCCCGCGGAAAAGCCCATGATGCCCACGTGCCCCGCGTCCACGCGAAAGTCCTTTGCCAGGTAGCGCACCAGCCGGATGGCGCGCTGCGCGTCCTCCAGCATCACGGGCATGTGGTAGGGCGCCACGCGGTAATCCAGCACGAAGGCGTGGATGCCCATCTCGTTGAGCCGCTGCGCCACAGGCGCGCCCTCGTGCGCCGCCTTCATGGTGTAGCCGCCGCCGGGCGCGACGATCATTGCGCCGTGCACCGCGCCGTCTGGCACCAGGAAGGGCGTGATGGAGGGCCGCTCCTGGCCGATGCTCCCGTCAAAATAGGGCGCTTCGCCCTTCCAAAGTTCGATTTTATCCATTTTCACCGCACCTCCCCGTCAAAATCCCAGCGTGTTCAGGAAGTCGCCCAGCAGCCCGCTCCACTGCTCCGCCAGCGGCGAGCGCTCGTCGCCCAGGCCCACGCCGTGGGGGCCGTAGGGGAAGACGTGCAGCGACACGGGCACATTATGCGCCGCCAGCGCCTTGGCCAGGCGCAGGCTGTTTTCCACCGGCACCGCGCCGTCCTCGGCGGTGTGCCACAGGAAAGCGGGCGGCGTGTGCGCATCGACCTGGAACTCTGCGGTGAGGCGGCGCAGCTGTGCAGGCGTGGTGTCCTCGCCCAACAGGTTGTGCGCGCTGCCCTCGTGCCAGAACTGCGTCAGGCTGGCCACCGGGTAGCAGGGCACGAAGGCGTCGGGTCGGCTGCTGACCCGGTCGATGGGGTCTACGGCGGCGGGATCGCCCGCGTCCCACAGCGTCGCGGCGGTGCACACCAGGCTGCCGCCCGCGGAAAAGCCCAGGATCGCGATCTTATTGGGCTTGACATGCCATTTTTCCGCGTGATAGCGCACAAAGCGGATGGCGCGCTGCGCGTCCATCAACGGCACGGGGTGGCGGTAGGGCGCGACGCGGTAGTCCAACACGAAGGCATGGAATCCCAGCTCGTTCATGCGCCGCGCAACGGGCGCGCCCTCGTGGTCGGCCTTCATCGCATAGGCCCCGCCGGGGCAGACGATCACCGCGCCGCGCGCTCGCTCGCCGGGGAGCAAAAAGGGCGTCAGCGTCGGGTCCTCCTGGCCGAATGCCGCGTCAAACAGCGGCGTTTTTTCCCAGAGTTTAAGCTTTTCCATGGCACAAGCCTCCTTGATCTACAGATAGGGGATCATGTCCCCCAGCGTGCCGAAGATGAGATCCGGCTCAATGCGGGTAGCGTCGATGTCCTCCAGCGTGCCCTCGCCGCTGAGCACCAGAATGGCGCACAGCCCGTGGTCCACGCCGGTGCGCACGTCGGTGTAGAGACGGTCGCCCACCATCGCCAGCTGCCCCGGCGCAAGGCCGGTGCGCTGCCGCGCGGCGCGGACGATCTCCCCATGCGGCTTGCCGATGACGACGTCCGCCCGCCTTCCCGTCGAGGCCTCGATGAAGGCCATGATGGCTCCGATGTCCGGTATGAAGCCCGACTCAGTGGGACAGTTGAAGTCCGGGTGGGTGGCGATATAGGGCAGCCCGGCGCGCACCAGGTCGCACACGCGCGCCATCTTGGCGTAATCCAGCGTGGTGTCAAAGCCCACGAGCACCAGCTCGGGGTTCTCCTCGTCCAGCTCTATGCCGTGGCGCAGCATTTCCTGCCGCAGCGAGTCGTTTCCCAGCAAAAACACGCGCTTGCCGGGATATTCGCGCAGCAGGTACTGCGCCGCCGCCTGCCCGGAGGTCAGGATATGGCCCTCGTCCGTGTCCAGCCCCAGGCGGCGCAGCTTTTGCACGTAGTGGGCGACGCTGCGCGAGGAATTGTTGGTCAGAAACAGATAATCGCGCCCCGTGCGCTCCAGCGCCCGCAAAAACTCCATGGAACCGGGCAGCACGCGGTCACCCAGATAAAAGGTGCCGTCCATGTCCAGCAAAAAGGTGCGCACGGGCTCCAGCGTCCGCCTGATCTGCTCCCCGCTCTTTTCATCCGGCCGCTTCATGGCCCAATTCCTCCCCGTCAGTAGGTATAGACCTCGCCGCACTCGAAGTAGCGCGTCTCAAGGTCGGGATGCGCCTTGGCGACGCCCTCGGCCAGATACTCCATGCCCGCGCGCTCGCTGCCCACGTGGCCGCAGGTGAGCATCGCGCGGTGCAGGCCCAGCTGCGCGCTGTCGCGCACGTACTCGCAGATGCGCCACTCGCTGGTCTCGCCCACGATGAGCACCTCGCAGTCGGTGTCGCGCAGCATGCGGTAGTGGTTGTCCTCGCCGTAGGCGCCGATCATCATGCACAGGCGCGTCATGGGCGTATTCAGGTCGCCCGTGCGGCGCACGTGCGCGATGCCCCAGTATTTCTCCAGGTCGCGCGCGATGGCCTCGGCCGTCATGGGCGTTTCCAGGGTGACGGCAAAGTGCCCGTCGTGGCGGCACTTCCACGGCAGCGCGTGCAGCTGGCCCGCGATGATGCCGTCGGGCGTGGCGGCGTGGGTGTGGTCGTGGAAGCGGTAGATGGTCATGCCCGTCTGCTCGACGAGCTGCTTCTTGCGCTGCATCACGGGATCGTCCGGTATGTTGCCGCAGTGGTCGCGGTGGTCGTAATAGGTGGGCTCATGCGTGATGAGCAGGTCCGCGCCCCATTCGTGCGCGGCGCGCAGCACCTCGGGGGTAGCGATAAAGCAGGTGGCCACCTTGTGAAGCTCCCGGTCGGGATCGCCCGCCTTCAGGGTATCCACCGTGTCCGGCACGGGTTGATCCGCCGCTGCAAGCAGTTCCTGCATCAGTTCCTTAGCCTTCACGGTTCATTCCTCCTCATAGCCGCTCTTCATTTCATAGACCTGCAGACGGCTGACGCGCACGCCGCCCTCGGCATACAGGCGCATGCCGTCGCTGTCCTCGCGCGCGGGGTAGACGCGGGTGGTCAGCGTCTCGCGGTCGTTGATATAGATCTCCAGCGCGGAGCCATCCAGGAACACGCGCAGCTTGGTGGCGCCGCGTCCCGCCACATAACCGCCCACGCGCGCTTTTGCGCCGCCGCAGCGGCCGCAGTCCGCCCAGACGGCGTCGGACACGCCGTCATAGGTCACGACGCACTTCTCCTCGCCGCGCTCGCTCTTGCACAGTTCCAGCACCAGCTGCCCCTGGCTGCCCGCCTCAAACTCGATGAAGATCTCGCAGCTGCGGCTGTGCACGCCCTTGAGCGCGTTTTCGCCCGAGCGCAGCGTGAATTCCTTTTTGCTGGCCAGCCGCTCGCCGCGCAGACGCGCCACCTCGCCCACGGGCCGCACGCCCACCGTGCCGTCGCCGTACTGCATCACCTCGCGGGGCAGCGTCATCATGCCCTGCCAGCCCGCCGTCTCGCGGCCGGATACCGTCTCCTTCATCCAGCCGATGTTGACGATGCGGCCGTCGGGCAGCGTGACGGTGTTGGGCGCGTAGTAGCTGTTTCCCAGGTCGAAGGGGCGCAGCGGGCCGGCGTCCAGCTTGTGGTCGCGATACGTCCCGTCCATGGCAAACACGCCCTGCGCCTTCATCAGCGAGACGAGCAGCGTGGCCGAGCCGTCGGGAAAGCGGATGAAGTTGGGACATTCCCACATGTCCTCCTCGGGGTCGTCGCCCGAGCACAGCTCGCCCACGCGCTCCCAATGCTTCAAATCCTCGCTGCGGTAGACGAAGGCAAAGCCGCGCCTGCCCTTTTCGCCGGATCCTATGGCGATGTAGGTCATGCCGTCCTCCTGCCAGGCAAAGGGGTCGCGGAAGCCATTGAGCTGCTCTCCCTCTTCCCGCACGATGATGGGGTTGTGTTCATACTTTTCAAAGCGCTCGGCTTTTTCATCGCCGATGGCCAGGCACTGCACCTCGGGCTGCACGCCGGTGTAGAGGATGTGGGGCAGGCCGTCCTTGAGCACGCAGCAGCCCGAGAACACGCCGTCCTTGTCATAGGGCTGATCGGGGTGCAGCGCGCAGGGCAGACGCTTCCAAACGGTCAAATCCTTCGCCACAGCGTGGCCCCAGGTCATGTTGCCCCAGGCCGCGCCGTAGGGATTGTACTGATAGAACAGGTGCAGCTTTCCGTCGATGACGACGGGGCCGTTGGGATCGTTCATCCAGTTCTTTTCGGGCTGGAAATGGTATCGCGCTCTGAGCTTGTCCATCATGCACATCTCCTCTGTTTTTTCAAATGTATTGCCGCAGTTCGTCGAGTTGACGCACCTGCGCGCGGATGTAGGGGTTGTCGCCGGGGTCGGGCAAGCCGTCCGGGTTGTACCAGATGCCGTCCACCTGCGCGTTCTGCGCCGCGCGCATGTCCGAGGTCAGCGAGTCGCCCACGAGCACGGCGCGGGCCTTGTCCGCGCAGCCCACGCGCTGCAGCGCGCGCTCCACGATGCGGGGATCGGGCTTGGCGCATCCCTCCTGCTCCGAAATCACCAGCGCGTCAACATAGGGGCGCAGGCCGGAGAGCTGGAAGCGCCGCGTCTGAATCTCGGCGATGCCGTTGGTCAGTATGCAGACGGTGCACTTTTTGTGCAGCGCCTGCATCAGCCCCAGCGCCTGCGGCAGCAGATAGCAGCCCTCGCCCAGCTCGCGCGTGTAGGCGCGGCCCAGCTCGTCCGGGGAGAGATCCAGCCCCAGCGCCTGCACGAACTGCTCGAAGCGCTGCACGCGCAGCCGTGCCTGCGTCACCTCGCCGCGCTCCAGCTGCTTCCACAGCGCATCGTTGACGCGGTGATAGAGCTGCTCTTCCGCCTCGCCCACCTGGAGGCCAAAGCGCCCGCAGGCGTTGCGCAGCGCCACGGCTTCGGCCTTGCGAAAGTCAAACAGCGTCATGTCCGCATCCATGATCCAAACCGTTTTTTTCATATTGTACTTCCTCCGACCCTATTTGGTTTTATTATAGCATGGAACGGCCGCCCTTGGCAGCACAGGTCCGACTGCGCCACAAATTTTCTCTTATTTTTAACATATATGAAAACTTTTTGTCCGGAAGCTGTTGCTTTTTTTCGTGAAAACGTTTATAATATTCCCAGTTGCTCAAAGGCAGCGCGAGGTCTGTGGTTGAAAGTCGAGGCCAGACGCGGGCAAAGCGATCCACATAAGCCGGTAAAATTGCCGGTGAACATGGCGCGTTCTAGGAGTAAGTCCAACCGGGATGCTTATCCCGAGAGAAGCAGTAGTGGGGGCGGAGACACCGCTAAGAGCGAACCTTCCAGTTGGCGGGTGTGGGGGCAAAGACCAGGTCAGCTCGAATTGCCGGGGAAGCAGCAGAGAAATCATCGGAGGGATACCTTACCATGTACGAAGACAAGACTTTAGTTTGCAGAGACTGTGGCGCCGAGTTCGTTTTCACCGCGGGTGAACAGGCTTTCTACGCCGAAAAGGGCTTCCAGAATGAGCCTTCCCGCTGCAAGGCGTGCCGCGATGCTCGCAAGGCCAACGGCGGCGCTCGCCGTGACGATTCCCGTCCCCGCGAGATGTACGACGCCATCTGCGCCGAGTGCGGCAAGCCCACCAAGATCCCCTTCCTCCCCAAGAACGACCGTCCGGTTTACTGCAGCGAGTGCTACCAGGCTCGCAGAGGTTAATCCCCTCCGCCATCGCTTGAAGAAACACGAAAATCCCGAACACCACCCGGTGCTCGGGATTTTTTTGTCCATTACAGCAGCTCCAGCGCGCGCTTGTAGAGCGGATCCAGCGCGCAGCCGCAGGCGCCGCATTCCGCGTCGGCCTGCGCAATGGCCGCGACGAGCGCTTCCCGATCCGCCGTGCCGTCCAGCCATTGCCGCGCAGGGATGGCGATCAGTTCCCAGCCGGAGGCGACAAAGGCCTCCATAATCGTGCGGAGTTCTTCCATATAGGCCCTCCTTTCCCGGAGAAATCTCCCCGTCTTTACTCATCTGCTGAGCAGGCTTGCGGCGTCTGCGTCCAGCAGAATGGTTGCGTGGCGGTGCATTTGCAGGATGGACGCGGGCGCCATTGGATCCACCGGGCCCTCGACCATGGCGCGCACGGCGGCCGCCTTGTTGCCGCCGGTGGCCACCAGCACGATGCGCTTTGCCTGCATGATGGAAGCAATGCCCATGGTCAGCGCGTGGCTGGGCATGGACGCGCCGTCCTCAAAGAAGCGGCGATTGTCGCGCAGCGTCTGCGCGGAGAGCTTGACGCAGTAGCTGTGGGTGGTGAACACCGCGGCGGGTTCGTTAAAGCCGATGTGCCCGTTCGCGCCCAGGCCCAGCAGCTGCAGGTCCAGTTGCCCGGCGGCGGCGATGGCGGCGTCATAGGCGGCGCACTCCGCGTCCAAATCCTGCGCCAGGCCGTTGGGGATGTGGATGCTGTCCTGCGGCACGTTGATGTGGCTGAACAGGTTCTCCTGCATAAAGCGGCGGTAGGAGCAGGGGTGGTCGGGGCCAAGGCCCACATATTCATCCAGATTATAGGTCGTCACATTCTTAAAGTCGATGACGCCGCGGTGCCACATGGCGATCAGCTCGCGATAAATGGGCAGCGGCGTGGAGCCCGTGGCCAGGCCCAGCACGCTTCCGGGCTTGTCGATGACCTGACCGGCGATGAGCATCGCCGCCGCCGCGGACGCAAGGTCGCCGTTGGGGTAGACGCATACGTTCATGGGTGCAATCCTCCGTTTCTCTCTGTTTCTGTATGATAAACTACGATTTGTTTGCCTTCACAGCGTTGACACATTTTTATCCCCGGTTTTATCCACAGGCCGCGAGCTCTATCCACAGCGGATTTCCACTTTTCCACAAACACGTGTGCAAACTGTGGAAAACTCTTTTCCGCATCCGACATACTGTTTTATCCACAAAAGCTGTGGATCAACTGTGGATAACCTCGCCGCACCATGGGGATATTGTGAGATAATTTGTCAATCCTGTGGAAAAAATGCCCAATTTCGGTCTTTATTTGTGATATGGCTCTCCCGACGCAATGCGGCAGGCGCGGTAGAGCTGCTCGAGGAACACCACGCGCATCATCTGATGGGGAAAGGTCAATGTGGAAAAGGAGACGCGCTCGTCGGCGCGCGCGTAGACCGCGGGCGACAAACCGAGCGATCCGCCGATGACGAACACCAGCCGGCCGCGCTGCATGATGCGCTCCACATGCTGCGCAAAGCCCTCGGAGGTGTAGGTCCTGCCCTCCACCGCCAGCGCGATCACCACGTCGTCCGGGCGAATTTTGGCCAGAATGCGCTCGCCCTCTGTCTGCAGCACCTGCGCGTTGGCGCCGGGGCTGGGGTGGGCGGGCTCGGGCGCGTCGGGCACCTCGACGACCTCCACCTGGCCGTAGCGCGTCAGGCGCTTGAGATATTCTTCACAGGCGTCCCGCCAATACTTCTCTTTAAGGCGGCCGACGCACAGCAACACCGCGCGCATTACGCCGCACCTCCCCACATGGAGATGCCGGAGCGCGCGTATTGGATCGCGATGCACACCGCCGCCAATAGCAGCGGCGACCAGGCCAGCGGATGGACGCTCTCCTGCGCGCGCGTCACGGGCCGCTCCCTGCGCGCGCGCGTGGCGGCCCACAGCAGCGCCAGGAACAGCGCCGTGCCCGCGCCGAAGGAGAACAGCAGCATCAGCGCGCTGATCGCCATCATCAGCGGCTGCTGCGTCAGCATCGCGGAGGCATCCATGCCCGTCATGCCCTGCGAGGCCTGCAGGATGGCGCCGGAAAAGTAGGAAATGACCAGAGCGATGCCGTTCTGGATCAGGTGCCACAGCATGGTGACCCACACCGAGCGCGTCCAGTAGGCCACCAGACACAGCCCGATGCCCAGCAGCACGTGTCCGGGCAGCGCGGCCAGCTGGCCGTGCACCAGGCCAAACAGGCAGCCGCCCAGCACAACGGCGGCCCAGGGTGGCAGGCGGCGGTGCAGCGCGGGCTGCAGCACGCCGCGGAAGAAGGCCTCCTCGCACAGCGCCGGGATCAGCGCGATGACGAGCAGACCGACGGCCAGCTGCCCTCCCGTCTGCGGCGGCGCGATGGTTTGCTGGACCTGTCCCAGCCCCAGCGCGCCCAGCAGCAGCGTCCACAGCACCGTAACGCCGTTGATCGCAAAATACGAGCAGCAGGCCAGCGGCGCCACCAGCAGCAGCTCCGGGCCGGGTCTGCGCACCCACAGCGCGCGCGCCGCGGGGCGTCCTGCGGGCGTGCAGCACCACAGCAGCGCGGGCAGCACGATGACCCCGAATTCCACCAACGCCATATAGGCGGCGTAGCCCGCGCCGTACGGGGCCAGCTCTGCCTTGGCAAAGAGTCTGGGCACGATCATCAGCAGCACAGGAATCAGCGCGTACAGCGCGTTAATCGTGAGCAGTTGTCTGGATTCCCGATTCATTGCACTCACCTCGGCCTCATTATACCCCAACTGCGCGGCGCTGTCGAGTGCGGGTCTGGCGTTACCGGCTGGCGGTGAGCACGGGGGCGACGGTGCGCGTCTGGCCGTCGCGGACGACCGTCAGCTCCAACTGCTGGCCCACCTTGTGGGTGAGCAGCGCATAGCGCAGGTCGAGCAGCGAATCACAGGTTCTTCCGTCGGCGGAGAGTATGATGTCGCCGGTGCGCAGGCCCGCGCGCTGCGCCGCGCCCGCAGGCTCCACGTCGATGACGTACAGGCCCGTGGTCATGGAGCTGGCCGCGTCGTAGTAGCGGGCGATCTCGCTGTCAAACAGGTAGGCGCCCAGTTGCGGGGTGACGTACTGCCCATCCTCCAGAAAGTGCCGCACGATGGGCCGGGCGATGTCGATGGGGATGGCAAAGCCGATGCCCGCCGCCTCCTCCACGCGTACCGTGACAATGCCGATGACCTCGCCCCGCGCGTTGAGCAGCGGCCCGCCGGAATTGCCTGGATTGATGGCCACGTCGGTCTGAATCAGCTGCTCCATGAAGGCGGAACTGCCCTGAGAGGGCACCTGCAGCGTGCGGTTGAGCGCGCTGACGATGCCGCCGGTGACGGTGTGCTGGAACTGCAGCGCCAGGGGAGTGCCGATGGCCACCACCTCTTCCCCCACGCGCACTTCTTCCACACTGCCCATCTTGGCGGCGGTGTAGCCGCTTCCCTCGGCCTTTAAGATCGCCAGATCCAGCGCCGCGCTGCTCCATACGGCCCGGGCGGATTCCCGCGAGCCGTCGGAGAAGATCAGCGCCACCTCGCTGCCCTGCGAGGCGACATGGTGGTTGGTCAGTATGTATCCGTCCTCGCTTACGATTACGCCCGAACCAATGCCCTGCCTGCCGTCCTGCACGCTGGCCACACCCACCACCGAGGGCGACAGCCGCTCCACCATGTCGGCCAGGCTCTCGGGCGCAACGCTGCTCTGGCGCTCAATCACAGGGGTGTTCTGCGGCGCGCCGGGCTGGGGCGCGCACGCAAAAAGGACTGCCGACGCGCACAGCGCGGCCAGCAGCCCAGTCCATCGCAATACCTTCTTCAATTCCACCGTCTCCCTTGCGCGAAAATTCCTCCGCTCACAGGGAGACCGCCTCGGCGGCCCGGTCGGGGTAGGTCATGCGGATGAGCACATCGCTGCCCACCTGCGCGCCGTAGTCCTCCACGATGTGCGCCACCGTGGAATAGGCCAGCTCCGGCACGTTGTTTTCCTCGCTCAGGTGTCCCAGGTACACTTGCGGCCTGCACGACCGCAGCAGCGCGGTCAGCGCCTGACCGCAGGCCTCGTTGGACAGATGCCCGTGCCGGGACAGGATGCGCCGCTTGAGCCGCTCGGGGTACGAGCCGTCGCGCAGCATCTGCACGTCGTGATTCGCCTCCAGCAACAGCACGTCCGAGCCCTCTACCCTGCTCAGGAGTTCGGCGTTAGTATGCCCCAGGTCGGTCAGTACCGATACCCGTTTCCCGCCGCAGGTGAGACAGTAGCCCGTGGGCTGCGCCGCGTCGTGCGGTATGGAAAAGGGCGCCACGTTGACCCGATCGATGTAAAAATCCTGCTCGGGGGTAAAGACGCAGCGCTGCCGCGCGGGGATCTCCCCCACTTTTTCGGCCATCGCCTCCCAGGTACCCTCGCTGGCGTAGACCTCCATGCCGTACTTGCGCGCCAACACCCCCACACCGCGGATGTGATCGATGTGTTCGTGGGTCACCAGCAGCGCGCGCACCTTGCTCATGTCAAAGCCCTGCGCGCGCGCCGCCGCTTCCAGCGCCCTGCCGGTGCGCCCCGCGTCGATGAGCAGCAGCGTCTCTCCGAACGCCGCCAGCGCGCTGTTGCCCGTCGAGCCGCTGAACAACGGCAGAAATTCCAAATTCATGCCCAAGATTCCTCTGTCGGTATTTTTACAGCTGCGGGAGGATCTCTTCCCACACGCAGTCCAATATGCCCTGCAGGTTCTTCTCCTCGTGCGAGGTGATGGCCACAATGGCGTCCTGTTTGGGCATCACGATGCAGTACTGGCCGTTCTTGCCGTCGCCGCGATACACGCCCTCGGGCCGGCACATCCAGAACTGGAAGCCGTAGCCGCAGGACCAGTCGGGCGTGCCCGCGCAGTCAATCTGCTTGCTCGTCGCCTGCGCAAGGTACTCCCCGGGCACCAGGCGCTCGCCTTCCCACACGCCGCCGTCCAGCAGCATCTGCCCAAAGCGGCTGATCTCCCTCGTGTTCAGGTGCAGCCCGCCCCCGCCCAGCGTGATGCCTTCCGGGCTGGTGAACCACTGCGGGTTGCGGATGCCCAGCGGCGCAAACAGCCGCGGCTTTAAGTAGTCCACCGCATGCTGACCCGTGACCTTCTCCAGGATCGCGGAGCACAGGAAGGTGGCGCCGGTGTCATAGGCGAACTGCGCGCCCGGCTCAAAATCCATCGGATAGTTGAGGAAATAGTGCACCCAGTCGGTGTCCTCAAGCTCGTCGCGGCCCTCGCCCAGCAGTATGCCCTTGCTGTGGCCGGGCGACATGGTCAGCAGGTGCCGCACGGTCAGCTTCTTCTGCCAATCCGTGGGCGGCGCGTCCAGCTTCTCCGGAAAATAGGCGATGACCTGGTCGTCCAGGCCCATTCTTCCCTCCTGGATGGCGATGCCCACCGCGCAGGAGAGGAAGGACTTGCTCAGCGAATGGATGTTGATGCGCTCATCGGTGCGCCAGAAATGCTCGGCGATCTGCTCATTGTGCTGACGGACCACCGCGCCGTACACGGTCAGTCCGCGCTTCTCTACCGCCCGCGCAAAGGATTCCAGCTGCATGGCTCTGCCCCCTTGTATTCAACTACAAAAATTATAAACCAAAATTCCGCCCCTGACAAGCGGATTTGCCCGTCAGGAGGCGGAAAAGCGCGAAGCGGCGTTATGGAATCAGAGAGGCCACGTCCTCTTCCAGGCCCTCGCCGCCGGACAGGCTGTAGGTAAACCCGTCCTTTTCCCAGGTGGCGTAACGGATCTCCTCGTACCGGCAGAGGGAGACGGTGACGCCGCCGATCTCCTCCTCTTTTTCCAGCGTGCCGCCGTAGATCCCGCTGATGTCGCCGCTGCCGTATTTCATGTTGAACGTGGTCTGGTCCGCATACTGGATGCGCGCGCTCTCGGGGTACCCGTCGATGACCAGCACGATGTAGGCGTCCACTGCCTTGTCCAGCACCGGCACGGGAAAGTCCAGCGTCCGTTCCATCTCCTCGACCGACTCAACCTCCAGGATGGGGCTGGCGATCTGCACGCGATCGGGGTTCGGCGCGTCGCCGCGCGGCGGATGGAGCAGCAGCGCTCCGCCTAAGATCAGGCACGCGCAGGCCGCCGCCCCCCAAACAACCCATTTTCTCGTGTGATTCCCTTTCCTATTCTCTCTGGCCCCCTTCACATAATCGTCTCGAATATCGCCCAAAACCTCACAGAAATCCTCTTTTTTCTCAGCTCGAATCCCCTTTCCAGCAGCTCGCCGCGCAATTTCGCGCGCAGGCGGTTCAGCGTCACGGACACGCGGTTTTCCGTCATGCCAAACCGGGCCGCAATGTCGGAAACGCGGTCAAAGTACCAGTAGCGGCAAACGAAAATGCGCCTCTTTTCCTCCGGCAGCCTTCCCAGAAAATCATTGATGGCGCTGACCAATTCCTTTCGGCCGATCTCCCCCTCCACGCTGTCCGAACCGGACACCAGCTCCTCGATCTCCCCCAGCACCAGCGCGGCCGCTCCGCCGCCCCGCTTTTGCGCCGTGTTGCGCCAATAGCGGTTGATCGCCACATTCCGCGTGAGTTTCCCTAAAAATGTGGACAGCAGGCCCGGTCGGTGGGGCGGCATGGCGTTCCATGCGCGCAGGTAGGCGTCGTTTACGCATTCCTCCGCGTCCTGCCGGCTGCCCAGTATATTCCGCGCGATGGATGCGCGGTAGCCGCCATATTTTTCCGCTGTAGCGGGAATTGCCCGCTCGTCCCTGTCCCAGTAGAGCTGAACGATTTTTGCATCCTCCATCTTCCTTCACCTCGCTTTCACTTCTATACACAGCTTTGCGCGCCAAATCTTACAGTCTTTATTGACAGCCGCTTTCTTTTTGCCCTACAATAAGATCAGAGCGGCCGCGACAAACAGAGGCGGTTCGCAAAAACCAACCAAAAGGGGAGTTGTTTTTCATGGAACGCAATGAATCCAAATCCTTTGACCTGATGTGCTTTGGCGAAATCATGCTGCGGCTCTCGCCCTCCGCCAACGAGCGCCTGGTGCGCGGCGAGCTGCTGGAAAAGCGCGCGGGCGGCGCGGAGCTGAACGTGGCCTCGGGCGTGTCGCTGCTGGGCCTGCGCACGGGCATGCTCTCCAAGCTGCCGCACAATGCGCTGGGCACCTTCATCAAGAACCGCATCCGCTTCCTGGGTGTGTCGGACGACTACCTGGTCTATGACGACAGCGACGAGGCGCGCCTGGGCGTGTATTACTATGAAAACGGCGCCTATCCCCGCAAGCCCTCCATCGTATACGACCGCAAGAACTCCTCCGTCAACCGCATCTGCCTGGACGAGATTCCCGAGTCGGTGTACGCCGACACGCGGGTTTTCCACACCAGCGGCATCTCGCTGGCGCTGAGCGACAACGCGCGTGAGGTGTCCACCGAGCTCATCCGCCGCTTCAAGGCGGGCGGCGCGCAGATCTCCTTTGACGTCAACTACCGCGCCAACCTCTGGAGTGAAGAGGAAGCGCGCGCCGCCATCGAGCGCATTCTGCCCGATGTGGACATACTCTTCGTCTCCGAGGAGACCAGCCGCCGCATGTTCCGCAAGACGGGCGACCTGCAGGGCATCCTCAAAAGCTACTGCGAGCAGTACGGCGTGCGCATCGTGGCCTCCACGCAGCGCACCGTCATCAGCCCCAAGCAGCACACCTTCGGCTCCATACTCTACGATCGCGCCACTGACGCCTTCTACACCGAGCCGCCCTATGAAAACATCGACGTGGTGGACCGCCTGGGTTCGGGCGACGCTTACGTGGCCGGCGTGCTCTTCGGCCTGCTGCAGTACGGCGATCCGCTCAAGGCCCTGCAGTTCGGCAACGCCACCAGCTCCGTCAAGAACACCATCCCCGGCGACCTGCCCTCCTCTGACTTTGCGGAGATCACTTCCATCATCCGCAACCACCAGTCCACCGGCCCTCAGAGCGAGATGAACCGGTAAAGCGCCGAGACGCGCCAAATCAAACCGGAGAGGAAGCAGTATTCTTCCTCTCCGGTTGTTTATGCTCGCTTGGGCTGCACCGCGCGCACAGCCAGCAGACTTCCTGCAAACATCGCCGTCAGCGGCAGCGCCTGCCGCACGCCCCAAATCCACATCGGCGAATAGCGCGGCGAGATGGAACCCTTAAACATGCCCAGGGCGAACTGCGTCAGCGCCGCCAGCATCCAGCCGGCATACCCGAGCAGCAGCAGCGACGTGACGCCATAAGCCGCGCGTGCACGGCTCGACCGCGGCGCAGACTGCGGGGCGGCAATCGCCGTGTTCAGCGCCAGCAGCAGCGGCAGCACGCCCAAACGTGCAAGCGCCGACTGATTCTGGCCGAAGGGCTCCCGTATGCGCAGAAATACGCATCCCGTCGCCAACAGCACCGCAAACCCGATCAGCGCCACTGCTTTGCGTCCCCAAGCGCCCCTCTGTGCGCACACCGAGGCCACGCACACCGCACCGCCCAGCGCTGTGAGGAGCAGCTCCTGCTTTTCAAGCGCCATTATCGTCCCCTGAGGCAGGTAAATCTCCGGCAGCGCCCAGGCCGCCGCGCACGCCAACAGCGCGGACAAGCCGCTCAGCGCGCCCCACACCGCGCCCCTGCCCGTCAAGCGTTCCCCGCTGAGCAGCCAGCCGCTGACCACCGCCTGAACGCTCATCAGCAGTGCCAACCCCTCCGCGGGCAGCCGCATCTGCATGTATCCGCTGTTGAGCCACGCCGCCAGCGCCCAGAGGATTGCGTCAATCGAAAAGATCACTGTTCTTTTCACCTACATCCCCCTTCTTTACAAACTTCACACTTCTTTGCCCGCCTACTCTATCGTATATTCCGGGTCTGCCACAGATACATTCCCTGTCGTCAAATTTTTGCATTCAATATGAGCGCCTATCCTGAATGTAAAGAGGCTGGATGGCTGCACATAAATTCCTGTCGAACTTGATACGGAACTTGCGCCTTCAAACCCATAAGGCCACGTATGAGAGTTGGTATACAACGTCCCTGTCGCCGGATTATTTTTTATATAGCGGCTATAGAAGTTCACGGGCGCATCATTTGTGTCCGGATGATAGCGATCAGTAAGCATCCTTCTTCTATCTTTTGTAACTGGCTTTCACCAGCTCGTTCATTGACAATCGTCCTGACGCCGATTGCACCATACTTCTCCTCTTCACCAGACCGGGGCGTTGATTCACCCAACGGCGTGTTCTTTACTTCCGTTAGTTTGATTTCAGTTGTGTTCGGATCAAAGCCTAATTGTGTAAGAATTAAGCTCAAAGGAACCATTTTATCGTACGTCGGAGTCGCCGCTGCTACTTGGGGTGCCACAAATAGGGTCAGTGCCATCACGAGAACCAAGAACAGGAGCATCTTCTTCATTGTTTACCCTCTTTTTCCTGTCGTCTTTGTTTCGCTTTCATTTTATTTATCCATTTGTAATCACCTCTTTCTTTTCTTTATCTTAACATACATTATCAAAAATATCAATATACAATAAGAAAAAAACCTCGCTTGTGCAGGTGCACAAGCGAGGTTTTTCATTGCAATTACTCGATGACCTTGATGACAACGCCGGAGCCGACGGTACGGCCGCCCTCGCGGATAGCGAAACGCCGGCCCTTCTCAATGGCGATGGGGGTGATCAGCTCAACGTTCAT
>DKYK01000009.1:0-140 GCA_002492415.1 Christensenella sp. UBA7102
TTCCCCGCCTGCAGGGCCGGGTCTCCGCTTTCAAACGCCTCCTGCACGCAGCCGCCGATATGCGCTTTTAAGATTTCTTTGTTCGCCTTGGTGAGGATGGACTGCGTGGCCATCACCTGATTGGAAATGTCCACGCAGTA
>DKYK01000009.1:421-943 GCA_002492415.1 Christensenella sp. UBA7102
CTGATTGGAAATGTCCACGCAGTAACGGTCGTTCTCCACCATGGCAAGGATGCCGTCCAACTGGCCGCGCGCCGTTTTCAGCAGCCGCGTGACCGTCTGCTTATCCGCCCGCACAGCTTATTCCACCGAAATGACGGTGTAGCCCGCATCTTCCACGGCGGCCTTCAGTGTATCGGCGCTCACGCCGTCCTCCACAGTACATACGGCCTTTTTCTCTTCCAGGCTTACATTCGCGGCAACGCCCGAAATCCCGTTCAGCGCCTTGTCCACATGGCTGCGGCAGTTCTGGCACATCATCCCTTCGATAATCAGTGTAATGGTCTTCATTTGTTTTTCCTCCCTGTCGTTTTTGTTGATATTCTCATTTTGAGGCAATTCTATCCGTTCGGCGCGCGGCTGGGCGGGCATGGGCGAAAGGGGCGCCCCCTGCTCCGCGGCGGCATGCGCCGGATGGGCTTTGAAACGCTTGAGCCGCAGTGCATTCATTACGACGCACACGCTGGAAAGGCTCATGGCCGCGGC
>DKYK01000009.1:1010-8842 GCA_002492415.1 Christensenella sp. UBA7102
TCAATATCCAATACTTTTACCATTTGATCTTCCTCCTTTTTATTTGGCAATGCCATCTGCTCTATTCCTGTCAAGCCGTCTATAAACGCCGGCATGGGAACCTTCTTATGCTCTTTATCACGACTGCTGTCACGCACGGCAAACAGATTCAGCCGCAGAGCGTTAGTCACCACGCAAAAGCTGGAAAGGCTCATGGCCGCGGCGCCGATCATCGGGTTCAGCCGCAGATGGAACGTCAGGTACAAAAGCCCCGCCGCGACGGGGATGCCCACCGTGTTGTAAAAGAAAGCCCAGAACAGGTTCTCCTTGATGTTGCGGATAACGGCCTTGGACAGCCGGATGGCCGTGACCGCGTCGGCAAGGTCGCTTTTCATCAGCACCACATCGGCGCTTTCGATGGCAACGTCCGTGCCCGCGCCGATGGCGATTCCCACATCCGCGCGGGCCAGCGCCGGCGCGTCGTTGATGCCGTCTCCCACCATAGCGACGGTTTTCCCCTGCTGCTGCAGAGCCGCTACATGCTGCTCCTTTTCCTGCGGCAGCACCTCGGCAATGACATGGGGGATGTCCAACTGACGGCGGATGGCCTCCGCAGTGCGCCGGTTGTCGCCCGTCAGCATCGTCACATCAATGCCCATACGCTTTAAGTCCGCAATGGCTGCGGCGCTGAAAGGCTTGACGGTGTCCGCTACGGCGATAACGCCAAGCACCGTCTTTTCGCCGCAGAACAGCAGCGGGGTCTTCCCTTCGCCGGCCAGCGCGTCCAGCTTCTGCTTCACAGGGGCAGGCAGCGCCATACCGCGCTCCGCCAGCATGGCTTCATTCCCGGCGAAATAAAGCTCCTGCGCATATCGCCCTTCGATGCCCTTGCCGAACACCGCCTTGAAATCCGTCACCTCATAGGGCTGCACGCCGCGCCGGGCGGCGCATTCCAGCACGGCCTGTGCCAACGGATGCTCGCTTTGCCGCTCCAGGCCGGCGGCCAGCGCAAGCAGTTCATTCTCCGCCAACGCGCCGACGGGCAGAATGTCCGTAACGGCAGGCTTTCCTTCTGTTATTGTACCAGTTTTGTCAAGCACGATGGCGTTGATGCTGTGCGCCGTCTCCAACGCCTCGCCGGATTTGATGAGGATTCCGTTTTCCGCCCCTTTTCCCGTGCCCACCATGATGGCCACGGGCGTGGCCAGACCCAGCGCGCAGGGACAGGAAATGACCAGCACGGAGATACCGATGGAGACCGCAAATTCCGGCGTCTGCCCGGCGAGAAGCCAGCCAATGGAGGCCGCCAGAGCAATGCCGATGACCACCGGCACGAACACGCCGGAAATTTTGTCCGCCAGCTTTGCAATGGGCGCCTTACTGGAGCTTGCGTCCTCTACCAGACGGATGATCTGGGCCAGCGTGGTATCCGCGCCCACCTTGGTGGCACGGAACTTGAAAAATCCCGCTTTATTGATGGTGGCCGCGATCACGGTGCTGCCCGGCTCCTTTTCCACGGGGATGCTCTCGCCTGTGATGGCCGCCTCGTCGATGCTCGTGTTGCCTTCAAGGATCACGCCGTCCACGGGCACGCTCTGGCCCGGCCGCACCAGCACGGTGTCGCCCACGACGACCTCCTCCACAGGGATCACCGTCTCCACCCCGCCGTGCTCCACGGCGGCTGTTTTGGGCGCAAGGTCCATCAGCTTGGTGATCGCCTCGCTGGTCTTGCCCTTGCTCCTGGTCTCCAGATATTTGCCCAGCGTGATGAGCGCGAGGATCATCGCCGCCGATTCGAAATAAAGATCCATGTGATATTGGGACACCAGCGCATGGTCCCCCACGCCCAGGCCATAGCCGATGCGGTAGATGGCAAACACGCCGTATACCAGCGCCGCAGTGGAGCCGATGGCGATCAGGCTGTCCATATTCGGGCTTCCCCGGAGCAGCGTCTTGAACCCCACCTCGTAATACTTGCGGTTGACATACACCACAGGCAGAGTCAGCAAAAGCTGTGTAAGGGCAAAGCCCACGGCGTTTTCATGCCCTGTCAAAAAGCCCGGCAGCGGAAGGCCGGCCATGCTGCCCATGGAAACATACATCAGCGGCGCCAGGAAGGCAAACGAGACCCACAGGCGCATGCGCATGTTTTTCAGCTGCGCCTGCATGGGGTTCTGCGCGGGCGCGCCCCCCGGCTTTGCGGCGGGGCCCGCCGCCCGGCCGTCTGCAGGCGACGCGCCGTAGCCTGCATGCTCCACCGCCTTGACGATCACATCCTGCTCCAGCGGCGCATCGCTCTCTACCACCATACTGTTCGTCAGCAGGTTCACCGACACTTCCGACACGCCCTGCACGCCGCGTACCGCCTTTTCCACATGGGCGCTGCACGCCGAGCATGTCATGCCCGTGACGTTGTATTTTTGTTTTACCATCTCGTTCCCTCTCTCAAAGCCTCTCCCCCGGGGTGGGGGTATATATTCATACTATACCTATTTAGTATTATTGTCAACCGATTTTGCAAAAAATATACGGCCCCTCTCCGGAGGGGCCGTATAGCCGAACATCTTTCTTTTTTCAGGAATCATAAGGCTCCGCGGCAGCCTGCGTGCCGAAAAGCTCGGCGCGCAGCGCTTCGTCGTAAGGCA
Organism: Christensenella sp. UBA7102; assembly: GCA_002492415.1. Lineage (GTDB taxonomy): Bacteria > Bacillota > Clostridia > Christensenellales > UBA1750 > Spyradocola. The sequence goes on from DKYK01000009.1 coordinate 3,635, forward strand.
GGCGCACAAAATCCTCCAGGCGCGTATTGTAAATCTGCTCCAGCCGGGCCGTATAACCCACCACCACATGCGGCATCGCGCGCTGCACTGCGTCCAGCGTCTCGTATACCATGTCCTGTTTTTTCATGGATATCTCATACATCTTCTTATCCCGCGTGCGCACCACCAGGCCGTGCGTCTTGCCCGTGGGAATGCCGTTGGTGCGGTGCTGCACCGTGCGCATATACGCCCACGCCACATTTTCAGCGTCCAGTACTGTCGTTTTGCCTCCGGTCTCGAACATCATCCACCGGCCTGCACGCACTCCGTTCACAGGCTCAGTGCTCTGGTAGAACGTTTCCAGCTGTTCCAGCATCGCTTCCGGACTCTCGCTTGCCTTGCAGTAAGCCCGGATGCGTTTTTGGTACCGCCCCGTCAGCGCACCCGCCAGCATCCAGACCGCCGCAAACAGCGCCACGCCCGCGCCTGCCGTGAGCAGCCAGGTACCGGATTGGTCCATGCTGCCCAGGTAATCCGCTTTCAGCACCAACGGCAGGAACATCTGCTGCTCCTCGGCCGTCCAGTCGTCATAGCCGACCACCTGATGGTAAAAATCCAGCGACTCTCCCGACATTGGCAGAATGGTCCCCCGCACCGTAAAGCTTTCCCCCGGCGTCTGGCTGGCGCCTGTCAGCAGTTCATAGGATGCATCCAGCAAATCATCCGCTGTGCTGATATATCCGGCGTCCACCGCAAGGCCCATATATTCCGCATCCCCTACCGGAATAATGTATTCCTTCTCTGTGACAGTAGAGCGGTTTGTGGATGTATTGGTGCGCTCTGTATAGGCATACCAGTCATAGATCAGGTATACCTCCGCCTCCACGTATTGCCCTTTCAGCTCGGACACATCCAAAGAGTCCAACGGCTTCGGGCCGCCGATGGCTTTGAATGCGCCGAAGCCCGTCCCCCACAGCAGCCCCGCCACCAAAATCAGACAAATAACAATGGGGACTGCACGCCTTTTCAGACTTTTCATTTTCAGTTCCTGCAGCATAAATGCTTCCTCCTTCGCGGACAGCCCCTTTTCCCCCATCCGCACTTGTTTTCTTTATTGTAACAGGATATGCGCCTGTGCGCCACGTTTTTCTGCATTTCGGCGCAACTTTTACAAGCAGAAACAAAAAGGCGGGGCCGCAGCCGCGGCCCCGCCTGTATGGCTTGAATTATTTTCCGAACACCTGTTCGTAGTCGGCCCGGAATTTTGCGATGCCCGCATCCGTCAGCGGATGCTTTGTCATCTGCTCGATGACGCTGTACGGTACCGTGGCGATGTCCGCGCCCGCAAGCGCGCAGTCCGTCACATGCACAGGGTTGCGCACACTGGCCGCAATGATCTCCGTATGGATATCGTCATACAGGGCGAACATATCCGCAATGGTGCGCACCAAATCAATGCCCGGCATGCTGATGTCGTCCAGACGGCCCAGGAACGGGCTGACGTACGCCGCGCCCGCGCGCGCAGCCAGAAGCGCCTGGTTCGCGCTGAAAATCAACGTCACATTGCACTTGATGCCCTCTGCGGAAAGCACCTTGGTCGCTTTCAGGCCCTCCACCGTCATGGGAATTTTCACCACCATGTTCGGATGGATCGCCGCGATCTCACGGCCTTCCGCGATCATGCCCGCGGCGTCCTCGGTGGTGGCCTTTACCTCGCCGGAGATGGGGCCGTCCACAATGGACGCGATCTCACGGATGACCTCACCGAAATCCCGTCCCTCTTTTGCAATCAGGCTGGGGTTCGTCGTCACGCCGCAGATAACGCCCATATCGTTGGCTTTTTTGATGTCCTCCACGTTTGCTGTGTCGATAAAAAACTTCATAGCACCCTGTCCCTTTCCGTTTTGTTTTGAACGCCTCCCGCACCCCTCCCAAGGCGCGGGGCTTCAACTCTTTCAGTATAATCCCGGAACACGCCCAAAGTCAAACAGAAACGACGTTTCTTTTACGGTTTCGACAAAAAACAGCCCGGAGCGTATGCCCCGGGCCGGCAGCCGCCGCGGCGGCTCTGTTTTACATCATACTGCGGTACAGCGCGGCAATTTCCTCCACACTGGTGTCGCGCGGGTTGCCCGGACGGCACGCATCCGCAAAGGCGCTCTCGGCAAGGAACTGCACGTCCTCGTCCTTCACAATGGCTTTCAGGTCCGCGGGAATGCCCACGTCCTGTCCCAGCTTGCGCACAGCGTCGCAGGCGGCCTTGCGGTATTCCTCCTGCGTCATTGCGTCCACGCCTTCCACGCCCATGGCGCGGGCGATCTCCCGGTATTTTTCGCCCGTGTACGGCGCGTTGTATTCCATGACGACCGGCAGGATGATCGCGTTGGCAACACCGTGAGGCGTATCATACAGCGCGCCCAGACCGTGCGCCATGCTGTGTACGATGCCCAGGCCCACGTTGGAAAACCCCATGCCCGCCACATACTGCGCCAGCGCCATGCCCTCGCGGCCCTCGGCTGTGTTTTCCACAGCGCCGCGCAGATGCCTGGCGATCAGCTCAATGGCTTTCAGATGGAACATGTCCGTCATTTCCCATGCCGCCTTTGTGGTGTAGCCCTCGATGGCGTGCGTCAGCGCGTCCATGCCCGTGGCGGCCGTCAGGCCTTTGGGCATGCTTGCCATCATATCCGGGTCAATGACCGCAACCTCGGGGATATCGTTGGTATCCACGCACACGAACTTGCGTTTTTTCTCCACATCGGTGATGACGTAGTTGATGGTCACTTCAGCGGCAGTACCCGCGGTGGTCGGCACCGCAATGGTAAACACGGCGTGCTTCTTCGTGGGTGCTACGCCCTCCAGGCTGCGCACATCGGCAAATTCCGGGTTCTCGATGATGACCCCGATGGCTTTGGCGGTGTCCATGGAGGAACCGCCGCCGATGGCTACGATGCAGTCCGCCCCGCTCTTTCGGAACGCGGCCACGCCCGTCTGAACGTTCTCAATAGTAGGATTGGGCTTGATGTCGCTGTATACCTCATAGGCAAAGCCCGCTGCGTCCAGCAGGTCCGTCACCTTTTTGGTTACATTGAATCGAATGAGGTCCGGGTCAGAGCACACAAAAGCCTTTTGAAAGCCGCGTGCCGCCAGTTCGGGGACGATGTTCCCAATCGCGCCCTTGCCGTGATAGGATACCGTATTCAGTACGATGCGGTTTGCCATAAATAATCCTCTCCCCTATATAATGTAATAAAAGCTCTCCCCTCACCCGCCCTGCCGGACGGTGCGCGGGGGACTGCACATTCTGCGGGCGCGGCATTCCACCCGCCCTGATATTTATTCTACAACCTTTTGCTTAAAAATTCTACTCTCGTGTTTCGATTTATACCTTTTTGCCGCCGGCAAGTTTTGCAATCTTCCGGGAAGCGGCGGTCAAAATCCGAAAACAATGCCGGCTTACGGCTGTCGAACGCAGTGTTAAGAAACCGTTAAGGCGTATTTTCTTTGTTTCAACAGTTGTCAAGAGAAAATTTTTTACTGTTTATAGTATTTATTTTTGATTTTTATAATAAATATATGTCTAAAATGCTATTCACGCAACATTTGCAATTATTAACACAATATTCACAAATTCAAGTTTTTCATTCCGTGCTAATATGTGAATAGTGACAAGCGCGGTATTTCACGCTTTCATCAATCAGGGCTCCGGCCCGCAAGGAGGAGTAAATCTATGGCGACTAAAACCGCCGCGGTAGACGCCAAGGGCTACCGCAAATTCGGCTTTCGCGATGTGCTTGCTTACGGCTTAGGCGACTTCGGCTGTAACATGAGCTTCGCGCTGAAAGGCACGCTCACCATTTTCTGGACGCAGTACATGGGCATCGATTCCATCCTGATGGCTTCCCTTCTGCTGCTCGTGCAGGTTTGGGATGCGATCAACGACCCTGTGATCGGCGCGATGGTCGACGCGGACAAGCGTCAGTACAAGCGCAACAAATTCCTTGCCTACATCTGGGCCGGTTCTGTCGGCCTGCTGGTGGCCGGCGCTCTGTGCTTCGTGCCCTGGACAGGCGCTCCCTACGTTGTAAAGTGCATTCTGTTCGTGGCCGGCTATATCCTGTGGGATGCGTTCTACACCGTTGCCAACGTTCCTTACGGCTCCATGCTTTCTCTGATCACGGCTGATCCGGTCGAGCGTGCGAAGCTTTCCACCGGTCGTTCCGTGGGTTCCATGGCTGGCAGCATGTCCTGCCAGATTATTCTCCCGTTCCTGATTTACGATGCCACCAATAATCTGCGTGGTGAGCGTATCTTCATCATCGCGCTCGTCATGGGCATTCTTGGCTTCATCGCTTTCCAGTTTATGATCCGCAACACCGTCGTGCGTGTGGATACGCAGGTCGCGCTGAAGGAAGACGCCCCCAAGTTCAACCCGCTGAAGGCCACCGGCCACTTCCTGCGCAACCGCGCGGCAGTGGGCGCCACGCTGGCTCCTGTGGGCTTGTTCATCGGTATGTATGGCGCTTCTACCGCTCAGCAGATCATGTTCCAGTCTTATTTCAAAAATGCGCAGATTTCGGGCCTGGTCGCCATGTCCTCTTATGTCGGCCTGTTCCTGTTCATTCCGTTTGTCGGCAAAATCGTCACCAAGTTTGGTAAAAAGGAAGCCATCACCGCGGGCGCCTGTGTCAGCGTGCTTGCTTATGTATTGATGCTGGTTCTGCCCATCACGCCGGACGGCAAAGGCCTTGCGCTGTTTATCGCCTGCCAGCTGCTGAATGCTGTCGGCGGCGGCATCGGTCAGTGCATCTCCTGGTCTCTGATGGCCGATGCGATGGACTACGAGGAATGGAAGTTCGGCACCCGCAACGAGGGCACTACCTACGCGCTGCACTCTTTCTTCCGCAAGCTGGCGCAGGGCATTGGACCGTCCCTGGGCCTGGCCCTTGCTACCTGGCTGGGATATGACGCTCTTATGAAAGCCAATCAGACCATCGAGGTTGCTACCAATATGCGTTATCTGACAGCCGGAATGTATTTGTTCAGCGCCGTTATCCAGCTTATCTCTTTCGGTGTTATCTACAATCTGGACAAGAAAACACTGGCTCAGATGGAAAAAGATCTCGGCAAGCGCCGCGACGACGCCAAGGCCGATATCTCCAAGATCATCGGCGGCGAAGACTGATTCTGACCGTTCTCCTTCAAATATTTTCACACTCAAACAAAACG